>CAZMKO010000010.1:0-53052 GCA_964566965.1 uncultured Rhodanobacteraceae bacterium
TCCGGACTGGTTCAACCGCGACCGCTTCCTGCTTTCCAACGGCCACGGCTCCATGTTGCAGTACGCGCTGCTGCACCTGGCCGGCTACGATGTGACCATCGACGACCTCAAACAGTTCCGCCAGTGGCATTCCAAGACCCCGGGCCATCCCGAGGCCGCCGACACCCCCGGGGTGGAAACCACCACCGGCCCGCTGGGGCAGGGTATCGCCAACGGCGTCGGTTTCGCGCTGGCCGAGAAAGTGCTGGCCGAACGCTTCAACCAACCCGGTTTCGATGTGGTCGATCATCACACCTGGGTGTTCTGCGGTGACGGCTGCCTGATGGAAGGCATCTCGCAGGAAGCCATCTCGCTGGCCGGCACCTGGAAGCTGGGCAAGCTGAAGATGATCTACGACGACAACACCATCTCCATCGACGGCAAGGTCCCGGGCTGGTTCACCGACGACACCGCCGGGCGTTTCGAGGCCTGCGGCTGGCATGTCATCCGCGACGTCGACGGCCATGATGCCGAGGCCGTGAAAAAGGCACTGGAAGAAGCCGTGGCCGAAACCGAGAAGCCGACCCTGGTGGTATGCAAGACCATCATCGGCTTCGGCGCCCCGCACAAGGAAGACACCGCCGCCTCGCACGGTTCCGCGCTGGGCGCCGACGAAATCGCCGCCGCCCGCGACATGCTCAACTGGCGCCACGAGCCGTTCGACATCCCCGACGACTACTACGCCGGTTTCGACGCCCGCGAGACGGGCAAACAGCGCGAGGCCGAGTGGCGCGAGTTGATGGACAAGTACGCGCAGACGCATCCGGAGCTCGCCGCCGAGCTGACCCGCCGCATCGACGGCAAGCTGCCGGGAGACTGGGCCGACGTGGCCCGCGACTACATCGCCAAGACCCAGCAAGAAGGCCCGGAAGTGGCCTCGCGCAAGGCCTCGCAGATGGCGCTGGACGCGTTCGGCCCGCATCTGCCGGAGCTGATCGGCGGCTCGGCGGATCTGGCCGGTTCCAATCTCACCATCTGGAAGGGCTCCAACAACATCACCGACGGCGGCCCCGACGCCAACTACATCCACTACGGTGTGCGCGAATTCGGCATGACCGCCATCAACAGCGGCGTGGCCCTGCATGGCGGCCTGGTGCCCTACGACGCCACTTTCCTGGTGTTCTCCGACTACGCGCGCAACGCCGTGCGCATGAGCTGCCTGATCCCGGCGCATGCCATCCATGTCTACACCCATGACTCCATCGGTCTGGGCGAAGACGGCCCCACCCACCAGCCGGTCGAGCACCTGGCCAGCCTGCGCTACATCCCGGGCAACCATGTGTGGCGCCCCTGTGACGCGGTGGAATCGGCGGTGTCCTGGAAGTGGGCCATCGAGCACAAGGCCGGCCCGTCCTGCCTGGTGTTTTCGCGCCAGAAACTGGCCCACCAGCCGCGCACCGACGAGCAGCTCGAACTGATCGAACGCGGCGGCTACATCCTGCACGACCCGGCCGACACCCGGTTCCAGGCCATCCTCATCGCCACCGGCTCCGAAGTCGGCCTGGCCATGGACGCCATGCGCCACCTCAAGGACAACGGCATCGCCGTGCGCGTGGTGTCGATGCCCTGCACCGAAACCTTCGACGAGCAGCCCGAGGAATACCGCGAAGGCGTGCTGCCCGGCCACTGCCGCGCGCGCGTCGCCATCGAAGCCGGCACCGCCGACTACTGGCGCAAATACGTCGGCCTGGACGGCGAAGTCATCGGCATGCACAGCTTCGGCGCCTCCGCCCCCGGCGGCGTGGCGTTCGAGAAGTTCGGTTTCACCGTTGCCAACGTGGTCGACGTCGTCAAGCGTGTCGTCGGTTGAAGACAACGCGTGTCTGCCAGGGAAGAATTTTGGTCCGGCCCGGGTGATATTGTTTTAGGCGAGCAGCGATATCACCCGGTCGTGCGCGGACCATGGTGTCGCGTCGTTGCAGCGCAAGCACGGCGCCTATTTGATAGACCGAATCCGTGATACGTGCCTTCCGGGTGGCTTGGCCGCCCGGCTTATCCGCGCTGGCGTGATCGATCTCGCTGCGACATCGGCGACGCGGTATCACTGGAAACGATTGGACGTCGTCAAACCCCATGCCGGCAAGTCATGACCTGCTGTTCTGTTGGTAGGGACTACCCGGCGTGGACGGTTTGAGAGGCTTGAAGGCCCGACCAATCGCCTGGCCGCCGGCCACTTTTGTCTGGCTAGTGGTATGGGTGCGAGAGCAAGACCACGCTGCCTATCGCCTGGATACACAAGAACACCGTGGCCATCACGCCGAGCCATTTTGTGATCCGCAACCGTTTCACGTCTGCCGGGTCCGCGTTTTCGTCAGCTCCGTCACGGGACAAATCGGCACTCATGGACCAGGCCAATATGCCCAGTGGAGAAAACAGGCAGATGCCGATGATGCCAAGCACGAACGCTCGCCGTATCCCGCGCGTTCGGTAGGCAGGCTCATTCGCGTTCGCCTGGCCGCTTGTCATCGCGCTCATGAACGCCGCGATGATCAGCGACATGCCGGCCAGTGGCAGGAAACTGGTAAATATCAGGTTGATGGTCTGCAACTGCCTGACCGAGTCGTAGCCATGTCCGCCTGACAGCATCACCGTTGTCGCACCGGTGACGATGCCGGAACCGATCATACCGATCAGGCACAGCGTCAAGCCGGCCAGCATCCGTCTTGCTGCTGGCTTGTACGATGCACGACACAACATGCACAGCACCATGCCAGCCACGTAAATCAGTATGTGCGGCAGATGAAAGGGGAGGATGGAAAAGATGGTTTGCCAGAAATCTTCCATGAGTGTGGTTCCTGTTGGGCGGCGTTGACAACGATTGGTTGGAGCGTATGGCGGGTCAGGTCCGGCGACACCGGGTGCTTGTCGTCCGAAGGTGGAGGGGCGGAGAAGTTGTCTTGGGATCAATAACCCTCTGCCCCAATGGCACTTACTTGATATTCGGGCGCAGGCCGAAGGGCATGTTGAACTAATTCCCCCCGTCTTCTTCCATCTGCTTGCGCAAAGCGTGAGTGGCTTGCGTCGTAATAGCCTGGCACAGGCTGCGTGCGTTCGCGGGGCACGCCGTACGCGTATGTTCGGCAATGGTTTCAAGGTCGCGTGTGGCCAAGGTGCTGTTGATATGGTTCAGCACGAATGTCCGGAATGGTGCGTCCTTGTCGGTCAACCCGGCCAACGTGCCGAGCATGTCCCAATGATCGGCAAGAAGACGGCTCACCGCTTCCGAGCTTCCCTCGGCAATGCCGCCTTCATCGCAAGCGCGATAGTCATCGTAGAACTTCTTCACGGCCGCCCAGTCTTGCAGACGTTCGGTTGCGCCCCATGCGGCTTCTGCTTGTTTTTCGGTGCATGCGGGTTTGGCGGGTGGCGCGTGAAGCGAGTTGGCCTGCGGTGTCGCCTGGCCGGCGCCACATCCCGAAAGCGCGGCAAGCAAGGACAGCGCCGCCACGCCGAACAGGGAATTACGGGCGTGCATGGGCATCTGCCATGTGCTTGCGAGTGGAATGCTGCGCGTCGGCCTGCGTATTCCAGCTGACGCTGAAGGTGGTCAACGGATGTGTGCCGATGTACTGGCTGATATAGGCCATGGCATCGTCGGTGGTACGTATGCAGCCCATCGTGGCGTGCTGCGGACCGGGCTGGTACTTGGCATGGGCACGCCCCGAATGCAGTCCGATACCGACGTGGCCGGGCACCTTGAAACGGATGATGCCATAGGAGCCGTAGGGACCGTCTGGATTCGCCGGATGCGGGTGGGGCGCCTTGCGGTCGATCACCTCGTAGACGCCATCCGGTATATGCGGCTGCAGACTGGCATGACTGTCGATGTGGTTGTATGCCGACCAACTGCCCATGGACTTGCCGTCTTGGTCCTGCAACGTCACGCGGTGTTTCAATCCATCGAATTCAAGCGTGGACATGCTTCCGTGTTCCCTGTGCCGAGGATGACGGGACAGTACGTCAAGCTTCGAGCGCATGTCAAAACCAACTTGGCCACATGACGCACGTTCTGACAACGTGCGCGCCTGTCGCGGAACAAACCTGATCGTTGTCGACACTATTCGGCTTGGTGAGGCCGCGGCCGAGTGCTGCGGAAACCCTGCGACTGCCTGAACCCTGCGACGGCCTGTCGCACCGCGTGTAGGACGTCGTTTACGTGTCGACGCGGGGCCACCTTGGCGAGCGCTTGGTGCCTGCTATGCCAACCCTTTTTGCGGGCTCATGCGGTTTAAGAGGGTTCCGGCATTTTGGATGCAGGTCCCAACATCTGCGACAGGGCGGATCGCCATGCCGTCATGACGTGTCGTGCTTGGCGGCAGCCCCCAAAGCCGCGACAATGGTCGCCTTTCCCGCGTACGCGACGAGGTTTCCATGTCCGACACTCCCAAGATCATTTACACGCTGACCGACGAAGCGCCGTTCCTGGCGACGGGGTCGTTGCTGCCCATCATCGATGCGTTCACCGATGCCGCGGGGGTGAAGGTGGAGACGCGCGATATTTCGTTGTCCGGGCGCATCCTGGCGCAGTTTCCGGATGTGCTGGGCGATGCGGCCGTGTCGGATGATCTGGCCGAGCTGGGCAAGCTGGCGTTTGATTCCGAGGCCAACATCATCAAGTTGCCGAATATTTCGGCCTCCTTGCCGCAGCTCAAGGCCGCGATCAAGGAACTGCAGGGCAAGGGGTTCGCGCTGCCGGATTATCCGGACGAACCGTCCACGGATGCCGAGCGTGAGACGCGTGCGCGCTACGACAAGGTCAAGGGCAGTGCGGTCAATCCGGTGTTGCGCCAGGGCAATTCCGATCGCCGTGCGCCGGCGTCGGTGAAGGATTACGCGCGCAAGCATCCGCATCGCATGGGCGAATGGAGCGCGGTGTCCAAGACGCATGTGGCGCACATGGATGCGCATGATTTCTACGGCTCGGAAAAGTCCGCCACGCTGAACAAGGCGGGCAACCTGACGATTGCGCTGGAAACGACCGACGGCAACACCACGGTGCTGAAGGAGTCGGTGAAAGTCGAGGCCGGCGAGATCGTCGATGCGGCGGTGATGCACCGCAAGGCGCTGGCCGATTTCATCGATGCGCAGATCGCCGATGCGCGCGAGCAGGACATCCTGTTTTCGGTGCACTTCAAGGCCACCATGATGAAGGTGTCCGACCCGATCATGTTCGGCGTGGTGGTGGACCGTTTCTACAGGGACGTGCTGGACAAGCATGGCGACGCGCTGAAGCAGGCGGGCTTCAACCCCAACAACGGCATGGGCGATCTGTATGCCTGCCTGCAGTCGTTGCCGGACGACCAGCAGCGCGCCATCAAGGCCGACATCGACGCCCAGTATGCCGCGCGGCCGCGCCTGGCGATGGTCGATTCGGACAAGGGCATCACCAATCTGCACGTGCCGTCGGACGTGATCATCGACGCCTCCATGCCGGCCATGATCCGCGACTCGGGCAAGATGTGGAACGCCGACGGCGAGCGGGAGGACTGCAAGGCCATCATTCCCGACCGCAGCTATGCCACGATGTACCAGGCGGTCATCGAGGACTGCAAGGCCAACGGCGCATTCGATCCGGCCACCATGGGCAGCGTGCCCAACGTGGGCCTGATGGCCAACAAGGCCGAGGAATACGGCTCGCACGACAAGACTTTCCAGATCCCGCACGCCGGCGTGGTGCGCGTCACCGATGCCGACGGCAAGGTGGTCTTCGAGCACGAGGTGGAAGAGGGCGACATCTGGCGCATGTGCCAGACCAAGGACGCGCCGGTGGCCGACTGGGTGAAGCTGGCCGTCACCCGCGCGCGCCTGTCCGACACGCCGGCCGTGTTCTGGCTGGATGCCGAGCGCGCGCACGATGCGCAGATCATCGCCAAGGTCGAGCGTTACCTCGAGGATCACGACACCGACGGCCTGGACATCCGCATCCTGGCGCCGGTGGAGGCGATGAAGTTCTCGCTGGAGCGCATCCGCAAGGGCCAGGACACCATCTCGGTGACCGGCAACGTGCTGCGCGACTACCTCACCGACCTGTTCCCGATCATGGAGCTGGGCACCAGCGCCAAGATGCTGTCGATCGTGCCGCTGATGGCCGGTGGCGGCCTGTTCGAGACCGGCGCCGGCGGCAGTGCGCCCAAGCACGTGCAGCAGTTCGTGGCCGAGGATCATCTGCGCTGGGATTCGCTGGGCGAGTTTCTGGCCCTGGGCGCGTCGCTGGAGCACCTGGCGCGCACCTTCGACAACGCGCGTGCCAAGGTGCTGGCCGATGCGCTGGACAAGGCCACCGGCAAGTTCCTGGACACCAACAAGTCGCCCTCGCGCAAGGTTGGCGAGCTGGACAACCGCGGCAGCCATTTTTACCTCGCCATGTATTGGGCGCGCGCGCTGGCCGAGCAGGGCGACGACGCCGAGCTGGCGGCGGTGTTCGGCAAGCTGGCCGACACGCTGGAAGTGGCCGAGGAGGCCATCGTCGGCGAGTTGAACGGTGTGCAGGGCAAGGCGGTGGAATTGGACGGCTATTACCGCCCGGACATGGACAAGGTTGGTGCCGCCATGCGGCCCAGCAAGACCTTCAACGACGCCTTGGCGGCACTGCGCGACGCGGTGTGATACCGGCACGGCACGGGCGAATCATTCGCCCGTGCCGTGCGCGGGCAGGCCGTCCGTGTCGAGGGCATGGCGGGCTTTGTGGGAGCGGCTTCAGCCGCGATCGGCACTTGCGGGTATCTCGCCATCGCGGCTGAAGCCGCTCCCACAGTCGATGTCCCGTATGCCGGTTTTTCAAGGTGCCTGTGGGAGCGCTCAGGCGTTGCATGCCTTGCATGTGCCGCGGGAAGGCTTTGCCCGATCTTCGCCGCGGCGTGATTCGGCGCGGTCCGTGGCCGGTGGGTAGAGCGGTTGTTGGGCACCGCCATCGAGGCCTTGTATCGAAATGATGTGCCCGTGCAGGAACAGCATGTCGCGGCTGAGGGCGCCGATGATCTGTTTGAAACCGTTCATGTGCTGTCTCCGTTTATCTTGAGCAGTACGCATGCTAGGTGGACACTGGAGGGCGAAAAAGCGAAACTTTCGCCGTACAGACTTGAGGAATGCTCAAGATGCTCTCGCTGGACCTGCTCGATGCCTTTGCCGTGGCCGCGCGACATGCCAATCTGACGCGTGCGGCCGAGTCCATGCATGTGACGGTGAGTGCGCTGAGCCACCGCATTCGCCAGCTGGAGGAGCAGCTTGGAGCACGGGTGTTTGTGCGTGGCCCGCGCGGCGTGGAACTCACGCATGTCGGACGGCGGCTGTTCCATGCGGTCGACACCCCGCTCCGGGATATCGACCGCGCGTTGGGAGGCTTTCGCGTCGGGTCCGACGAGCGCCGGCTCACCATCAGCCTGGTGCCGTTGCTCGCCAATGGCTGGCTGGTACCGCGTTTGCCGGGTTTCGTGGCCAGGCATCCGCAAGTCAACCTGGGCCTGCAATCGACCAATGCGCTGGTGGACTTCGAACGCGAGCCGGTCGATGCGGCGTTGCGTCTTGGTCGTGGCGGCTGGGATGGCGTGGTATGCGAGCACCTGATCGAGGAGTGGGTCAGCCCGGTGGCCAGCCCGGAACTGGTCAAGCGTGTCGGCGGGCCGCGCCGGACCGTGCTGGACAGGGCGCCCCTGCTGGGCGACCCGTCCGGCCTGTGGGAAAAGTGGTTCCGGGGCAGCGATGGCCGGGCACCGGACCATTACGTCGCCGGCTTCAACGATTCCGAGTTTCTGCATCATGCGGCGGTGCAGGGCGTGGGTGTGGCGCTGGGGCGCACGTTGCTGGCGCGACCGCTGATCGAGGCCGGTCGGCTGCTGACCCTGTCGCGGCGTCGCATCCGGGCGCCGTTCGATTATTACCTGGTGTATCCGCGGCGCAGCCTCCGGCATCGCGGTTTTCAGGTGTTTCGCGACTGGCTGTATGCGGAGCTGGACAAGGTGCCGCCCCCGGCCCTTCCCGGCGGGGCATAGGGCGTCCGCCGGTCACTGGCTGCTGGCGGCGTCCAGCTTCTCGATGTCGCTGTATTCCAGGACCAGCTCGGCCGAGGCCAGCACTTCGTCCAGTTGGGCCACGCTGGTGGCACTGACGATCGGTGCGGTGACTGTCGGGCGTGCCTGCAGCCAGGCCAGCGCCACTTGCACCGGCTTCACGGCATGGCGCGCGGCGACCTCGTCCAGCGCGGTCAGCACGCGCCGGCCGTGCGCGTTGAGGTATTTGCCGGCGCCGGTCTGTGCGCGGGCACGCCCTTCCAGGTCGTCCGCCGTGCGGTACTTGCCGGTGAGAAAACCGCTGGCCAGCGAGAAATAGCTGATCACACCGATGTGCTCCTCGCGCGCCAGCGGCGCCAGGGCTGTTTCGAAGTCGCGGCGCTCGACCAGGTTGTAGTGCGGCTGCAGGCTTTCGTAGCGCGGCAACCCGTGTTCGCGGCTGATATCCAGTGACGCCTTGAGTTGTTCGGCGTCGAAATTGGAGGCGCCGATGGCGCGGATCTTGCCGGCCTCGATCAGCTCGGCAAAGGCGCCGAGAGTGTCTTCCTGGGGCACGTCCGCGTCGAAACGATGCGCCTGGAACACGTCGATCACGTCGGTTTGCAGGCGCTTCAGGGCGTCGTCCACGGCCTGTTTCAGGCTGCCCGGCGATAGTCCCGGGTTGGTGTCCCACTTGCCGCTCTTGGTGGCGATCAGCACCTGCTCGCGCTTGCCGGAGCGCCGCAGCCATTTGCCGATGATGGTTTCCGACTCGCCGCCGGTCAGCCCCGGCGCCCAGCGCGAGTACACATCGGCGGTATCGACCATGTTGAAGCCGGCATCGACGAAGGCATCCAGCAGGCGGAATGAAGTGGCCTCGTCGGCCGTCCACCCGAACACGTTGCCGCCGAACACCACGGGGGCGATGGAAAGGCCGGAACGGCCCAGAGCGCGCTTTTGCATGACGGGGACTCCTTGCGCGACGGTGGCCCGCCGGGCCTTCACCATGGAATGGCGCGGGAGCGAATGCAAGGGCGGTTTCCGCTGGCCGATACGCTTATCGACGCATGCGGTCGTACCCCATTGCCGGTAGAATGGCGGGTCCGGCGCGCACCTATGCCAGCGTGCCTGGATCTCATTGCATTTCGCATTTTTTCATTTTTCATTCGGAACCCGTATGCAACGTACTGCCATCCTGATCGACGGCGCCTTTTTCCTGGCCCGTTACCGCAAGGTGTATGCCGACCGCGACCCCAACGACGCCCGTGCCGTGGCGCGCACCGTGTTCGGCATGTCGCTGGAACACATCAAGGCACTGGAGCGCCCGCGCGACGCGCTGTACCGCATCTTCTTCTACGACTGCACGCCGATCACCCGGGTGCTGGCGCAGCCCATCAGCGGCGAGGACATCGATTTCGGTGCCAGCCCCATGGCCGCCTTCCGCCGCGACCTGCACGACAGTCTGCGCCGCCAGCGCAAGGTGGCCCTGCGCCTGGGCAAGCTGTCCGACGGCGGCGGTCACTGGAAGCTCAAGCGCGAGGTCTACAAGCCGCTGCACGATGCCGACATGGAGTGGGAGGATCTGGAGGACAAGGACTTCGAGCTGGACATCAAGCAAAGCCAGATCGACATGAAGATCGGCATCGACATCGCGTCGCTGGCCTACAAGCGCCAGGTCGACCAGATCGTGCTGGTGGCCGGCGATGCCGACCTGGTGCCGGCGGCCAAGCTGGCCCGTCGCGAGGGCATCGATTTCATCGTCGATCCGATGTGGCAGGGCATCGCGCCGGTGCTGCAGGAGCACATCGACGGCCTGCAGTCGGTGTGTCCGCGACCGTACTGAAACATCGCGGCGGCGCGCGTTTGCCGTGGTAATCTGAGCGCCGGGGATCCGGGGTTTGTTGCTGGGGTCGATCTATGTACAAGCTGTTTTTGGCCGGAGCGCTGGGGCTGTTGCTGGGCGCGTGCAGCGGCCAGGGCGACACGCCCCCGACGCCGTCGCAGGGCGCGTCCGTCGCCGTTGCCGCCTCCGCGCCCGCCGCGGACAATCCCGAAGAAATCACGCCGCCGCGCAGCGCGGCCGAACTGTCCGCCGAGATGCTGGACAAGGCCATCGACAGCAAGGCGCGCACCGCCGAGGCCAGGGCGCAGGACAAGGTGCGCCATCCGCGTCAGGTGCTGACGTTCTTCGGGCTGCGTCCGGACATGAACGTGATCGAGGTGGACCCGGCCGACGGCTGGTACGCCGCCATCCTGGCGCCACTGCTGCGGGACAACGGCACCTATACGGCGGCCGTCACGTCCACGCTGGACACCCGGCAGGCCGACGGCGCGACGCGCCAATCCCTGCGTGCCCTGTTCGATACCCATCCCGACCGCTATGGGCGCGCGCGCCTGGCCGCCTTCGATCCGCACACGCCCAACCTCGGCACGCCCGGATCGGCCGACATGGTGTTGAGCCTGCGCAGCCTGCACGTATGGGTCGACGAAGACCGCGCTGACACCATGCTGCATGCCGTGTACGACGTGCTGGCGCCCGGTGGCGTGTTCGGCGTGGTCGAGAAGCGTGCCCCCGACGATGCCGGTGGCGCGGCGTCGAAGGATGCCGCGCTGCGCCAGAAGGACGTGGTTGCCATGGCCGAAAAGGCCGGGTTCCACCTCGACGCGCAGAGTGACGTGAACACTGTCCCCGGCGATGCCGACGCGGGCGATGATCGCATGACGCTGCGCTTCGTGAAGCCGTCCAAGCCGGCCCCCGCCGCCAGCCGCTGAACCTTGCTGATCGCGCTCAACAAACCGTGGGGCGTGTTGTGCCAGTTCCGCGATCCGGAAGGACGCCCGACGCTGGCCGATCACGTGCACCAGAAAGGCGTCTATGCGGCCGGACGGCTGGACCGCGACAGCGAGGGCCTGCTGCTGCTCACCGATGACGGTGCCTTGCAGCACCGTCTCACCGATCCGCGCCACAAGCAGCCCAAGACCTACCTGGTGCAGGTCGAGCGCGTGCCCGATGACGCGGCGTTGGGGGCATGGCGCCGGGGCGTGATGCTGAAGGACGGCATGACCCGCCCGGCCGAGGCGCGATTGTTGCCGGCCGAACCGGACTGGCTGTGGCCGCGCGACCCGCCAGTGCGTTTTCGCAAGAGCGTGCCCACGGCATGGCTGGAACTCACCATCCGGGAAGGGCGCAACCGACAGGTGCGGCGCATGACGGCGGCGGTTGGACACCCGACCTTGCGCTTGATCCGTACCCACGTCGGGGAGTGGTGTCTGGACGGGCTGGCGCCCGGGGCAACCCGGGTGCTGGGGTAGGCGTTTCCAGTTTTCGGGGTGGTGTTCCGGTTGGTTCGGATCGGGCTGATTGGTTGCTTGTTGGTGGGGTGGCCTGCGGCCATGGGGCTCGGCGGTTGGTTGGTTTTCCGCCTGGCGGCGGTGTCGCGCCCTGCGGGCGCTCGTTCATTTTCTTTGCGTGCCCAAAGAAAACGAACCAAAAGAAAAGGCACCCCGCAGGCGCGCCCTCCGGGTGCGCTCCCGGGCTCCGGGGTTTTCCAGACGGGCCCTCCGTGGCCCGCTGGAAAATGGCCGGGATCCATCCCGGCCACCCTGCGGGCCTTTTCCTCCACCCGTCCGCCGCTGCCTGAGGGGAGGGGAAGCAGCGCTGTCGCGCTGCCGCTTTCGCGAGCCATTCGGCATCACGCAATACGCCGTCTTGCGAAGTTGTTTATCTACATGCCTTCGGACGCGGGGCAAAACTCCGCTGTTTCCTCACCCGCGATCCAGCCGGGAGGCTCGGTTCTCGCGCGTTCACGACAGTTCAAACTGGATGTTGGCGCTGGCGCCCGGGGCCCCTCGGCGGGCGGTGGAGCGTGGAGGATCAGGCCCGCAGGGTGGCCGGCAGGACGCCGGCCATTTTCCAGCGGGCCACGGAGGGCCCGTCTGGAAAACCCCGGAACGCGGAACGCACCCGAAGGGCGCCGAACGGGGGTGGCTTTCTCTTTGGTTCGTTTCTCTTTTCCACAAAAGAGAAATGAACGAGCGCCCGCAGGGCGCGATACCGCCGCCAGGCGAAAAATCATCAGCCCATCCGCAGCCCGCAAGGCACCTTGCAAAAAACCAACGCGCCGCACTGTCCCATGCGGCCGATTCCGCAGCGCCGCCTGCGCCACCGACGTGCTCTGGCGGCGGCGTCCGGTCACTCCAATCCGAAGAACGCCCTGGCCGTAGCGGTGCTGTTGGCGGCGGTGGTGGCCGGATCCTCGTGGCGATCGCGTGCCACCTCGCGGCTGATGTGGGCCAGGTACATCGGCTCGTTGCGGCGGTGCGAGGGCTTCGGGTCGAGATTGCGCGGCAGGAGGTAGGGTGCGTCGGTTTCCAGCATCAGGCGGTCGGCGGGAATCTCGTGCACGAATTGGCGCAGGTGTGTACCGCGGCGTTCGTCGCAGATCCAGCCGGTGATGCCGATGTGGCAGTCCAGGTCCAGGTAGTGGAACAGCGCCTCGCGGGTATCGGTGAAGCAATGCACCACCGCCGCGGGCAGCCGGTCGCGGGCGCTTTTCAGCAGCGCCAGAAAATCGTCGTGCGCGTCGCGCTGGTGCAGAAACACCGGCATACCGAGGTCGACGGCGATGGCCAGCTGTTTTTCAAAGGCGGCCAGTTGCACGGCGCGCGGCGAATAGTTGCGGTGGTAGTCCAGCCCCGTCTCGCCCACGGCGCGTACCGCATCGTGCGTGGCCAGTTCGCGCAGCTCGGTATCAGTGGCGGCGTCGTAGTCGATGGCGTGGTGCGGATGCACGCCGGCGGTCGCGTAGAGCGTGCCCGGATGGGCTTCGGCCAGGGTCAGCGCGGCATGACTGCTTTCGCGGCTGGCGCCGGTGACGACCAGTTGCGTCACACCCTGTTCACGCGCCCGCTGCAGCACGGCGTCGCGGTCGTGATCGAAGGAATCGTGGGTGAGGTTGGCGCCGATGTCGACGAGTTCGAAAGGTGGAGTGTCGGGCATGGTGGTCGGCATGGAAAGTTGGTGAGTGCTTGTAGCGCGGGGATGGCGGTGACCGATTCGGTTTCCGGCGGGCCATCGCGGCCCATGGCCGCGATGCTTTTCCGAGCCCCCTCAAAGGTTCTGATACGTCGGTCCCGACCCGCCCTCCGGCGTGGTCCAGATGATGTTCTCGTACGGGTCCTTGATGTCGCAGGTTTTGCAGTGCACGCAGTTGGCGGCATTGATCTGCAGGCGCCGGCCGGCTTCGTCCTCGACCATCTCGTAGACGCCGGCCGGGCAGAAGCGCGTGCAGGGGTTGCCGTATTCCTCGGTGCAGCGGCCGATGCAGATGTCGGTGTCGGGCACCTTGAGGTGGATGGGCTGGTCCTCGTCGTGCTCGGTGGCGGCGAAGTACACGCTGGCCAGGCGGTCGCGCGGCGGCAGGTCGCGTTCGATCCAGCCGTAGTCGGGCGCGGCGTGGTCCCCGAGCTTGTCGAGCGACTTCCAGTCGGCGTGGTTGCCCAGCGTCCACGGCGACTTGCCGGCGGTGACGGTCTCCCAGGCGGCGTTGGCCAGGCCGAACCACAGGCCCTTGTGGAAACCGGGACGGATGTTGCGCACCTTGCGCAGCTCGTCCATCACCACCGAGCCGCGCAGGCGCGCGTCGAAGCCGGTGCTGGCGGCTTTCTCGGCCACGTGTTCGGCGGCCAGCATGCCCGAGCGCATGGCCTGGTGGGTGCCCTTGATCTTGGGCACGTTGAGCAGGCCGGCGGCATCGCCGATCAGCAGCGCGCCGGGCATCTCGGTGGTCGGCAGCGACTGGTAGCCGCCCTCGACCAGCGCGCGCGCGCCGGCGGAAAGGATCTGCCCGCCTTCGAGCAGCGGCTTGACCATGGCGTGGTGCTTGAGCTGCTGGAAGGCCTCGAACGGCTTGAAGTCCGGGTCGGCGTAGTCGAGCCCGGCGACGAAGCCGATGGCCAGGCGGTCGTCGGTCAGGTGGTACAGGAAGCTGCCGCCGTAGGTGGCCTTGTCCAGCGGCCAGCCCACGGTATGCACCACCTTGCCCGGTTCGACGCGACCGGCGGGCAGCTGCCACAGTTCCTTCAGGCCGATGCCGTAGGTTTGCGGATCGGAGTTTTTGTCCAGTTCGAATTTCGCGATCAGCTTCTTGCTCAGGCTGCCGCGGCACCCCTCGGCCAGCACGGTGACGTCGGCGCTGATGTCGATGCCTTCGGTGTAGCCGGGCTTGTGCGAACCGTCGCGGGCCACGCCCATGTCGCCGATGCGCACGCCGGCCACGGCGCCGTCGTCGTCGTAGACGATGTCGGCGGCGGCGAAACCGGGGAACAGGTCCACGCCCAGGTTTTCGGCCTGCGGTGCCAGCCAGGCGCACATCGCGCCCAGCGAGACGATGAAGTTGCCCCGGTTGTGCATCTGCGGCGGGGTCGGCATCTTGCTGGCGCGTTTGGCGTCGCGCAGCAGGTAGAAGGCGTCGTCGGTGGCGGGCACGCAGATCGGCGGCGGGTTGTCGCGCCAGCCGGGCAGCAGTTCGTCCAGCGGCTGCGGTTCGATCACCGCGCCGGAAAGAATTTGTGCGCCGATGGTGGAGGCCTTCTCGATCACGCAGACGCTGATGTCGGGCTTGCGCTGTTTCAGACGGATGGCAAAGGCCAGGCCGGCGGGGCCGGCCCCGACCACCGCCACGTCGTAGGGCATGGTTTCGCGTTCGCTCATGAGTCGTTTCTCGTGGGCATGCAAAGAAAGTTGGCCTCATGGTAAACGATGCGCACCGCGCGGGCGCCGCGGTGCGGGCGCGGTCGTTGTATTGTGGTGGCGATTTTGGGACGCTTTGGACAAGGCCGCGCAAACGGCACAGGCCTGCCCGGTCGTTTGCGGTCGGGTCGTCGACGCCGGCTTGCGGGGCGGTTTCGGGAAGGATGCCGTTTGCGCCGGACCCCGCCAAATAGTCTTCCGGGACGCAGAAGGACGCCCATGAACACAGCAAACCCTGTCGATGCCACCGAACTGCGCCGCGCCAGCCTGTGCCAGATCCTGCACTGGCTGGCCCTGGGGCGGACCTCGCCGCACATCCTCGCTGATACCTACCGTGACGCCATCGAACGCTTGAATCCCGACATCAACGCCTATGTCGATTCCCGTTCGGGCCTGTTGCAGGAGCAGGTCGAAAGCGCGGCGCGGCGCCGCCGCGAAGGCGTGCTGGGGCGCCTGGACGGCATGCCGGTGGCGGTCAAGGACAATTTCGACATCGCCGGTTGGCCCACCGGTGCCGGGCTGCCCGGGCGTGCCAACCACGCCGCCGCGCACGACGCGCACGTGGTGGCACGGCTGCGCGCGGCCGGCGCGGTGGTGCTGGGCAAGACCAATCTGGACGAGGGTGCGCTGGGCGCCAGCACCAACAATCCGCATACCGGTCCGACCCACAATCCGCACCGTCGAGGTCATACCGCCGGCGGCTCCTCCGGCGGTTCGGCGGCCGCGGTGGCGGCCGGCATGGCGGTGGCGGCCGTCGGCTCGGACAGCCTGGGCTCGGTGCGCATTCCGGCCAGCTACTGCGGCGTGTATGCGCTCAAGCCGACCCACGGCGAGATTTCCGCGCGCGGCCTGGTGCCGGCGGCGCGTCGACTGGATGCGGTGGGACTGCTGGCGCGCGGCGTCGACGACCTGACCGTGCTGCTGCAGGTGCTGGCCGGCTACGATGCCGACGACGCGCGCTCGCGGCACCGTCGCGTGGCCCTGTCGCCACCCGACTGGGAGCCGGGTCACCTGCGGACCGGCTTGCTGCCGGACCTGGCGTCGCTGGGCGTGGAGCCGGCCGTCATCAAGGTGTTCGAGGCCGCGCTCGAGAAGTTGCCGCATGAACTCGGCGAACGGCATACCGTGGATTTCAGCGACTGGGACTTCGCGCGCAGCCGCCGTGCAGGCCTGTTGCTGATGGAAGCCGAAATGCTGGAAACCTTCGAGCGGGATCTGGCTGATGCCGAATTTCCGGTGTCGGACGCGTTCCGCGGCATGCTCGACTATGCCGGGCGCAAATCCGCCGCCGATTACGCCCGGGCCGACCGGGTGTTGGATGCCGCGGCGCTGAAGATGCGGCGCCTGTTCGCGCAGGTCGACGTGCTGATCACGCCGACCACGCCGCAGGGCGCGTTTGCGCTGGACGCGCCGGTGCCGGCCAACCAGGCCGACCTGACCGCCTTCGCCAGCCTTGCCGCGTGCCCGGCGGTGAGCATCCCCATGGGGCGGCTGCCGGACGGCATGCCCATCGGCATGCAGCTGATCGGTCCACGCGGATCGGATCTGCGGCTGCTGGAGCTGGCCGCGGTGTGCGCCTCGGCGCTGGATGTCGAGCCGGGCTATCCGGTGGAGCCGGCCTCGAACGATTGAGGCTGTGCAGACCCGCCCGCAGGCATTCGCGGACGGGTTGGCGCTGGCTGCATGGACGGTCATAATGGCTTTTTTCCTCACGCCTGTCGGTGGCTCATGACGCACAAGACCGTTCTCAACGAGACCCATCGCGCCCTGGGTGCGCGCATGGTCGATTTCGGCGGCTGGGACATGCCGGTCAACTATGGTTCGCAGATCGAGGAGCACCATGCCGTGCGCCGCGAGGCGGGCATGTTCGACGTCTCGCACATGCGCGTGGTCGACCTGCATGGCGAGCGCGTGCGTGACTTCCTGCGCCACCTGCTGGCCAACAGCATCGACAAGCTGGAAACCGGCAAGGCCCTGTATACCTGCATGCTCAACGAGCGCGGCGGCATCATCGACGACCTCATCGTCTACGATCTCGGCGACACGTTCTTTCGTGCCGTGGTCAACGCGGCCACGGCCGACGGCGACATCGCCTGGATGCGCGAGCACGCGCAGACGTTCGATGTCGAGGTGCGTCCGCGTCCGGACTTCGCCACCATCGCCGTGCAGGGGCCGAAGGCCCGCGACATCGTGATCGGACTGCTGGCCGAGGTGGATCGTGAACGCATGCGCGCGATGGGGCGTTTCAGCGCCGCGGCGGCACAAGGTCTGCACGGCGTGCCGTTGTTCGTGGCGCGCACCGGCTATACCGGCGAGGACGGCTTCGAGATCCTGGTGCCGGTCGACCATGCCGTGGAATTGTGGAACGCACTGCGCGAGGCCGGTGTCCGCCCGGCGGGCCTGGCCGCGCGTGACACGCTGCGCCTCGAGGCCGGCCTCAATCTGTACGGCCAGGACATGGATCAGGATGTCACGCCGTGGGAAGCCAACCTCGGCTGGACGGTATCCATGGACGAAGGTCGCGACTTCATCGGCCGCGCCGCCCTGGAAAAACAGAAGGCCGACGGCGTGCCGCGGCGCATGGTCGGCGTGGTGATGGACAGCAAGGGCGTGTTGCGACACGGCCAGCCCGTATCCACCGATGCCGGTGAGGGCGCAATCCTTTCCGGCGTGTTCGCCCCGACCCTCGGCAAGGCCATCGGTTTTGCGCGCATCCCCACGGGCGAGCCGGGCGAGGTCAAGGTGAACATCCGAGGTCGCGAAATTCCGGTACGCGTGGTCAAATATCCCTTCGTGCGCAACGGCAAGCCCCGCGACGGCATTTGAGCCGGCATCCCCTTCCAGGCATTCAAGACAGGAATCAAGCCATGAGTGACATCCCCGGTGATCTGAAATTTCTGAAATCCCACGAATGGGCGCGTCTGGAAGACGACGGCCTGGTCCGCGTGGGCATTTCCGACCACGCCCAGGAGCTGCTGGGTGATCTGGTGTTCGTGGAACTGCCGGAGGTCGGCGCCCATGTCGAGGCCGACAACGGTGCCGCGGTGGTGGAATCGGTAAAGGCCGCTTCGGACATCTATCCGCCGCTGGCCGGCGAGGTGGTCGAGGTCAACGAGACGCTCAACGATCAGCCCGAATTGATCAACGAGGACGCCTTCGGTGACGGCTGGTTGTTCGTCATCAAACCCGACAACAAGGACGCATTGGACGAGCTGCTGTCGCCGGAAGCCTACGCCGAGCAGCTGGAAAACGAAGACGATTGAATGTGTCTTCGTCGCGTTGGACATCGAAGGGGCCGCCTTGTCGGCCCCTTTTTTCGTGCGTACGCAAAAAAACATACGAGTGACGTGGACGCGACACGGCATACGTCCGTTGTCATGACAAGTGTCGGCGCCCGATCATTTCGTCATGACGGTGCGGAATGTTGGTGAGTGCCCCACAACGCGCACCATGCCTTGCTTGTGGCGTATGCGATGAAAAACTGTATGGACGTATATACGTATTTTACGTGAAGCATGCAAGGCGCATGTTTTCAATGTGAAAGAGGTATCGTCCATTGACAGGCGGCGCCAGACATGGCGTGACGCCCGCAAATTGATTGACACCACCATTTTTCAGGAATAGCTTTTGCTTCCAAAGACGAAGCGCATGAGGAAAGTTGTGAAATATGTCAAGCCGTACGTGGAGCACGGGAGCAAAGCGGAGTCCGTCCGCAAGATCACGGTCTCCATCCCGCAACATGTGTTGCGACTGCTCTCCAATGAACGCACACGTCGTCAGGTAAAGAATCTACGACACGCCACAAACAGTGATCTTTTGTGTGAGGCGTTTCTGCATGCTTTTACTGGGCAACCCTTGCCAACCGATGAGGAGCTGATGCGAACCATGGCTACTGCAAAGAAAGCTGCGAAGAAACCGGCTGCCAAAAAGACAGCCCGAAAGACCACGGCCAAGAAGACGGCCACCAAACGCCCGGCCGCGAAAAAGGCCACCGGTACGACGGCGCGCAAGAGCGCCACCACCCGCAAGACCGCCGCCAAGAAGGCGCCGGCGAAGAAGACCGCGGCGAAGAAGACTGCCGCAAAGAAGAGCACGGTCAAGAAGACCGCCGCCAGGAAGGCCGCGCCGAAGAAGGTGGCCGCCAAGAAGTCCGCGGCCAGAAAAACCGCGACCAAGAAGACTGCGGCCCGCAAGTCGACCGTGAAGAAGGCCGCCCGCAAGGTCGCCCGCAAGACCACCGCCGCCACCAAGGCGGCCAAGAAGGCCGTGAAGAAGGCGCCGGCCAGGAAGGCCGCCGCGAAGAAGAGCACCGCGAAGAAGAGCGCGGCGAGGAAGGCCACGGCCAAAAAGGCTCCGGCGAAAAAGACGGCCGCGCGCAAGGCGAGCACCAAGAAAACGGCCACCAGGAAAACCGCCGCCAGGAAGACCGCGGCCCGGAAGGCCACCGCCAAAAAGACGGTAGCCAAGAAGACCGCAGCGAAAAAGGCGGCGACCCGGAAGAGCACGGCGAAGAAGACGTCGACCAAAAAGGCTGCAGGCCGCAAGACCGCAGCCCGGAAGGCGACCGGGAAGGCAGGTGCCGCCGCTCAAGCCAAGAGCACCGCGGCATCGCGGGTGGCACGGGCCACCCGTACTTCCAAGGCCCGTTCACGCAAGTGAGCTGAATCTGTCGCGATGCACTTTCCGGTCGTGGCCTGCGGTTGCCCAGCGCAGGGCGTGATCGGTCAAGCGAATTTCGCCCCGGGTGTTCCGGGGCGTTTCGTTGCACGCGGATGAACTTTTTCTGGCGGGGTGCCCGTGCCGTGCCGGTTGCGCGGTGGATGCGGGCAGGCGGGGAGTGGCGCCGGCCTTGGAACCTTTCCTATTGGCAACCCTGGCCAAACGCGGTACCTTTCAGCATCCGTGCCGACGTTTGTGTGCGCCGGTCCGGGCAACGGGGGGTTCCGTATATGCCCGCGGCTTTGATGCCGCCGCCGATCTGCAGTCATGTCTCATGTCTGGTGGATTGGCTGTCTTGTCATGCATGACGGTGGCTGCCGTATCCCGACCGCGCCAGTCGTGTTCGGCATCTCCCTCCGACGGGAGTGCGGATACGTGAATCATCAGTGAGCTGCCATGAACAAACCTACCAACGTTCCTGCCATCCGCCGTGTCCGTGGAGCCTCGGCCGTGACGGTGCTGATCGCGCTCGCCATCGTCCTGGCGCTGGCGGCGGCCTCGTGGTTCCTGATCCTGCGACCGCATCATCAGGCGCGTCAGGCCAACCAGCCCGCGTCCATGGGTACGGGCACAGCCAGCGACAAATCCGCGCCGCCGCCGGCCAACGTGGAAGCGATGTCCACGTCCGAATTGCTCAGCGAGGCCAGCAAGGCCATCCAGGACCAGCGCCTGCTGGCGCCGGAAGGCAACAACGCGGTGGAGTTCTACCTGAAGGCCCTGGATCGCGACCCCGACAATCGCGTGGCGCGCGACGCCTTGCGCGAGATGTTCCCGTTTGCCGCCAACGCGGCCGAGCAGGTCATCAACCAGGGTGACTTCGGTGAGGCCAAGCGCGAAATCGAGTTGCTGACCCAAGCCGACCCGGACAATTACACCTTGACCATCCTGCGCTCCAAGCTGGATGCACGCCGTCGCGTGAAGCTCGAGGAGGCCCAGGCCGAGGAGTTGGCGGCACAACGCAAGGCGGCGCAGGAGGCCGCCGCGGCCGAGGCCAGGGCGAAGGCCGAGGAACTGGCCAAGCAGCAGGCCGAGCAGCAGGCGGCGCAGCAGGCCCAGGCCGAGAAGGCCGCCGAGCAGCAGGCGGTGGCCGAGCGCGAAGCCAGCGAGAAGGCACCCGAACCGACGCCGAAGACGGTCATTCAGGACGCCGTGCTGGTCAAGCGCGTGGTGCCCAAATACCCGGTGGCGGCCGCGCGCACGCGCCGCGAGGGTTGGGTGAATGTGCGCTTCACTGTTGGCGTCGACGGCCATGTTGACAACGTCACCGTGGTCGATTCCAACCCCAGCCACGTGTTCGATCGTGCCGCCACCCGCGCGGTATCGCGTTGGGAGTTCAAGCCCGCGCTGCGCAACGGCGAACCGATGGCCGTGACCATGACCCGGCGCGTGGTGTTCAAGCTCAACGACAGTTGAGGCGCGGCCTCCCGGACCGGATACGAAAAACGCGGCATGGCATGCCGCGTTTTTCGTTCAAGGGGACGTCGAGAAGCCGTGACGTCGAAAGCACGCCAGAGATGAAACATCGGAACCTCTGGTTCCGGAAACATGTCCGGGGGCTTGACCGGTGTGTCGGCAAGCACCATCGCGGCCATGGGCCGCTCCCACAAAAAGCCCGGTCTTGAATCTCAAGATTCGAATACAACCAGCCGGAGCGGTGTCAGGCGCGACCGTGCTTCCCCGGTCATCCACGGTGCCGGCGTTTTCCGTCCAGGCCGGCCCAGTCCACTTCCGGCAGGCCGAGCAGCTTGTCGAAGACCATGGGCATCAGGCCGGCCGGCACCGGGTCGGTGCTGTTCCAGAGCAGCACCATGCCGACGTTGTATTCCGGCAGGAAAGCGATTTCGGTACGGTAGCCCTTGACGGCGCCGGCATGGAAGATCACGCGATGGCCGGCGTAATCGTAGACACGCCAGCCCAGCGCGTAATGGGCGTGCTTGACGCGGGCGCGGCGCCATGGCGTGGCCCAGGTCTCGCTGGGGGTATTGATGCCCGGGGCATGCAGGATGTCGAGCAGCTTGCGCGACAGCACGTCGGGTCGATACCCCATCTGCGCCATCAGCCACTGTTCCATGTCGCGGATGCTGGCGTTGACGCCGGCGGCGGGCGAGACGCGGTAATAGTCCAGGTTGGGCTCGTAGGGCACCCAGTGACCGCGGCGGTAGTAATGCGGGCGGGCCCAGCTGGCGCTGTGCTCCAGACCGGCGCGTCCGTAGCTGGCCGTGGTCATGCCCAGCGGGCGGAACAGCTGACGGCCCACTTCCACGTCGAAAAAGTGACCGGTACGGGCGTGGATGATGTCGCCGAGCATGCTGAAGGCGACGTTCTGGTAGCTGTAGCAGGTGCCCACATCGCACACCGGATCAATGCGGTCGAGCTGGCGCACCAGAGTCTGGTAGGACTCGTGGGCCTCCAGGCGCCGGTCGTAGCTGTTGCGCGGCAAGCCCAGACGCTGGCCGGCGATGTCGCGCACGGTGGCGTTGCGGGTATCGCGGATGTCCTTGAGCTTGAAGAACGGCAGGATGTCCTTCAGGCGCGCCTCCCAGGACAGCCGTCCCTGTTCCACCAGCAGCCCGGTGGTCGCCGTGGCGAAGGCCTTGGACAGTGACGCCAGCCGGAAGACGGTGTCCGGTTCGACGTGCTCGCCGGTGTGGGCGTTGGCGTAACCCAGGGTGCGCTCGAAACGGACATGTCGGCCGACCACTACCGCAGTGGCCAGGCCGGCCACGTCGTTGCGCGCGGCGACCTGATCGAGCCAGCGGTCGTAGGCGTGGACGGCATCGTCGATGCGCTGGTCGGGAAGCGTCTGCAGCAGCATCGTGTCGGACTGCGCCTGCGGCGTCTCGGCGGCGGCGGCGAGCGGCAGTGCCGGGACGCCAAAAAGCAGTGCCAGGGCGGTGACGAGACGTGGCAACATGGTACGCTGTGGCGAGTGGCGCCGGTGCGCCGGATTACGAGGGGAAAGCAATGACGGGCCTGATTGTCGTTCTGGTTATCGTTGCCATCATAGTGGTGTACTTCATCGCGATCTACAACGGTCTGGTGAAGGCGCGCAACAACTACAAGAACAACTTCGCGCAGATCGACGTGCAGCTGACGCGGCGGCACGACCTCATTCCCAATCTGGTGGAAACCGCCAAGGGCTACCTCAAGCACGAGCGCGAGACCCTGGAGGCGGTGACGCGGGCGCGCACCGATGCGGTCAACCATCTGGAGAACGCCAAGGCCAACCCGGGCGACGCCGCCGCGATGCAGCAGCTGGGGCAGTCCGAGAACATGCTCACGCAGACCCTGGGGCACCTGTTCGCGCTGAGCGAGAACTACCCGGACCTGAAGGCCAACCAGAACATGATGCAGTTGTCGGAGGAGCTGACCTCTACCGAGAACCGCGTGGCCTTCGCACGCCAGGCGTTCAACGACAGCGTGATGACTTACAACAACCAGTGCCAGACCTTCCCGGCCTCCATCGTGGCCGGCAGTTTCGGTTTCCAGAGCGCACAGCCCCTGCAGATCGAGGACCCGGCGGTGCGCGAGGCGCCCAAGGTGTCCTTCAACTGACCCGCGCCGTCGACGACATCCCCACGGTGCACTGATGGATTTCTTCGCCCACCAGGACCAGGTTCGCCGCAGCAGCCGGCGCCTGGTCGTGTTGTTCGCGCTGGCCGTGGTCGCCGTGGTGGTCGCGGTCGACGTGGTGGTCGTGCTGGCGTTGGGTCTGGGTCGGCAGCAGGCCGACTACGGCCGGGATGTCGGCAACACGCTGGCTCTCGACTGGCCGACCATCGGCATGGTCAGCCTGGCGGTACTGGTGCTGATCGCGCTGGCCTCGATGTACCGCATGGCCAGCTTGCGCGGCGGCGGCGCCAGTGTGGCCCGCGGCATGGGCGCCACACCGGTGGACGCCGACACCGCCAACCCGGCGTGGCGACGCCTGCGGAACGTCATCGAGGAAATCGCCATTGCCTCCAGCGTGCCGGTGCCGGACATTTTCGTCATGGAAAACGAACCGGGCATCAATGCGTTCGCGGCTGGTTATTCCCCGTCCGATGCGGCGGTCTGCGTCACCCAGGGCTGCCTGGACCGGCTCACGCGCGACGAGTTGCAGGGCGTGATCGCGCACGAGTTCAGCCACGTGCTCAATGGCGACATGCGCCTCAACATCCGCCTCATGGGCTTGCTGTTCGGCATCCTGGTGATCGGCATCGTGGGTCGTTTCATGATGTATTCGGGCGGGCGGGTGCGCTCACGCAACAACAACGGCACCGCGTCGCTGGCGGTGATCGGCATCGCCGTGATTGTGGTCGGCTATGTGGGCTTTTTCTTCGGGCGTCTCATCCAGGCGGCCGTGGCGCGTTCGCGCGAATCGCTGGCCGATGCGTCGGCGGTACAGTTCACGCGCCAGACCGACGGCATTGCCGGTGCGCTGAAAAAGATCGCCGCCCTGCAGGAAGGGTCGCAACTGGCCGCGCACAACAAGCAGGAAGTGGCGCACATGCTGTTCGGCGAGGCCGGCGCGTTTTCCAGCCTGTTCGCCACCCACCCGCCGTTGCCCAAGCGGCTGGAAGCGCTGGGTGTGGCGTGGGACGAGGAAGAAATCCGGCGTCTGGCCGAGGCCTGGCAGCAACCGCGGCAGGCCGGTGATCCGGATGACGCGTCCGCGTCGGTGGCCGGTTTTGCCGCCGCACCCGTGGCCGGCATGGCCGCCGCTGCCGCCCCGACACGCGGCCACACGGCGGCAGGCGGACGTGCGACGGCGGCCAGCGGGCGGGTGGGCCAGCCGCAGCGGGACGATTTCGAGACGGCCGGCCGGCTGCGCGATGCCATGCCGGCGCCGCTGACCGACGCGGTGCGTGATCCGCAGCGTGCCGGGTACGTGTTGCTGGCGATGCTGATGGACCGCGATGCCAAGGTGCGCGCCAGGCAGTCGGCCGCGATCGCCACGGCCATGGAGGACGAAGCGGTGCGTGAAGTGGAGCGCCTGGAACCGGCCCTCGCCGGCCTGGATCCGATGCAGCGCTTGCCGCTGGCCGCGCTGGCGTTTCCCGCGCTGCGCCGGCGTTCGAAAGAAACACTGGGCCGTCTGCTCGACACCTTGCAGCAATTGGTGCGCGCGGACGACTACGTGGACCTGCACGAATATTGCCTGATGCATCTGCTGCGCCTGCAATTGCGGGACTTGCTCGATCCGGCCTCGGGGGCGCGGCCGGGCGGCAGGCGTCTGTCACAGTGCCGCCACGAGGTGGCCACGCTGTGCGCGGTCGTCGCCGCCGGCGGCAACCGCGGGGACGCCGACGCGCCGCGCCGTGCCTACGACGCCGCCATGCGGCAACTGCTGCCCGACGCGAATCTGCCCCTGCACCTGCCCGAGCGCTGGCAGGACGCGCTGGACCGGGCCCTGGAGCGCCTCGACGGCCTTGGCGGTGCCGACAAGCAACGTCTGGTGGATGCACTGGCGGATCTCGTCCATGCCGACGAGGTGGTGACCGTGGCGGAGGCCGAGCTGTTGCGCGTGGTGTGCGCCTCGCTGCACTGTCCGTTGCCGTTGTCGCAGGTCTAGCCCGGGAGTATCCAGCCGCCGTAGGCGTTCCACGCGTTTCCCGCGTCTTCCTTCCTGCCCACCGAGCCCGTCGATGGACTTTTTTGCCCACCAGAACCGTTACCGTCGCCGCAGCGCATGGCTGCTGCTGTTGTTCGGGCTGGCGGTACTGGGTGCCGTGGTGGTGGTCGACATCGTGGTGGCCATGCTCTACCGCGTGGTCGCCTTCTGGCTGGAGGCGCAGCAGGCCAGCCTGCGCGGGTCGACCCTGGTCCGGTTCAGCGTATTGCAGTTGGTCTTGATCGCGGCGGCTTCGTGCTACCGGTTGCTCACCCTGCGTGAAGGTGGCTCGGTGGTGGCGCTCGGCCTGGGGGCGACGCCGGTGCCGGCGGGCACCGACAACCCGACCTGGCGCCGGCTGCGCAACGTGGTGGAGGAAATCGCCATCGCCTCGGGTACCCCCGTATTCAACGTGTTCGTGATGGAAGGCGAGCCCGGCATCAATGCTTTTGCCGCCGGCTACACGGCCTCCGACGCTGCCATCTGCGTCACCCAGGGCGGCCTGGACAAGCTCACCCGCGACGAGCTGCAGGGCGTGATCGCGCACGAGTTCAGCCACGTGGTGCATGGCGACATGCGTTTGAACCTGCGCCTGGTCGGGTTGCTGTACGGCATTCTCGGGGTGGGCGTGATGGGGCACGTCATGCTGCAGGCGGCCGCTGATGCCGCCAGCGCGCGTGGGCGCGGGGCCGACAACAGCGTGCCGGCGCTGATGTTCATGGCCGGACTGGTCATGGTGATCTACGGGTCGGCGGGTTCGTTTTTCGGGCGCCTGGTACAGGCGGCGGTGGCGCGCACGCGCGAGTCGCTGGCCGATGCCTCGGCGGTGCAATACACCCGGCAGACAGCGGGCATCGCCGGTGCACTGAAAAAGATCGGCGCGTTGCGCGAGGGCGCGCGGCTGCGGACACCGGGCCGCGGCGAGGTGGCACACATGCTGTTTGGTGCCGCCGGCCGGCGAGGCGGCTGGTTTGCCACCCATCCATCGCTGCACCAGCGCCTGCGCGCGCTCGGCGTGGTCTGGAGCGAGACCGAGATGCGCACCATTGCCCGGGCCTGGCAACGCCCGCGCTATCTGGGCGATACCGATGCGGCGCGGGCGTCGCTGGCCGGCTTTGCGCCGCGGGATGGCATGCCTGACGAGCGCGCGTCCCACATGGCGGCGGGGCCGGTCGCGGAGGTCGGCGGCGCACGACTGCCGCGCGATCGCATCGATCTTGCCGCGGCCGCCCGCGACCGGCTCCCCGCGGTCCTGCGTGCCATGGCGGAAGATGTGCAGCAGGCCGACGCGGTGCTGGCCGCCCTGGTCATGGACCGGGATCCGGCGTTGCGGCAGCGACAGAAGGCATTGCTGGGGCAGGCCTGGGGCGACGACGGCGTCGCCCGCACGGCACGGGCCTGGGCCGCCGTGCATGATCTGGACCCGATGCTGCGCCTGCCGCTGGCGGCACTGGCGTTTCCGGTGCTGCGGCGCCAGCCGCGTCCGCGTCTGGAAGCGTTGCTGGCCCTGCTCGACGTGTTGGTACGGGTCGATGGACAGGTGCGTCTGGACGACTATTGCCTGATGCATCTTCTGACCCGGCAGTTGCACGACCTGCTGGATCCGGCCGCCGGGTTCCGCCCCGGCGGTCGGCGGCTGCGCGAGATGCACGGACCGTTCGCCACGGTGTGCGCGATCATCGCCGTCCACGGTCACCCGCACGACCGCGAGGCGGCCCGGCGGACGTGGCTGCAGGCCATGCAGCGGACCGTGCCCGGCTGGACCGGAGCCTTCGCGGTGCCGGTCGACTGGCAGGCAGCCATGGACGTGGCACTGGACGCCCTGGATCGCCTGCGTGCGCCGGACAAGCGGCTGGTGATCGACGGACTGGGCGTGGCGGTGGCGGCCGATGGTATCGTTACGGTCGCCGAATCGGAGCTGCTGCGCACGGTGTGCGCGGTGCTGCATTGCCCGTTGCCGCGGCTGCGTGCGCAGCCGGCCACCCCCGCGTAACCACCGAGATCCATGACCCCGTGAATTGGCGAGCCGACATACGCAAGGGCGAGGGCGTGCCGCTGGTGCTGTCGTCGTGGGCATTTTTCCTGATCCTCACCTCGTACTACATCATCCGTCCGGTCCGTGACCAGTTGAGCGGCGCAGTCGGTTCGGTGGCGTTGCCGTTGTTCTATGCCGGCACCTTCGTCGCCATGCTGGTGCTGACACCGGTCTTCGGCTGGCTGGTGTCGCGATTCGTGCGCCGTCGGCTGCTGATCTGGGTGTACGGGTTCTTCATTGTCTGCCTGCTGGCGTTCGTACCCGCCTTCATGGCGCAGCAGGACATTGGCGCGCGCAACCTGGGCGTGGTGTTCTTCACCTGGGTCAGCGTGTTCAACCTGTTCGTGGTGTCCCTGTTCTGGAGCCTGATGGCCGATCTGTGGACATCGCTGCAGGCACGCCGGCTGTTTCCCCTGATCGCCTTTGCCGGCATGCTCGGCGCGCTGGCCGGCCCGCCGCTGACACGTGCCTTTGCCGCCGTGCTGGGCGTGGCGCCTTTGCTGGTGGTATCGGCCTTGCTGCTGGTGATCGCGCTGGTGCTGTTGCTGGTGGTATCGCGCCACCATGCCCATGCCGAGGCCCCGGTCGGCGATGCTATCGGCGGGTCGCTGTGGGCCGGCGTGCGCCAGGCGCTGATGCAGCCGTTCGTGCGCTCCATGGCGTTGCTGATGCTGCTCAGCGACGGCATCGGCACGCTGGCCTACGCGCTGGTGGCCGACTACGTGAAGGCGCATGTGGAAGGGCGCGTGGCGCGGCTGGATTTCTACGCCAACCTGGACCTGGCCAACAACCTGCTGGGCATGCTGTTGCAGTTGACCCTGACGCGCTGGATATTGACCCGTTTCGGGGCGACCTGGGGTCTGGTCATTCCGGCCCTGGTCAACGTGGTGTTGCTGGTCGCCATCGCCGTGTTCGGTACCGGACCGCTGCTGGCGCTCGGCGCCGGCACGTCGTTGCTGATCGTGCTTCAGGTGGTGGTGCGTGGCACACAGTACGGCATGATCAAGCCCGCCAGTGACGCCCTGTACGCCCGTGCGCGCCGCGAGGTGCGTTACAAGGGCAAGAACTTCGTCGAGACCACGGTATGGCGTTTCGGTGACCTGGTGGTCACCAGCGGCCTCAACGGGTTGCGCGCGCTGGGCGCCGGTGCCGCCGTCATCGCGGGCATGGCGGCAGGCCTGTCGGCCGTCGCCGCCTGGGTCGGCCACCGTGCCGGACACTCGCCGGACCTTGAGGACGAGCCCGCGCCACCCGGCGGGTAGGGGCTTGAAACCTCTTTCACAAGGGTTTCGTGAAACCCCGGGCAAGCCCTGCGGGGCACCTCGAAAAACCGGATACTCGACAACTGCCCTGTGGGAGCGGCTTCAGCCGCGATGGCCCGATCTGGCGCCGGACCGGGCATCCACTTATCCCGCGATGTAACTCTGCAGTTGCTCGATTTCTTCCGCCTGCTCGTCGATCACGGCTTTGACCAGGTCGCCGATGGAGATCACGCCGACCACGTGGCGGTTTTCCACCACCGGCAGGTGGCGCACGCGGCTGTCGGTGCAAAGGCGCATGCATTCGGACACGCTGGTGTCGGGCTTCACGGTGAGCGGCCGGGTGGCCATGATGTCCGATACCGGGGTGTCCGAGGACGAGTGGCCCTGCAGGATGACCTTGCGTGCGTAGTCGCGTTCGGACACGATGCCGACCAGTTCGTCGTCGCGCATGACCACCAGCGCGCCGACGCGTTTTTCCGCCATGTGCTTGATGGCTGCCAGAACCGGTGCATCCGGGGAGATGGAAAACACCGCATCGCCCTTGGTCCCGAGTAGATGTCTGACCTGTCGCATGCTGCCCTCCGCTGACCGGCCGGAATGGCCGGCTTGGGGCCAGTCTAGCGCGTGTGCCGGGTGGAAGGTGAATCGGCGGAAACCGTGCCCGGTGCGGCACCCGGGTGCCGTTTTTCGATGAAATACAGCGGGCGTTGCTTGGCCTCGGCGTACAGGCGTCCCAGGTATTCGCCGATCACGCCCAGGGCCAGCAGCTGGATGCCGCCCAGCAGCAGGATGACCAGCATCAGCGACGGGTAGCCGTGCACCGGATCGCCCCATATCAACGCCTTGACGAACACGTACACGCCGTACACAAAAGCCAGGCAGGCGCTGCCCAGGCCCAGCCAGGTGGCCAGTTTCAGCGGCGCGGCGGAGAACGAGGTGATGCCGTCCATGGCCAGATTCCACAGTCGCCAGTAACCCCATTTGCTGCGCCCGTGTGCGCGCGCGTCGCGGTGGTAGTGCACGGCGCGTTGGCGATAGCCGATCCAGGCGAACAGGCCCTTCATGAAGCGCTGGCTTTCGCGCAGCTCGCGCAGGGCTTCCACGGCGCGCCGCGACAGCAGCCGGAAGTCGCCGGTGTCGCGTGGGATCGGCGTGTCCGACAGACGTTCCATGGTGCGGTAGAAGGCGGCGGCGGTGAACCGCTTGAACCGGCTTTCGCCGTCGCGCGCGTCGCGCGTGGCGTACACCACGTCGTAGCCGTCGTGCCATTGCGCGAGCAGCTCGGGGATCAGCTCCGGCGGGTCCTGCAGGTCGGTGTCGATCACCACCACGGCGTCGGCGTCGCACTGGTCCAGGCCGGCCGTCATCGCCACCTCCTTGCCGAAATTGCGCGACAGCCGCAGGGCTTCCACGCGGGCATCGGTGGCGGCCAGCGACTCGATCACGCCCCAGGTGTCGTCGCGGCTGCCATCGTCCACATACAACACGCGGCTGTGCGCCGCCAATCCGTCCAGTACCTTGCACAGGCGGTGATGGAACGCCTCCAGCCCGGCGGCTTCGTTGTAGGCGGGGGCGACGATGGTCAGACGGGGTGTGGCGTGCACGGTGGTGTCGGTGGCGGGATGTGTCGGCAGGTTACCGGAAACGGGCGGCGCGGGGCCATCGCGGATACGTTGGCGGCCACGCGTCGGTCAAGCGCTTCTCACCATCCCACGTAGCCGACCCCGCCCAGCTGCCGCATCTGCCGCTGGATCCAGGCGGCGCGGCGGCTGACGTAGGCCGACGGGCGGTTGGCGTGACGCTGGCGCGGGTTGGGCAGCACCGCCGCCAGCAGTGCGGCCTGGTGCGCGCCGAGGTGGGCGGCGTCGGTGTGGAAATAACGGCGGCTGGCGGCGCCGACGCCGTAGACCCCGTCACCGAGTTCGGCGATGTTGGCGTACACCTCGAGGATGCGCCGCTTCGGCCAGGTGGCCTCCAGCAGTACGGTGAAATAGGCTTCCAGCCCCTTGCGTACCCAGCTGCGGCCGTTCCACAGGAACAGGTTCTTGGCGGTTTGCTGGCTGATGGTGCTGGCGCCGCGCAGGCGCTTGCCGTGTTCGGCGCCGGCAATGGCGGTCTGGATCGCATCCAGGTCGAAGCCGTGGTGATAAGGGAAATGCTGGTCCTCGCCGGCGACCATGGCCAGTGGCGCCAATTTGCTCATGTCCGACCAGGCCACCCAGCGGTAGTGGTTGTGGTAGTCGCGCTCGCCATGCAGCCAAGCGCCAATCTGGCGTTCGAGCATGAAGGCGCTGGTCACCGGCGGCACGAAGCGCATGATCAGCACCGGCAACCAGGTGAGCACCAGCCATGCCGACAACAGCAGGGCCAGCATCCGCGTCACGCGACGCAGGCGGGAGGGGCGTGTGCGGTGGGCCATCAGGGCGCGGGCTCCCCGTGGGTCCGGGGATGGGTGTCCAGATGCAGTGTTTCGTCCGCCGGCCAGGCCTCGACCGGCTGCGCGCGCGCGAACAGGAAGCCCTGGCCGTAGCGGCATCCCATGCGTTCGAGCACATCCTTCTGCAGCGGTGTTTCGATGCCCTCGGCGATCACCTGGATGTCCAGCGAACTGGCCAGGGCCAGGATCGCGCGCACCACCATGCGGCTCTGGTTGGTGTCGCTTTCATCCAGGTTGACCATGAACGACTGGTCGATCTTCAACACCTCGATCGGGTACTGGTGCATGTAGCTGAGTGATGAATAGCCGGTGCCGAAATCGTCCAGCGCGATGCGCATGCCGTGTTCCCGGAAGGTTTCCAGCGTGCGCTTGATATGCACCGGATTTTCCAGCAGCGTGCCTTCGGTGACCTCCAGGTGCAGCCGGTCCGGCGCCACATCGTGGCGTTCCAGCAGCGCCAGCAGCCGTTGTGCCAGGCCCTGCGACAGGAAGTGGCGGGCGGACAGGTTGATGCTGATGAAACGGCCCTTGCCGCTGAGGCCGGCGGCATGCCGGCACACCTGCTCGAAGATCTGCCAATCGATGTCCTCGCTGCAGCCGGCGTCCTCGGCCACGCGCAGAAAGTCGCCCGGCAGCAGGATGCCGTGCTTCGGGTGGCGCCAGCGCAGCAGCGCTTCGTAGCCGGCGATGTAGCCGTCGCCCATGCGCACGATCGGCTGGTAGTAGGGAATGAATTCGCCGCGGGTCAGTCCGCGACGCAGGTCGTTCTCGATCTCCAGCACGTGCATGGCCTGGTGACGCAGGCGGTCGTCGAAGACCTCGGCGCGATGCCGGCCGCCGGTCTTGGCGCTGTACATCGCCGAATCGGCGTCGCGCAACAGCTCGTCGGCGCGGCGGTACGCGGGGGTGACGGTGCTGATGCCGATGGAGGCGGAGGTGAAAAGATCCTTCACCCCGATCCGGAACGGCGCGTGCAGGGTGTCGATGATGCGCGCGGCCACCTGCCGCGCGGTTTCCGGTGACGGGATGGTTTCCAGCAGCACGGCGAATTCGTCGCCCCCCAGGCGCGCGACCATGTCGCCGGACTTGAGGCACGAGCGGATGCGTCCGCCGACCTGGAACAGCAGCTCGTCGCCGACCAGATGCCCGACCGAATCGTTGATGACCTTGAAACGGTCCAGATCGATGAACAGGACCGCGAAGCGCCTGGCCGGATCGCCACGGTAGCGTTGCATCGCCACCTCCAGCCGTTGCAGCAGCATGGCGCGGTTGGGCAGGCCGGTCAGCGGATCGTGCAGGGTTTCGTACTTCAGGCGCCGCTCGATGCGTTCACGTTCGGCCATCTGCTTGCGCAGGTCGCGGTTGGCCAGCGACAGCGCGCGGGTGCGTTCGGCCACGCGCCGCTCCATCTCGGCGTAGGCCTGTTCCAGTGCCTGGTGGTCGCGCAGGCGTTGCAGCGCGTTGGCCACGTGGAAGCCGACGAAGGTCAGCAGTTCCTGGTCGCGCGTCTCGTAGACGTGGTTGGGCGAATAGCTCTGTATCGCCAGGACGCCGGCCGGCTTGTCGTTGAGGATCAGCGGCACGCCCAGCCAGCACACCGGCATGTTGCCGATCAACTCGATCTCGCCGTCGTCGATGAGGCGGCGGTATCCGTCGGCGTCGACCAGCAGGGCCTTGCCGTGGCGCAACACGTAATGGGTGATGCCGCGGTGGCCGTGGTCGCCGGCATCCATGGGCTCCTCGGTCTGGTCGACGAAATAAGGGAAGGTCAGCCGGTCGGGGTCGTCTTCCTCGCACAGGGCGATGTAGAAGTTGCGGGCGTACAGGAGTGCGCCGATGACGCGGTGGATGGCCGCGTAGAAGTCGTCCATGCTGCGCGTGATGCCGGACATTTCCGCAATGCGGAACAGGGCCGCTTGCAGGCGTTCGCCACGCTGGCGCTCGAGCACCTGCTGTTGCAACACGCGGTTGGCGTTGCGCAATGCCAGGGTGCGTTGGGCGATGCGGTCTTCCAGGTCGTCCTTGGCCCGGCGCCGTTCCAGTGCCGTCTGCAGGTGCTGCCCCACGTAGGCCAGCAATTCGCGATCCTGGGCGTTGTAGCAGTTGGGTTCGTCGTAGCTCTGCACCACCAGCGCGCCGGTAACCTTGCCGGCATGGCGCATGGGTACGCCGAGCCAGTCGGCCCAGGGCGGCCCGAGCGGCTCCAGCGGCCCCGGGATCTGGCTGGCCAGGTGCCCGGGGCTGCCCATCAGCGGATGGTTTTCGCGCAGCAGGTACCAGGTCAGGGTATGCCGCCACGTTTCCAGCTCGATGGCCTGCTCCGGTGTTGCCGGCGCCTCGCCGACGTTGTCGACGAAGTACGGGAAGCGGATGGTGTCGTGCTCGGGGTCGTACAGCACGACGTAGAAATTTTCCGCGAACATCAGGGTGCCGATGGTACGGTGCAACTCGCGCATCAACGAGGTCAGGTCGCGGCGGCTTCCGGCCAGCTCGGCGATGGTGTACAGCGCGCGCTGCAGGCGTTCGGCGGCGGCCAGGCGCGATACCGTGTCGAACAGGCTGTTGAGGTCGACCAGCTGGGCCAGGCGCTGTTGCACGATGCGGCCGATCCAGTCCCAGTGCGGTCCCATGTCGCCGATCGCGCCGCGTGCTTCCAGGACGCGGTAGGCCTGGCGATCGCGGGCCAGGATGCGCGAATCGGGGCGGGTATCGTCGGCGCGGGAATGCCAGCGGATGCGAACGTCGGGACAGCTGTGGTCGGCGTAGGCCTGGCAGGCGGCCAGCAGGGCTTCAGCACTGTTGGCTTTCAACAGCTGTTCCACCAGTCGCCCGAGTGCGTCCTCGGCCGGCAACGGCATCGGGTCGGCCGTCATTGGGAGAGTCGAAGGCTTGTCAGTCACCGTGTCCGCTGCCCTGCGGGTGGTCGGAGTGGATCCAGTATACCCGTCCCCTTTGCGGGCGTACCCGGAAACCGGGGCCGGTCCGCGCCAAAGCCGGAAAGCGTGACGGGCTCGGCGGCAGTCGGTCTTTGCCAGGAGCCTGGGCGGTCGAAACACAAACGGCTGCGGCTTCACGGTTTCGGCCAGCTTTCCCGCCCATTTTTCGTTGAATAGCTACGGCTGTTCGCCTCAAAGGGTCGAACAATCCGACTCAAAACCACGTTGCCTCGCTCGCATGGCTTCTACCGCCCAGGCTCCTAGACCGTCGGCTTGTAAATAAACGTTAAATGGGCGTAAGATGTGGGTGAGGGCGTCCGTGCAGGAACTCATGCCGGATGCGAGGGTCTGAATGGGTCACTGGAGTGAACATTCACATGCGTCGTCTGCTTTTCAGCCTGGTTGCGTGTTTGCCGCTGGTCGCGGCAGGTACGGCCGTGGCTGCGACCGACGCCGTGGCCGGACCGGATCAGCTGGCCGATGCCGGGTCCGCCGATGCCCCCGCCTCCTCGGGCAGCATCCTGTCGCCGCAGTGGCATGTCGAAGGTGAACAGTCCTGGCAGTTGATGGCGCGCAGCTCGGGCGTTCAGGCGGCCGGCAAGAACTGGCATTCGCTGGGCTTCAGTGGCCTGGGCTTCGCCTCGCATGCCGATGGCGGGCTGGCCTACACGTTGAATCCCAGCTGGGCCGCGCATGCCGATGTCAGCCAGCAGTCGTGGTTCGGCGTGTCGACCATGAACGCGTGCCTGTCGGCCAACGCCGCCTTGCGCGAGGACAGTTGCCGCGGCTTTTTCGCCACGCCGCAACTCATTGGCAGCCGCGTCGGCGCCACGTTCAAGAGTGGCGACTACAGCGTGGACATGGATCTCAGCAAGACGCGCTCGGCGGCGCAATCGTCGCTGCTGCCGCGCGTGGTACCGAACGCGCCCATGACGACCGCGGTCAACGGCCTGCCGTTCTACAGCCTGCAGGACAGCACCAGTGTGCAGGCGCGCGGGCGCATGGCACTCGGTGACGACGGCGGCATCGATGTCGGCGCCAGCGTCGGTCGCATCCGCCTGCTGCCCGGCAACATGCTTGGCATCGACACGCTCGGCCAGCGTTCGCTGAGTCTGGGCATGAACAGCGGCTCGGTCAGTGGCCGCATCGTGGGTCGGATGATCGAGCCGGAGTCGGGCGTGGCCGCCAGCGCATTGGGCTCGGACCACCGCTGGACCAGTGTCGACCTCGGCGTCACCTGGCGTCTGCCTTGGCAGGGCGCGTTGAGTTTCGGCGCCCAGAACGTGTGGTCGTCCGGCCATGCGCCCAAGCCCAAGGACGGTCCGGAACCGGACCAGTCGCGTATTCCCTACGTGCAGTACCACCAGGATTTCTGAGTTTGGCGCCCCGAATGGGGAGCCGGGAATGGGGAAGTTTTGTTTCGTGTCGGCTTGTTGCTGGGGACAGGCGACCGTTTCCTGAGTTGATCGACACAAAAACGCCGCCCTACCGGGCGGCGTTTTTGTGTTCGAAGTTCCGTCGGAAGCAGGGTGGTGAGCCGTGTCTGCGTCCGGCGGGAAGCCGCCCATGCCTCATTCCCGGCCTCAATACCGGTAGTGGTCGGCCTTGAACGGTCCGTCCACCGGCACGCCGAGGTAGTCGGCCTGGACCGGGGTCAGCTTGGTCAGTTTCACGCCGATCTGCGCCAGATGCAGGCGGGCGACTTCCTCGTCCAGATGCTTGGGCAGGCGGTAGACCTTGTTGTCGTAGTCGTCGCGGTGTTTCCACAGCTCGATCTGGGCCAGGGTCTGGTTACTGAAGCTGTTGGACATCACGAACGACGGATGGCCGTGTGCGCAGCCCAGGTTGACCAGGCGGCCCTCGGCCAGCAGCACGATGTCGTGGCCGTCGGGGAAGGTATAGCGGTCCACCTGCGGCTGGATGTTCTCGTGGGTGACATCCCTGGCCGACTGCAGGCGCTCGACCTGGATCTCGTTGTCGAAATGGCCGATGTTGCAGACCACGGCGTGGGTCTTCATCTTCTGCATGTGCTCGAAGGTGATGATGTCGCGGTTGCCGGTGGTGGTGACGTAGATGTCGGCCTCGCCCAGGGTGTCCTCGACGGTGGTCACCTCGAAGCCTTCCATCGCCGCCTGCAGCGCGCAGATGGGGTCGATTTCCGTCACCTTGACGCGCGCGCCGAAGCCGCGCAGCGAATGCGCGCAGCCCTTGCCGACGTCGCCGTAGCCGCACACCACGGCCACCTTGCCGGCCACCATCATGTCGGTGGCGCGCTTGATGCCGTCGGCCAGCGATTCGCGGCAGCCGTAGAGGTTGTCGAACTTGCTCTTGGTGACCGAGTCGTTGACGTTGATGGCCGGCACCAGCAATTTGCCGGCCTCGGCCAGCTGGTACAGCCGGTGCACGCCGGTGGTGGTTTCTTCGGAGACGCCCTTCCAGCCTTCGGCGGCCCGCTTCCAGAAGCCCGGACGTTCGTCGCGGGTTTTCTTCAGCAGGTTCTTGATGACCTGCTCCTCGTGGCTGGTGCCGGGCTGGTCGACCCAGTCCGAGCCGTCTTCCATTTCCACGCCCTTGTGGATCAGCAAGGTGGCATCACCGCCGTCGTCGACGATCAGCTCGGGGCCCTGCATGTCCTCATGCGTCAGGGCATCCAGCGTGCACTGCCAGTACTCCTCCAGCGTTTCGCCCTTCCAGGCGAACACGGACACGCCGGCCCTGGCCATCGCCGCGGCGCAGTCGTCCTGGGTGGAGAAAATGTTGCACGAGCACCAGCGCACCGTGGCGCCCAGTTCGACCAGGGTTTCGATGAGAACCGCGGTCTCCTTGGTCATGTGCAGCGAGCCGGTCAGACGCACGCCCTTGAGCGGCTTTTCGGCGGCGTGCTTGGCGCGGATCGCCATCAGGCCGGGCATTTCCTCTTCGGCCATGCGGATGCGTTTGCGGCCGAGATCGGCCAGGGACAGGTCGCGGACGTTGTAGTCTTGCGCGGGGGAATCTTGAACGACTGCATTCATGTGGCGTTGGCTCCTGAAAATCCGGAAAACCCGCATGGGCGGGTCCCGCACGGGGCGGGCAGGGCGGGCGCCGTTGCACGAGTTGCCGAGCCTGACCGCTTCGCGGTTGCAACGCCCCTCGGCGGGGATGAATCCATGCCATATTGTATCGCGCCCGCACCGGGATGTCCGGCTATCGCGGCCATGGGCCGCTCCCACAAAGCTTGCCGGGGCTTCACTGGCGGCAAGACCGGATCGCGGCTTCGAGCGTTCCGACATTTTCATTCGTGCCTCGAGGTCCACCTGTAGGAGCGGCCCATGGCCGCGATGCTTTGCGAGCCCCCAGCCCCTCATTCAACATCCCCATAACCCGCCTCCCACCGCCTGCCCCTATCATCAAAGACGATTGCAGAAGGAGAGGCCATGAATACACGACTCGATCACCCCGACGATCTGCGCGACGTGTCTTTTGCTCCGCATGACGCGCCGTTGCGCGAGGATGTGCGTGAGCTGGGCGCACTGGTCGGCGAGATGCTGGCCGAGCAGGGCGGGGCGGCGTTCTTCGAGCGTGTGGAGGCATTGCGTACCGCGGCCATCCACCGGCGCGAGGCCGGCGCCGGCATCGCCTCGCTGGCCGGCATGCTGGCCGATACCGACGCGGATACGGCCGAGGCCCTGACCCGGGCCTTTGCGGCGTGGTTCCAGGCCGTCAACACGGCCGAACGCGTGCATCGCATCCGGCGCCGGCGCGACTATCAGCTGGCCGGAGCCGCGCCGCAGCCGGAATCCCTGGCTGCGGTGCTGGAGGCGCTCAAGGCGCGCGGGGTGAAGGCCGACGAACTGCGCGACTGGATTGCGCGCCTGGACATCGAGCCGGTATTCACCGCCCATCCCACCGAGGCCGTGCGGCGCTCGCTGCTGGAGAAGGAACAGGCCATCGTGCGCGCGCTGGTGGATGGCTTCGACCGCTCGCGCACGCCGCGCGAGCAATCCATCGACCACGAACGCCTGCGCACCGCGTTGACCGCCAGTTGGCAGACCGCCGAGGCCTCGCAGGTGCGGCCCAGCGTGCAGGACGAGTTCGAGCACGTCAGCTTCTACCTGGCCGAGCCGCTGTATCGCGTGCTGCCGGCCTTCTACGAGTCGCTCCAGCACGAACTGGCCGAGGTCTACGACATCGAGGACGAACTGCCGCGCCTGCTGCGTTTCGGTTCCTGGGTCGGCGGCGACATGGACGGCAACCCCAACGTCGGCGCCGACACCATCGACGAGACCCTGCGCGCGCAACGCGCCCTGGTGCTGGAACGCTACCGGGCCGAATGCGCGCAACTGGGCCGCCTGCTCAGCCAGACCGACGACCGCGTGGCCGTTTCCGCCGCCCTGCGCGAGCGCCTGGACGACTATCGCCGGCGCCTGCCCGAGGCGGCCGCGGCCATTCGCCCGCGCCACCACAACATGCCCTACCGCTGCCTGCTGGCGCTGATGGGCGCGCGCCTGGCTGCCACCGAAAACGACGACGAGGGCGGCTACGCCAACGCCGACGGCTTTGCCGGCGACGTGGCGCTGATCGTCGACAGCCTGCTCGAAAACAAGGGCGAAAACGCCGGCCTGTTCGCCGTCAAGCGCCTGCAGTGGCGCCTGCGTACCTTCGGCTTCCATCTGGCGCGGCTGGACGTGCGCCAGGACGCGCGCGTGCACGACGACGTGCTGGCGGTGCTGCTCGACGATGCCGACTGGGCCTCGCGCGATGCCGTGCACCGCGCCGAACGCCTGCGCGACCCGGCCGCCGGCAAGGCCGCCTTCGAGCCCCGCGACGACGAGGCCGTCAAGCGCCTGGATGCCGTGTTCGCCACGCTGGCCGACGCGCGCCGGCGCTACGGTACCGACGCCACCGGCCCCTACATCATTTCCATGGCGCGCTCGGCCGCCGACGTGCTGGCGGTGCTGGCGCTGGCCCGCCACGGCGGGCTGGTCGAGGACGACGCGGTGCCGCTGGACATCGCCCCCCTGCTCGAAACCGTCGACGACCTCGCGCACGGCGCGGACACCCTGCGCGCCTTGCTGGCCGACCCGGTCTACTGCCAGCACCTGGCCAGGCGCGGCAACAAGCAGCTCGTCATGCTGGGTTATTCCGACAGCATGAAGGACGGCGGCATCCTCGCCGCGCGCTGGGCCCTGCAGCGCGCGCAGGGCGAACTGCTGGACGCGGCCCGCGAAGCCGGCATCGAACTGACCTTCTTCCACGGCCGCGGCGGCTCGGCCAGCCGCGGCGGCGGCAAGGTCACGCCGGCGCTGATGGCCTCGCCGCGCGGTGCCGTCGCCGGCCGCCTGCGCATGACCGAGCAGGGCGAGGTGATCCACCGCAAGTACGGCATCCGTGCGCTGGCCCTGCGCAACCTGGAGCAAACCGTGGGCGCGACCCTGCGTGCCAGTTTGCGTCCGCGCGCGCCCGACGCCCGCGAGACCGGCTGGATCACGCGCATGGACACGTTGGCTGCATCCAGCCGCGAGACCTACCGCGCCTTCGTGCGCGACGAGGATTTCGTGGCCTACTTCCGCCACGCCACGCCCGTCGACGTCATCGAGCGCATGACCATGGGTTCGCGCCCGGCCAGCCGCCGCTCCATGCGCGGGGTCGAGGACCTGCGCGCCATCCCGTGGGTATTCGCCTGGACACAGATGCGCTCGGTACTGTCGGGCTGGTACGGCATCGGCACGGCGCTCAGCCATGGTGCCGGGGAATTCGGCGAGGACGCGCTGGCCGAGATGGCCCACGACTGGCCGTTCCTGTCGACCCTTCTCGACGACGTGGAAATGGTGCTGGCCAAGGCCGACATCGGTATCGCCGAGGCCTTCTCGCGCCTGTCCGGCGAGCTGCACGACAGGTTCTTCCCGCGCATCGAGCAGGAGTACCTGCGCACCCGGCAATGGATCCTGCGTCTGAAGGGCCGCGATGAACTGCTGGCCGACGACCCGCGACTGGCCCGATCGATCCGGCTGCGCAACCCCTACATCGATCCGATGAGCTTGTTGCAGGTGGATCTTCTCAAGCGCTGGCGCGCGGCCGGCAGTGTGGACGACGACCTGCTGCGCGCGTTGGTGGCGTGCGTCAACGGCGTGTCGCAGGGTCTGCAAAACACCGGCTGACTGCTCCAGTAGCCTTCCCGCGAGGGTTTCATAGAGCTCCAGGCAAGCCCTGTGGGGTACCTCGAAAAACCACGTTGCATGTCGACCCCACCCTGTTCCAGCCGAAGACTTTTTCCGTTCGTGGTGAGGTATCGAACCATGAACGGCGCGGGATATTTGAAGACGGCCCCCTTCGGCAAGCTCAGGACAGGCTTCGATACCTCAGGGCGAACGGACTTCGTTCTCCCAATTTGTCGGTTTTCTCGATGTTCCTGGCAGCGGCCTTGATGAAAATCCAGGTTGTTCAAGGTGCCCTGTGGGAGCGGCTTCAGCCGCGATGGCTCCGATCCACCCGATACCATCGGGCCTAGGGTTCTCCCCAATGGCGGCGGCGTCCGGGCGCGGCTAAGGTCCAAGGCATGTGATGGGGAAGTGGGCCGGGAGAAGCGTGATGAATCCGATATCGATGGCCGTCGACGGCATGGCGTACCGGGCACCGGCGCCGCCCCCGCCGCCGCCACAGCGCCCGGTCGGCCCCATGCCGCTGGCGCCCACGGGGCGTGGCGGCATGCCGGCCGGCCCGAACCCCGCCGGTCCCGACCCTTATGCGCTGCCGCCGGGCACGGCCGTCGGCGACGCCGCACGCGGCACGCAGGCGCAACCGTTCGACGTCACCTTGTCGCGCCTGGCCACCGCCGTCTACAACGAGCCCGGCCACGTCACACGACCGGGACCGCCGCAGCCCTGGCATGCCGTCGACAATGCCGAGCTGGCGGCGCACGGTATCGACGATCCCGAAGCCTGGCGCCAGACCTACCTGGGCGGCAGCCAGGAAACCGACGCCCAGCACTTCAAGGCCGAGATCTACACCGATGGCCAGGGCAACTACGTCCTGGCCTACCGCGGCACCGACGGCAGCGGTGCCGACTGGATGAACAACTTCAAGCAGGGCACCGGCTTCGAGACGCAGGAAGGCGACGACAAATTCAGCGGCATGGCGGCGCGTACCGCGACCGAATTCAAGAAATACTTTGCCGACGACGCCGGCAACAACCTGGCCATCACCGGCCATTCACAAGGCGGCGGCCTGGCGTCGGTCGGGGCCATCGTCAGCGGCATTCCCGCGGTCACCTTTGATGCATCGGGCATCCATCCCAACACCTGGGACCGGCTCGGGATCGACCCGCAGGCCGCCCGCGACAAGGCCGAAGGCGGCAACGTGCGCGCCTACTCGTTGCACGACGACCTGCTGACACAAACCCAGGAAAGCGGCCCGATCGGTCTGCTGGCACCGGACGCCATCGGCACCAAGATTGTGGTCGCGCCGAGTGGCCGGGAGGATGCCACCACCATCGCCCGGGGCCTGGAAAACGAAGTCGGCATGCCCGAATCCATCGCCGAACCATTGGGCGCGGGGCTGGAAGTGGCGCACCGCATCCCGGCCCCCTTGCTGGCCGGCGAGGGCGCATTGGCCGGCAGCGTGTTCGGGCCGATCGGCATGCTGGGTGGCGCCTTGCTTGGCGGCGGGGCCGGCGTGGTCGGTGATCTGGCCCGCGGCGCGGTCAGCCACAGTCCGGAACTTCTCACCGAGGCGATGATCCAGCAGCAGCCCTGGCAGGAGGGCTACGAGAACCCCACCGACATCGGCAAACAGTTGCAGGACATGGTTCCGGACGTACTGAAGGACGACTACGCGCGCAACGTGCACCAGACGGCCGAAGGCATCGTCGACGTGGTCGAAACCGATTTTGCCGACGGCGACTACGTGCAGGGCGGCTTCCGCATCGCCGGGGATGTCGGCAACGGCGTGGTGGATTCGGTGGGTGACACCGTGCATCGCGGCGCCGACATGGTCGCCGATGCCGTGGACGACCATGTCGACGGCCCGGTCGGTGACGTCCTGTCCACCGTGATCCACGGTACCGGCAAGGTGGCGGGGCGCGCACTGGATGTGGCCGGTGACGGCGTGGAGGCGTTGTTCGACGTCGGCGGCCGGTTCGCGCAGGCATTCGCGGACCATGCCGACAAGGCGGTGCAGACGGTCAAATCGGTTGCCACGGATGCCGTGCACGGTACCGTCAACGCGGTGCGTGGTGCCGGCAACGTCATGGCGCGCGGCGCCAGTGCCGTGGTCGGCTTCTTCACGGGGCGTGGCGGTTGATACACGCGTGGCCGAACCGTACGCGGCGGCATGACCCTTCCGGCCGGCGCGACGTGCGGGCCGGGCTTTGTGTCGCATGGGCGGGAATGATTATGCTGGCCGTATCGCCGACGGCCATGGCCGGGCACGCAGGAGCTTCCATGAACGACGACCGATTCGCCCACCCCGCGATCGCCACGCTGGCGACGGCGGTCGACCGTGCCGACGTCGCGGCGATGCGTCGTGAGATGCAATCCGTCCATCCCGACACGCCGGGGTCGGACGGCACCACGCTGCTGATCAAGGCCATCGCCGACGACAACCTGACCGCGGTGAAAACCCTGCTCGAGGGTGGCGCCGATCCCAATCGCGCCGGCAAGGGCGGCGAGACCCCGGTCGGCGCCGCCGCCTTCGCCGACGACCCGCGCCTGCTGGAAATCGTGCTGGCCCACGGCGGCGACCCGGACAGCACGAATCCCGACACCGGTGAAAGCGCCCTGACGCGCGCCATCGTCGGCCTCAACCCGGACCAGGCGCGCAAGCTTCTCGACGCCGGCGCCGACCCCGGCCATGCCGACCGCAACGGCGCCACGCCGTTGCACACCGCGGCGTCCGTCAACGCCGGCGGCGTGATCCTCATGCTGCTCGAGGCCGGCGCACCGCCCGAGGCGAAAGATGCCCATGGCGACACCTTCCAGCCGGTGTATTTCGGCATCGACCCCGACCTGCTCAACGCGCGCGCCCGCCAGGAGCGCCAGCAGGTGATCGAGTGGCTGAAGGCGCACGGCATCCCCATCGAGGCGGCCGCCGAGTCCTGAGGCGCTTCTCGAAAAACCGTTTGTTTTGTGGGAGCGGCCCGTGGCCGCGATCGAGCTTGCCGATACATCCGCCCGTGCCCCGCGCATGCTTGATACCGGGTTTTTCGAGGTGCTCTCGGGGGAGCCTCGAAAAACCGGACACGGGGCGTGAACCTGTGGGAGCGGCTTCAGCCGCGATCAGCGCTTGCGGATATCTCGCCATCGCGGCTGAAGCCGCTCCCACAAAAAGCACGGTTTTCGAGATCCCTGAGTGAGTGTCCGTTGACGGATGGCATTGTCCGAAAACGGACACGGCGTTCCCGGTGGAGATGCCTTGCGCACGTCACCGCGTCATGAAATGCAAGGGGTTCGCCCATTCTGCGGTATTGGCACGCCAATTGCTGAGCCATGGCATGGACATCGCCAACCCGCAATTGAAACGACGCAAGATGCGCAAGCGCCTGCTGTGGTCCGGCGCCGGCGCCGCGATCGTGCTCGCCGTCACGCTGGGGGTGCTGGGTCTCGGTCCGGCCCTGCCGGTCGCCGAGCGCTCCAGCTTGTGGATCGGCAAGGTAGAACATGGCGACATGTTGCGCGAGGTGCGTGCCACCGGCACCCTGATCCCGCGTCACAAGCGCTGGATCGCCGCCGCCACTGCGGCGCAAGTGGAGGAGATCCTGGTCTGGCCGGGCAGCAAGGTGGAGCCGGATACGGTGGTGATGCGTCTCAGCAATCCCGAGGTAGCCGACGCGCTACGCAATGCCCGTGCCAAGGTCGCCGCGGCCGAGGCCGAAGTCGCGGCGCGGCGCGCACAATTGCAGTCGCAGTTGCTGGACCAGCGTGCGGCGCTGGCGCAGGCCAAATCCGATTACGAGTCGACCAAGATCAAGGCCGATGCCGATGCCAAGGCGGTGAAAATGGACCTGATCCCTCGCGTTGAATATGAGCAGGAACAAATTGCCCTCGAACAGCTGAAACAGCGCATGCGAATCGAGGGCCAGCGCGTGGCAGCGCATGCCGGCAGCGTGCGTGCGCAGATGGATTCGGTAAAAGCCAAACTGGCCCAGGAAAAGAGCAACCTGCGCTTGCGTCAGCGCCAGGCCGATGCCCTGGACGTGAAGGCCGGCATCAACGGCGTGCTGCAGAACGTGGCCGTGCAGGAAGGCTCGCAGGTGGCCGAAGGCACCAACCTGGCCCGGGTGGCGCGCCCGGACCAGTTGCTGGCGCGCCTGGATGTTCCCGAGGTGCAGGCCAAGGACGTGGCCATTGGCATGCCGGCACGCGTGGACACCCACAACGGCACCGTGGACGGCAAGGTCGAACGTGTCGATCCGGCCGTCACCGACGGCAGCGTGCAGGTGGACGTCCGATTGCAGGGCAAGCTGCCACCCGGTTCGCGTCCGGACCTTTCTGTTGACGGTCGCATCCGTATCGCGCAGCTGAAAAACGTGCTCTCGGTCGGGCGTCCCTCCCTGGCCAAGCCCGACAGCGACATCAGCCTGTTTCGCCTCGACGCCGACGGCGTGGCCACGCGCGTGCCGGTACGCGTCGGCGCCACCTCCGTCGATCGCGTGCAGATACTCAAGGGGCTCAAGGCCGGCGATCGCGTGATCCTGTCCGATGCCAGCCAGTGGGACGACTACGATCGCATCAAGGTGAAATGAATTTGAACCCCTCTCCCGTCGGGAGGGGGGCAGGGGTGAGGGTTTGGACGAAGCGAAATATTCGGTGCATTGCGGACCCTCATCCGACCCTTCGGGCCACCTTCTCCCGGGGGGAGAAGGAAAATCGATATTGAACAAGGTGAGTCAATCCATGAACGACACAACCAACGTCATCACCCTCGAAAGCGTACGCAAAGTCTTCCAGGCCGACGAAGTGGAAACCCACGCCCTGAGCGATGTCCACCTCACCGTCGCACGCGGCGAATACGTATCCATCTCCGGCCCGTCCGGCTGCGGCAAGTCCACGCTGCTGTCGATCCTGGGCCTGCTCGACACCGCCACCGACGGCAGCTACGTGCTCAACGGCCACGACGTCGCCGCGCTCAAGGCCGCCGAACGCGCACGCATCCGCAACGCCGAGATCGGCTTCATCTTCCAGGCCTTCAACCTGATCGGCGATTTGTCCGTGCAGGAAAACGTGGAGCTGCCGCTGACCTACCGCAGCGGCATCGGCGCCGGCGAACGCTGCGAGCGCGTGACCGAAGCGCTGGAACGCGTGGGCATGGCCCACCGCATGCGCCATTACCCGGCGCAGCTTTCCGGCGGCCAGCAGCAGCGCGTGGCCGTGGCGCGCGCGCTGGTCGGCAAGCCGGCCATCCTGCTTGCCGACGAACCCACCGGCAACCTCGATTCGCGCAACGGCGAGGCGGTGATGGCGCTGCTGGACGAGCTGCACCGTGGCGGCGCGACCATCTGCATGGTCACCCATGACGCGCGCTATGCCGAGCTGGCGCAGCGCAAGATCCGCCTGTTCGACGGCCGCGTGGTCGACGAGGAAACCTTCGACCGCCTGCGTCGCGAGGACGAGTCGCGCCTGGATGCCTTGATCGGCACGCGCCTGGATCCGGGCATGCGCACGGAGGCGGGTGCGTGAATATCTGGCTCGCCGAAATCTGGCGTGCCTGGCGCGCCAGTCTGCGCAAGCCGGGATTCCTGCTGTTGGCGTCCGGCGTGTTGGCACTGGGCGTCGGCGCCAGCGTGACGGCATTCACGTTGCTGGACCAGATGGTACTGAAGCCTTTTCCGCTTCCGCAGGCATCACGACTGGTGGTGTTGGGCAAGTTGTCACCCAAGCGTTACACGACAGCCACCGCGCGTGGCTATGCCCATCTGCAATCGCTGGATGGTGTCCGCTCCATCGGAGTGATGAGCCTGTATGACCCGTCGGTCAATGTGGTGAGCAAGGGCGTGCCGCAGCGGACGCGTGTCACTTATCTGGATCGGAACCTGTTGCCGACCCTGGGCCTGAATCCGTTGCTTGGGCGCAATTTCAATGCCCGTGAAGACACCCCGTACGGACCGAAGGCGGTGATGTTGACGCACGATTTCTGGGAGCGTCATTACAACGGTGATCCGGACGTGATGGGTCAGGTCATGAAGGTCAAAGGGGTGCCGCGCACCATCATCGGTGTCCTGCCCGAGCAGTTCGATGATGTGGGCACGGGTGGCGATATCGTGCTGCCGGCCGCGTTCAAATCCGCCAACAGGGACGATCATGAGCGCTACCTGGTCGTTGCGCGCCTGGCCGAAGGCGCAACGCTGGCCGGGGTGGGTGCTGAGGTGAATGCACGCTTGCACGCCTTGTATGCCGACTCGGACAACAAAAGCCTCAGGCATGCCCATTTTGGTGCCCGGAGTTTCCATGACGACATGACGGAGCATGTCCGTCACGTATTGGTGCCGTTCCAGGCGTGCGGGTTGCTGGTGCTGCTGATCGCGTTGGTCAACCTGACCAGCCTGATGCTGCTGCGCGCGTTTTCACGGCACCATGACCTGGCCGTGCGTGAAGCCATGGGGGCACCGCGTTTCCGACTCGGCCTGCCGGTCATGGCCGAAGGTCTGCTGGTGGGCGTGCTCGGAAGCGTGCTGGGCATCATGCTGGCCGTGTGCGGGATCGGTCTCATACGCAACATCGTCCCTGCGGAGGTCATCGACGAGCACTACTTGCACATGGACACCGCGGCGTTGGCGTTGGCGGTCCTGGTGGCATGCCTGGGCGCGTTTTCCGCGATGGCCCTTGGTATGTGGCGGGCCCGCCGCATCGCCTCGGTCGACGAGTTGCGTGAAGGCGGTCGCAGCGGCGATGGCCGGTACCATGGACGGCTTACCCGTGTGCTGGTGATCGCCCAGGTGACATTGGCCGTGATCCTGTTGGGGATCTGCGGCACGTTTTTGCACAATGCGTACCGCATCGCGCACGTTCCGCTGGGCTTTTCTTCCCGCCACATATTGACGGCCACGGTAACGCCGACCCGGCACGATTATCCGGACACACGCTCCGTGGCGTCGTTGGCCGAACGCATGCGCGAGCGTTTGCGCGGCATTCCCGGCGTGACAGACGCCACAGTGACTACCGGGCTCCCCGTGAACGGGATTTTCGGGCCCTTCGTTGTTCATGCGCACGCGCCAGACGACAAGCCGTTTGCCACTCGTTACCACGGCATCGGCGAAGACTATTTCAAGCTGTTTGATGTCAAGCTGGTGCAAGGGCGGTATTTCACCCGGAATGATGTGCACGGAAGCATGCCGGTCGCGATTGTCAGCCAGACCGTTGCCGATCGGTATTACGGCGGGCATGCACTCGGCAAGCATGTCCGGATGGAGCACGCGACGGCCGGGAACGGACCGTGGCAGGCCCGCATCGTCGGTGTCGTCAAGGACACCGTATTGCGGCAAGCTTCCCGCCGACCACCGGGTCTGTATGTACCGCTGGCACAGGTACCCGAGCTGGTCATGGCGCATTTTCGCGATATCCGGGCCATGCACTTGGTCTTGCACGTGCAGGGCAATCCGTACCGTTACCGAAAAGCGCTTCGCGAAGCCGTGGCCGCCGTGGCCCCGGAGCAACCGGTCACGCACATACGCGACATGCAGGCGGTCATTTTTTCGGTAATGGGAGGCGCGCTGGTGACTGGATGGACCGTTGGTTGCTTTGCCTTGCTGGCCATGTTGCTGGCAGGCATCGGCATGTACGCGGTGATGGCCGTGACCGTGGCCACGCGCGAGCACGAATTGGGCGTGCGCAAGGCGCTCGGCGCATCGTTCGCCAGGCTGGCTGCCTTCGTCTTGCGCAGGGGACTTATCCAGGTGCTGATCGGACTGGTGATCGGGCTTGTATTGATGACGTTGTCCCTGATGGCGCTCAAGGCGTCGTTTTCACCGCAGACCATGCGACTGGAATTCGACCCGTTGGTGGCGAGTGGTGTCTGTGTGTTTTTGCTGGTCTTCGGCTTGCTGGCCTGCCTGGTGCCGGCCGTACGTGCCGGCCGCGTGCAGCCGATGCATGCATTGCGAGGGGAATGAGCGATGAACGTGTGGCTGAGTGAAATCTGGCAAGCCTGGCGCACGAGTCTGCGCCGGCCCGGCTTCCTGTTGCTGGCGGCAGGTGTATTGGCGCTGGGCATCGGTTCGACCACGGCGGTGTTCGCGCTGATCCAGGGCACGTTGATGAAGCCGCTGCCTTATCCGCAGGCTGATCGTTTGGCCGCGTTGGGCAGGCCGATGGGCGACGGCAGTGTCATCACGTCGCCGCAGATGTACCAGCATCTCGCCGGGCTGCACGGCGTCGAGTCGATCGGCATCGGCGCGTCATTGGCGCCTTCCAACGTATTCGTGGACGGCAAGCCGGTGCAGGTGCCGACCATGCTGGCCGATCGTCATTTGCTGCCGACGCTCGGCGTGCATCCGTACCTGGGGCGGAATTTCACTGCCGACGAGGATCGGCCCGGCGGTCCGCCGGCGGTCATGCTCGGCCACGCGTTCTGGAAGCGTTTCTATGCCGGCAAGCGTGACGTCGTCGGGCACAGCCTGTCTCTGGAAGGCGTGGATCATACGATCGTCGGCGTGCTGCCGGCCGGCTTCGACCTGTTCGGCAAGATCGACGTGGTGCTGCCGATAGCGTTGCCGCCGAACACTTCCAGCGACGGCACCAACGACCTCACGGTGGCGCGCCTCGCTCCTGGTACCAGCCTTGAGTCGGTGTCCGCCGAAGTCGATGCACGATTGCGCGCCATGGAGTCGACCAACGACTATTCGGCTTCCCAGCGGGCGTTCTGGTCGCGCGTGCATTTCCAGGCGGTCACGTTGCAGCAGCAACAGCATGCCGATGCGCATGGCGTGCTGATGCTGTTCCTGGGCTGCGCGCTGCTGGTGTTGCTGATCGCGCTGGTGAATCTGGGCAACCTCACGCTGCTGCGAACGTTGGCACGTAGTCATGACGGTGCGGTACGCCGCGCTCTGGGTGCCTCGGCGTTGCGTCAGGCCGTGCCCGCGCTGGCCGATGCGTTGCTGGTGGGTTTGTGCGCGGGCCTGATCGGTATCGCGCTGGCGTACCTGGGGTTGGAGATGCTGCGCACCTTCGTGTCCGGTGAGACCGTCGACCTGGGGGCGGTGACGCTCGGGCCGGGCACCATGGCGCTGGCGGTAGTGGTCGCGACAGCCGCTGCGTTGCTGGCCGCGGGACTTGGCGTGTGGCGCAGTCGCCGGCTCGGTGATACGGAGCGTTTGCGCGAAGGTGGCCGCACCGGGATAAGCCGCGCCGACCAGCGCATCGGTCGCGTGCTGGTGGTGACGCAGGTGGTGCTGGCGACGGTGATGCTGTCGGTCACCGGCTTGTTCCTGCACGCGCTGTACCAGGCCGCGCATGCGCAGCTCGGGTTTTCCGATCGCGACATCCTGACATTCGAGCTGGCGCCGGTGAAGGCGACCTATCCCGATGCTGCCAGCGTCCAGCGGTTGTCGCGGCGGGTGCTGGACCAGTTGCAGGCCTTGCCCGGCGTGGATGCGGCCATCGCCAGCACCAATCTGCCGGTCGGGCAGCAGTTCAATATCGGCAGTGCGGTGTTTGCACCCGGCCAGCCGCCGCAAAACGTGCAGTTCCGCGCCATTGCGCCGGACTTTTTCTCGTTGTTCCATGTCCGTCTGCACAAGGGACGGACCTTCACGCGCAACGATGTGCGCGGCAGCGCGCCGGTGGCGATCGTGAACCGCGAATTGGCCGAGCATGAATATGCCGGTGATGCGCTGGGCAAGACCATCACCATCGGCAGGGGCAAGCAGCGACTGGCCCTGCGCATCATCGGCGTGGCCGACAACACCAGCCAATACGGGCCGCTGGGGGTACAGCCACCGATCCTGTATGTGCCGCTGGCGCAGACGCCGACTCATGTTCTCGACATGTTCCGCTACTTCGAGCCGATGCGTTTCGCGATCCATGTGCAGGGCGCTCCGGCCACTTACCGCGATGCGGTACGCCGGGCCGTGGCCCGCGTGGCGCCGACGCAGCCGATCGCCAACATGCGCACGCTGGTCTCCATCGTCGCCAGCCAGACCGCCGACACGCGTCAGTATCTGCTGCTGATCGGCGTGCTGGCGGCCATGGCGCTGCTGCTGGCCACGATCGGCCTGTATGCCGTGATGGCGGTGTCGGTGGCCGCGCGCGAGCGCGAGATCGGTGTGCGCATGGCATTGGGTGCGGCGCCCATGCGCCTGCTGCGCTGGGTAATGGCGGGCGGTACGTGGCAGGTGGTGATCGGCCTGGTGATCGGCATCGGCCTGACATTGGGTCTTGCACGATTTGCGAAGGTGGTGATGTACGAAACCCTGGGACGGACCAGTGCCTTCGAACCGTGGGCCCTGGTGGGCGTTGCCGTGGTGCTGCTGCTGGCCGGATTGCTGGCCTGTCTGATCCCGGCCTTGCGCGCCGGGCGTGTCGCACCGATGCATGCCTTGAGGGGAGAATGAGGATGATCGTGCGCGAGTTTCGCCAGGCATGGCGGCGGTTGGCCAGACGGCCGGGATATGCCTTGTTGTCGGTGGCCGTGCTTGGCGTGGGGCTGGGCGTGGTGCTGTTTCTTTTCAGTCTGGTCAATACGGTGGTATTGCAGCCGCTGCCGTTTTCGCACGCCGATCGATTGGTAGCGGTGGGCGAAGCGCACGACAAGGGCATCGGCATCGGCGATATCGACACGCATGAATACCTTGGCCTGCGTGATCGCTTGCAGGGCGTGGATGCTGTTGGCGCCTATGTCTGGGAAGGCCTTGGTCTGGATACGGGAAGCGGTGCGCGGTTTTATAACGGTACGCGGCTTACGGCGTCGATGTTCCGCATGCTTGGTGCCAAACCGATTCTCGGGCGCGGGTTTGCGGCTTCCGATGACAAGGTGGGTGCGCCGGCAGTGGTGTTGATCGGTGAAAACCTGTGGCGCCATCAATTTCACGCCGATCCCGGTGTGCTTGGACGCAAGGTGCGTGTCAGTGGTCAGTGGGCGACGATTGTCGGCGTGTTGCCGGCCACGTTCACCTTTCGTGGCACCAGTCAATTGTGGGTGCCGTTGAAGCCGGGTGCGGGCAAGCGTTCGGACATCTACATGGTGGCGCGGCTCGCACCTGGTGTGGCGCTTGCACAGGCACGGCAGCAACTGGATGCGCTCGATACCCACTTGCGACACCTATCATCGGAGTGGTGGCAACAGGAACGCATCGTGATGAAGCCATTGGCGCACGCGATAGTGCACAAGGATATTCGTCGCTGGGTGTGGCTGATGTTTGGTGCTGGCGTAATGGTGTTGCTGCTCGCCTGTGTGAATGTCGGCAACTTGCAACTGGTGCAAACCTTGAACCGGCGGCGCGAACTGGCATTGCGCAGCGCGCTGGGTTGTGGCCGCACGCGTTTGTTTGTCGGTGTGTCGATCGAAAGTCTCATGCTGAGTGCCGCAGCGTTGGCTGTGGCCTTGCCGATGGTGCATTTCGGCAACCGCTGGCTGGTAGCGATGTATATCGCCAATGGACAGGCACCCAGCGCATGGATGCGTTTCGGCATCGATGGGCGCGTGTTGGCGTTCGCGGCCGGCATGGCCTTGCTGAGCACGGCGCTCGCCGGCTTCATATCGGCATGGCGTGCCTCGCGTACGGATTTGCAATCCACCCTGCGTGATGGCGGCAAGGGTTCCGGTGGCGGCTTCGTGCGCGTGGCCAAGGGTCTGGTGGTGGCCGAAGTCGCGCTGACCGTGGTCCTGCTGGTCGGTGCCGGAACCTTTGTGCGCGCGCTGGACGTGCTGCTTTCGCAACAAGCCGTGGGGGCCGGGCATGCCGGGCAGGTGCTGACGGCGCACCTGGCCATGCCGCCCAAAGTCTACGACGCTGGTGTCCAGCGCATCCGCTTCATCCACGATGTGACGGAGCGCTTGCGGCGCGAGCCTGGTGTGGTCGATGCCACCGCTTCCAACACCATTCCCGGCGCGGTCCTGGGCAGTCACGAATACGTTTCGCGACCAGGGCGAGCGGAACCGGCGGACGGTTGGCCGAGAGTGCAGATGGGCATCGTCGATGGTCATTTTCTGGATACCTATGGCGTGCGCCTGCTCGAGGGCCGAGCCTTCGATGCCCATGATCAGGCGGATACGGCGCCGGTCGTCGTGATCGACCAGCGCATGGCGCAAGCGCTGTGGCCGAAGGGCAATGCCTTGCACCAGTCGTTGATCCTGTATCCGGGCAAATCCTGGGCGCGCTCCGTGACCGTGATTGGCATCGTGCAGACCTTGCAATTGGACAGCCGCCTGGATGAGGCGCTGCCGGCCATGTTGATGCCGCTCAGCCAGGCCGCCAAACAGTCGCCGTTGTCTTCGGTCGGTCTGGCGGTACGCACGCATGTGGATGCCTCGGGTTTTACGCAACAGCTTGCCCAAGTCGTGCACGCGGTGGATCCTGACGTTGCCGTTTTCGCGATGCATACCCAGGCGCGGACCATGGCGATGCAGCGCACCGGCATGACCGTGTTGACCGATGTATTCAGCGCATTGGGCCTGGTTGCCTTGCTGCTGGCGGGTGCCGGCCTCTACGGCGTGCTGGCCTTCTCGGTGGCGCAGCGCACGCAGGAGATCGGCATTCGCCGCGCCATCGGCGCAGGCAGTGGAGCCATCGTGTGCACGGTGGGGCGGCAACTGGCCTGGCAGTTGGGTCTTGGTCTTGTCGTCGGCCTGGCACTGGCCGTGCCGTGGTCGGGTTTGCTGGCTGATCCCGGCATGCGCACGCGGGCACATGATCCGGCGGTATTCGTGCCAGTGCTGCTGGTGGTGATCGGCGTGTCGATGCTGGCGGCGCTGGTGCCGCTGTTGCGCGCCTTGCGCGTGGATCCGGCGGTGGCGTTGCGGTACGAATAGGGTGAACGGATGATTTCACCTGCCGGACGCCTTGCGCGTGCCGTTCCTGGCATTCTTGCGGATGGCCGGCAACGGACGCCGGAGTTCGGGCAACGCGTTTTTCACGGTCCCCCAGACGACATCCGTGCCAATGGCGACATGACCGCACCCGATTCCCTGAAGGGGATCTCGAAAAACCGGTTTTTCGAGGTATTTGAATGTTCTACAGAGGTAGTACAATCGTCTCATGAAAAAAATCAGCAAGCGTGAATTGAATCAGCAGACCGCCCGCGTGCTGGCTTCGGTACGCGAAGACGGTCCTGTTTACATCACCGAGCGCGGACAACCCCGCTGGCGCATCGAGGCGGCTGATGGCG
>CAZMKO010000011.1:0-28940 GCA_964566965.1 uncultured Rhodanobacteraceae bacterium
GCAAGGCCGAATTCCTCAATCCCGGCGGCTCCATCAAGGACCGTACCGCGCTGGGTCTGCTCGACGACGCCGAAAAACGTGGTCTGGTGCGCGAAGGCACCACGCTGATCGAAGGCACCGCCGGCAATACCGGCATCGGCCTGGCCCTGCTCGGCGCCAGCCGCGGCTACCGCACCCTCATCGTGATGCCCGAAACGCAGAGCGCGGAAAAGATCGACGCCCTGCGCCTGACCGGCGCCGAGGTGCGCCTGGTGCCGGCAGCCAAGTTCGCCGACCCCAACCATTACGTGCACCGGGCCGAACGCCTGCGCGACGCCATGAACGAACAGGCCGAAGGCAGCGCCTGGTTCGCCAACCAGTTCGACAACACCGCCAACCGCGACCTGCACGAACACGTCACCGGCCCGGAAATCTGGGAGGACCTGGACGGCGCCATCGACGGCTTCGTGTGCTCGGCCGGCACCGGCGGCAGCCTGGCCGGCATCGCGCGCGCGCTGAAGAAACACAACCCGAACATCGCCACCGCCCTGGCCGACCCGGCCGGCTCGGCGCTGGCCCACTTCATCAACCACGGCGAGCTCAAGGCCGAGGGCAACTCCATCAGCGAGGGCATCGGCTCCAGCCGCATCACCGCCAACTTCAAGGACGCGCCGATCGACCATGCCTGGTCGATTCCGGATACCGAATCGGTGCCGCTGCTGCACGACCTGCTGATCCACGAAGGCCTCAACGTCGGCGGTTCCAGCGGCGTCAACCTCGCCGGCGCCATCCGCCTGGCGCGCGAGCTCGGCCCCGGCCACACCATCGTCACCCTGCTTGCCGACTCGGGTACGCGTTACCAGCGCAAGCTGTTCAATCCGCCGTTCCTGCGCGACAAAGGCATTCCGGTGCCCGCCTGGCTGGACCAGGCCTTCCCGTCCCTCTCGTAGGGTGGGCCTTGCCCCACCATGCCCTGAGGGAACCTCGAAGAACCGGATACTCGACATCGATCTGTGGGAGCGGCTTCAGCCGCGATCAGTGTTTGCGGGTACCTCGCCATCGCGGCTGAAGCCGCTCCCACAAAAAAGCATGGTTTTTCGAGGTACTCCGGAAGGGCTCCATTACACTTCCCGTATGAGCGCTAATGAAATCACCCTGATCCGCCCCGACGACTGGCATCTGCATCTTCGTGACGACGTCTTGATGGCCGCTGTGCTGCCGGACACGGCGCGCCGCTTCGCACGCGCCATCGTCATGCCCAACCTGAAGCCGCCGATCGCCACGGTACCCTTGGCGCGTGCCTACCGCGAACGCATCCTGGCCGCGCTGCCCGAAGGCTCGAATTTCCAACCATTGATGACGCTGTACCTGACCGGCGCCACCACGCCCGATGACATCGCCGAGGCCGCGGACAGTGGCTTCGTGCACGCGGTCAAGTACTACCCGGCCGGCGCGACCACCAACTCCAGCAGCGGCGTCAGCGACATCCACCACGTCTACCCCGTGCTCGAAGCTATGCAGAAGCACGGCCTGCCGCTACTGATGCACGGCGAAGTCACCGACCCGGCCGTGGATGTATTCGACCGCGAACCGGCTTTCATCGAGCGCCACCTGACGCCGCTGCGCGCGGACTTTCCCGAGCTGCGCATGGTACTGGAACACATCACCACCGCCGAGGCCGCGCAGTTCGTGCGCGAGGCGCCGGCCCACGTCGGCGCCACCATCACGCCGCAGCACCTGCTGATGAACCGCAACGCCATCTTCGCCGGCGGCCTGCGTCCCCACCACTACTGCCTGCCGGTGCTCAAGCGCGAGAAACACCGCCAGGCCCTCGTCGCAGCGGCCACCAGCGGCGACCCTCACTTTTTCCTCGGCACCGACAGCGCGCCGCATCCGCGCCATGCCAAGGAAAGCGACTGCGGCTGTGCCGGCATCTATTCGGCCCACGCCGCCATCGAGTTGTACGCCGAAGTCTTCGACGCGGCCAACGCACTGGACAAACTGGAAGCCTTCGCCAGCCTCCACGGTGCCGATTTCTACGGCCTGCCGCGCAACACGGACACCATCACGTTGTGCAAGCAGTCATGGCGCGTGCCCGACACCTTGGATTTCGGCGGCACTCCCGGCGTGCCGCTGCGTGCCAGCGAAGACATTGCCTGGCGGCTGACGTGACCGACCGTATCCACGGCAACAAAAAAGCGGTCGGATGGGAATCCCATCCGACCGCTTCAACAATTCCGGCAACCACTTCAAAAGTGGTGGGCGGTACTGGGATCGAACCAGTGACCCCTACCATGTCAAGGTAGTGCTCTACCGCTGAGCTAACCGCCCGAAGGGCTGCGTATCGTAGCAGGTAGGTTCCACGCGGACAATATGTTCCCCGCGGGCTCAGCCGGTCACGATGCGGTAGCACGGTTCGTAGGCGGCGCCGCCGGGAAGCTTCATGCGGTGCTGCTTGACGAAGGCGTCGAGCATGGCGTCGAGGGCGCGCATGACCTCGGGATCGCCGTCGATCTCGAACGGGCCGTGCCGCTCGATGGCACGCATGCCCTCTTCCTTGACGTTGCCGGCGACGATGCCGGAAAACACCCGGCGCAGGTCGGCGGCCAGTTCGTCGCGCGGGCGGTCGCGGTGGATGCGCAGGCCGGCCATGGCCTCGTGGGTCGGGTGGAACGGCTGCTGGAAGGCGTAGGGGATGTTGAGGCCCCAGTTGAAGTAGAACGCGTCCTTGGTGTCCAGGCGGTTGTTGCGCACCTTGTCGATGCCCTTGACCATGGCGCGCGCCACGCCCATGGGGTCGTCGACGATGATCTGGTAGTGCGCGGCCACGCCGTCGCCGAGCGCCAGGCGCAGGAAGCGGTCGATCTGCTCGAAATAGTCGGCCGATTCGCGGGGCCCGGTCAGGATCAGCGGGAACGGGATGCCGGCATTGTCGGGATGCAGCAGGATGCCGAGCAGGTAGAGGATTTCCTCGCAGGTGCCCACGCCGCCGGGGAACACGATGATGCCGTGGCCGATGCGCACGAACGCCTCCAGGCGCTTCTCGATGTCCGGCATGATGACCAGGCGGTTGACGATGGGGTTGGGCGACTCGGCCGCGATGATGCCCGGCTCGGTGATGCCGATGTAGCGGTTGTGGCGCCGCCGCTGCTTGGCGTGGGCCACGTTGGCGCCCTTCATCGGGCCCTTCATGGCGCCCGGACCACATCCCGTGCAGATGTCCATCATGCGCAGGCCGAGCTGGTAGCCGACATACTTGCTGTAGTCGTACTCGGTGCGCGAAATGGAGTGGCCGCCCCAGCACACCACCAGGCAGGGGTCCACGTGCGGCACCAGGATGCGCGCGTTGCGCAGGATCTCGAACACGGCATGGGTCAGGCCCGAGGAGTCGTCCAGCGTGAAGCCGCCACGCTCCAGCGTGGTGGCCACGTAGACAATGTCGCGCACCACGGACATCAGCAATTCGTTGATGCCGCGGATGATCCGGCCGTCGACGAAGGCCTGCGCCGGCGCGTTGGTCAGCTCGATCTTGATGCCGCGATCCTGCTGCAGCACCTGGATGTCGAAGTCGGGGTACTGGCTCAGCATGCCGCGCGGATCGTCGCTGAGGCTGCCGGAGGTGAGCACGGCCAGCGCGCAGCGGCGCAGCAGCTGGTGCAGGCCTGAACCACTGGCATCGCGCAGGCGCGTGACCTCGTCGCGCGAGAGCACGTCGAGGCTGCCGCCCGCCGGCGAAATGCGTGTGCTGACCAGGCCACCGGAGGCATTGGGCTTGAAAAACGGGGAATACGAGGTCAAAACAGCTTCTCCTTCAGCCGGCACTCCGGCCGGGTCAAGCCGCCAGCTTAGCACCGCCGCCGACGGTGGTGACTGGCGCAGAAAAATGCCGGCGCTCCTCGCGGAACGCCGGCCAAGGGTAAAACCGTCGGCAAGCGCCGATCAGAACGTGTAGCGCACGGTCAGCTGTGCGCCCCAACGCTGCGAGCGATCGTTGGGATAGGTGTTGTATGGCAGACGCTTCGGTGCGTATTTGCCTTCCTTGTCGGTGTAGTTGGAGCCCGAAATGTCATATTCGTACTTGCCCGAATCCGGATTGATCCGGTAGAAGTCCGCCAGGCTGCGATAACCGGGGAAATCGGCAGTACGCTCATGACCCCAATCGGAATCGATCAGGTTCAGGAAGTTGTAGATGTCCAGCCGGATTTCGCCCTTGTTGCCGGCGAAAATACCGGGAATCTCCTGGGCGAAGCTGATGTCGAGCTGGTTCAGCCACGGCGAACGCGTGCCGTTGCGGCGGGCAATCTTGCCTTGGTGCTTGCGCAGGTACTTGTTCGACTGGATGTAGTCGTAGAACTGCTGGGCACGCGCCGCCGAGACCGGGGCACCGTTGCTGTCCACCAGCGCCACGTCACCCTCGTTGGGGATGTAGACCAGATCGTTGCGGAAACCGTCACCATTGGCATCGTTGCCGAAGGCCCAGCTGTACGGATGACCGGCATGGCCGTCATAGAACGCGCTGATCTTGGTGTAGTAGTTGCCAAAGAACGCGTGCCGCCACGACAACGCCGCGATGACGCGCATCTCGGTGTTGAAGTTGGAGGTGCTGGCGACGTTTTCGTTCGGATTGGTGACGTACTGCTGCTTGTAGCTGGACACCGCAACGCTGGACAGACCCGGATTGACGTCGGTGGTGTGGCTGAAGGTCACGCCGACGCGTGCCGACCAGTTGTTCTGGAACGGCTTGCTCAGCTGCAGGGTCAGGTTGTCGGTCTTGCCTTTGCTGGTGTTGGACAGGTTGATGATCGAATCGGAGAAGTCCGGATCGGCGTTGGCACGAGCCTTGTTGCCGCGGGCCGGCGCGTAGGGGTCGGCATAGTAGAAATTGCGGCCGTCCGGCGCCACCGCGGTCGGCGCACCCAGGTTCAGGTTCTGATACCAGATCGCGTCGCGCTGCTTGATGTGCTCGTAGTCGACCGTGGCGATCAGGCCCATCCAGGGCAGCTCGGCGTCGTAGCCCAGGGTCATTTTCCAGGCCGAGGGCAGACGGAAGTCCGGGTCCACCGTGTTCACGGTCATCTGACCGGCCGCGGCGCCCGACACCGTCCCGTAGTTCTGGTTGTGCGGATCGGCGCTGAACGCCGGAAGGCCGGCACCCGAATCGCAGCCGCCGTAACGCGGAGCGCAATAGTCGCTGATCACGTTGGCGCCGGCATTGCTGTAGATGTTGCCGATCCACACCGCCGGCGGATTGGTGATGAACAGGCCCGCGCCACCACGCAACTGCATCATGCGCTCGGTGTCGAACTGATAGTTGAACGACAGCCGCGGCTGCACGATGCGCTTGTTGTCGACCGTGTACTGGTTGGTGGTCAACCGTTTGCCGTCGGCAGTGGTGAACCCGGCACGGGCGAAGTCGTCGTTGTAGATCGGCTTGTCGTCGGTCTGCGGGATGTCCAGGCGCACACCGTACTGCACCGACAGGTTGTCGGTGACCTGCCAGGTATCCTGCAGGTACACGCCCCACTGCTTCAGGGTAAAGGCGGCGGCGACGTCGTTCAGGCCCAGGCCGTCGGCCGGACGGCCGTAGCGGTAGGAGTAGTAGTCGCCGTTGATGAAGTCCTGCAGCGAATCGAACTCGTAGCTGCCGAACAGGTTCTGCAGGAACAGGTTGTACTTCTTGTCACGCTCGTAGTCGATACCGGCCTTCAGCGTATGGTCGCCCAGGTACCAGGTGCCGGCCCAGGACGCATACAGCGTCTTGGTGTCGATGGCGTTGGCCTGGTAGGAGTAGTCGGTACCGAACGCCAGCGTCGGATCGTAGTAATGCTCCGGGTGGATGCTGATCGCCGGCATGTCCACGCCGTTGTACGGGCCGCCCGTACGGCTGAAGTGCGCGTAAGACACCGTGGTGGTGGACGAGAAGTTGTCGGTCCAGTCGTCGTACAGGTGCAGCGCGTAGCTCTTGTTGTCCGTGCTGAGCATCGTCCAGCCGCTGGACAGGGTTAGCTTGTTGCTGTTGTAGGCCGACACGCGCGGCTCGGCTTCCTTGGTCTGGCGCCAGGTCAGGCTGGCGCGATGGTTGTTGTTGATGTTCCAGTCAAGCTTGGCCAGGTAGCGCTTGTTTTCGAGATCAGCATTGCCACCCGTGTAGTCGCCCATGCCCTCCAGGCCGTAGTACTTGGCGGCGGCGTCCCTGATGGCCTGGACCTGGTCCACGCTCAAGCCTTCGACGGTGTACGTCGCACCCGAACCCTCGGGACCGACGGAGCTCGCCGCGCCGATTTCCTTGGACTTTTCATACGACAGGAAGAAGAACAGCTTGTCCTTGACGATCGGGCCGCCGACCGTCATGCCGCCGGTCCACTTGCGCTCGTAGCCGTCGAACGAGTTGCCCTTGAAGTCGCCGACCCAGTCCTGGTCCTGGAACACGTAGTACACCGAGCCATGCACTTCGTTGGTGCCGCTCTTGGTGACGGCGTTGACGTTGGCGCCCAGGCCGCGGCGGTTGCCGACATCGTAGTTGGCGGTGGAAATGTTGTATTCGGCGATGGTGTCCTGCGAGATCGCCGTGCCCTTGGTCGGCAGGCCGTTGGCGTTCAGGCCGAACGGGTCATTGGCGCCAACCGAATCCACCGTGATGTTGTTGTAGCGGTAGTTCTGGCCAACTGCCGAGATCTTGCCCTCGGCACGATTGACGATGACCACGCGCGGGTCCTGGCGCACCACGTTCTGGATATCGCGGCCCGGGGTCGGCATCGAATCGAGGTCGCGCTCGGAGATGTTGGTGCCGGTGCCCTTGTTTTCGGGCGAGAAGGTCTGCGACAGCGCATTGGCGGACACGGTGACCGCACCCAGTTCCTGCGCGTTCTGCTCGCCGGACTGCAAGCTGAGGTTGACCGAACTCACCTGACCCAGCTGCAGGTACACATCGTCACGCTCGGCCTGCGCCAGGCCGGCCTTGGACACCGTGACATCGTAGGGTCCGCCCACGCGCATGCCCTGCGCGTTGTAGCGGCCACTGGCGTTGGTGGTAACCACGCGTGTCGTGCCCGAGGGCTCATGCACGATGGTGACGGTGGCGCCCGGCACCGGCTGGCCACCGGCATCCAGCACCACACCGGTGATGGCCGACGACGTGACGTTCTGTGCCATGGCGGCGGGGGCCGCGAGCAGAGAAGCAATGGCAAACGGCAGCAGCCCCTTGCGGATTCTGTTGGTCATGGTTGCACCTGCAACGAATTGGGAAAGTGGTGGTGGAGATGTACGTCGCATCCTGGCGCGGACGCCGCGTCCGCCAGGTCATGCCCCGTCTCGGTTCATCCCCGATTTTCATAAGCCTGCATGCGCCGCCGCGGCATTCATGCGCTCATTAATGATAGTTTAACAGCGCAAAGCAGCGGCGTCAGCCTCTGGTGCATTGCCATGCGTGCGCGTCCGCCAACCGTGGGCAATGTCGCGCAAGTGCCCGGCCCTGCGGTCGTTCAAGCCATCGCGGGCATGGGCCGCTCCCACAACGGTTCCAGAAAGTTCCACGCAAGCCCTGTGGGAGCGGCCCATGGCCGCGATGCTCTTCGAGCACCGGGTCTGCAAAAAAATCCGGCGCCCTCGCGGACGCCGGAAACATGACCCGTCTTGCGGAAAGATCAGAAGCTGTACTTCAACGTCAGCATCGCCGACCAGCGCGAGACCACGCTGGTCTTGGTGTTGCGACCGGCATCGTAGATGGTCTTCTGCTGCGGCTGGTAGTTGCCGGCCTTGTCGGTGGGCAACGAATAGATGTATTTGCCGTCGGCACCCACACCCTGGTAATTGGCCAACGTGCGCGTGTAGTAGAACGGCACGTAGCTGACCTGCCCCCAGTCCTTGTTGAGCATGTTCAGGAAGTTGTAGATGTCCAGGCGGATCTCGCCCTTGTTGCCCTTGAACAGGCCCGGCACTTCCTGACGGAAGCTGAGGTCGATGTCGTTGACCCAGGCCGAGGAGGTCTTGTTGCGCTTGGCGATCTCGCCCTGGTGCTTGCTGAGGTAGCTGTCGCTCTTGATGTAGTCGAAGAACTGCTGGATCTGGGCGTCGGTGGTTCCGGGCGCGAACGCCACCTGGCCCTCCTTCGGAATGAACGCCAGATCGGAGGCATAGCCGTCGCCGTTGACGTCGTTGCCAAAGGTCCAGCTGTACGGCTGGCCGCTGTGGCCGTCATAGAACGCGCTGATGCTGGTGGCGTAGTCACCGAAGAACTTGTGCTGCCAGGTCACCGACAGGTTCACGCGACGCCGGATGTTGTAGTTGGAGTTGCCCAGTTCCTGGTCGTTGGGATTGACCCACGCACGCTTGCTGAAGTTGGAGCTGGCCTGGCTGGAGGTGCCCGGGCTGACTTCGGTGGCGTTGCCGAAGGTGACACCGACGCTGCCGAACCAGTTATCGGAGAACGGCTTTTTCAGCGACAGGGTCAGGCTCTCGGACTTGCCCTTGTGGGTGTTGGTCAGGTAGGTGGAGCTGCCCGAGAAACGCTGGTCGCCGTTGGCACGCACGTCACTCGAGGCTGGCGCCTGACCCGGCGTGGCCCAGTACTGGTAGCGACCGTCCGGCAGGCGCTGGGCATCCGGCGCACCGATGTCGGGGTTCTGGTACCAGATGCCGTTGCGCACCTTGATGTACTGGTATTCGGCCGAGAAGATGGTGCCCCAGAACGGCAGCTCACGATCGAATGCCAGACTTACCTTCCAGACCGACGGCAGCTTGAAGTTCGGATCGACGGCGTCGACCGTCATGCGCTGCGAGGTGGCCGACGTCGGCAGGTTGGGATTGTGCGGATCGGGGCTGAACGGCGGCGGGTTGGCGTCGTCGCCGTAGGCCTGGTAGACCGTGGTGGTCATGCCGTTGTTCTGGTACGGATTGGTCATCCATACCGTCGGCGGGTTGGACTGGAACAGGCCCGCGCCACCGCGGATCTGCATCATGCGCTCGGTGTCGAAAGTGTAGTTGAACGCCAGGCGCGGCTCGACCACGGTCATGCCGTCGATGGTGGTGTCGTTGGGACGACCAAAGGCGGCCTCGTAGGTCGGGTTGTACACCGGCTTGTCGTTGGTATACGCCTTGTTGATGCGCGCGCCGTACTGGATCGACAGGTTGTCGGTGGCCTGCCAGGTGTCCTGCAGGAAGAAGCCGTACTGGCGCAGCGTCCAGGCCGCCGGCACGTCGCCGAGACCGAAGCCGTCGGCCGTGTTCGGCTGATAGATCTGGTAGCTGTCGTAGATGCCGTTGGCGAAGTTGTCGATGCCCCAGAAGGTGTAGGCACCGAACTGGGTGCGACCGAAGAAGTTGTAGATCTTGTTCTGCTCGAAGTCGACACCGCCCTTCAGGGTGTGGTCGCCCAGATACAGCGTGCCGGCCAGGAACGCGCGCCAGGTCTTGATGTCCAGCACGTTGTAGTGGCTGTACTGGTCTTCGCCCAGGTCCACGTAGGGGGCCGAGCCGTTGAGATTGCCGGCGTTGTCGGTACCCAGATTGACGTAAATCTGCGGCTGGTCCTGATCCACCGAACGCACCTGCTGGAAGCGCTGGTAGCCGATCTTGGCCTCGGTGGAGAAGATGTCGCTCCAGTCGTCGAACAGGCGCAGCACCGTGTTCTTGGTGTCGCTGTTCTTGGTGTACCAGTAGCTGGACAGGCCGATGGCGCTGGGGCTGTTGCCCTGCACGATGGGTTGCACCTCCTTGGTGCGCTGGTGGGTCAGACTGGCGCGGTGGTTGTTGCTGATGTTCCAGTCCAGCTTGACCAGATAGCGCTTGTCGGTGAGGTCCACGCCACCGCCGCCGGCCATGGTGCCCGGCGTGAGGCCGAGGTCCTTGGCCGCGTCGATGATCTTGTCCAGGTCGCCCGGCGACACCTTGTTGGAGGTGGACGGGCCGTTGCCCAGGCTGGAATCCAGGCCGTTGGCCGAATCGGCGCCGATGCCGGTGGTCTCTTCCTTCTCGTAGTTGACGAAGAAGAACAACTTGTCCTTGATGATGGGACCGCCCAGCGTGATACCGCCGGTCCAGTCCTTGTCGTAACCGGTATAGCCGCGATCCTCGTCCAGCCAGCCGGCGTCACCGACCAGCTTGTCGGCATTGCGGTAGGCGTAGTAGAGCGAGCCGTGGAACTCGTTGGTGCCGCTCTTGGTGACGGCATTGATGCTGGCGCCGACGGCGTCGGACGCGACATCGTAGTTGGCGGTGGAAATGTTGTATTCCTCGATGGTGTCCATCGAGATCGGCGAACCGATGTAGGGCATGCCGTTGGAATTGAGGCCAAACGGGTCGCCCTGGCCCACACCGTCCACGCTGATGCTGTTGTAACGGCTGTTCATGCCCATCATGGAGATGGAGCCGTCGCCGCGATCGGTCACGGTGACGCGCGGATCCATGCGCGCGATGTCGGCGATGGAACGCCCCGGCGACGGCGCCGCCTCCAGCTCGCGCTGCGAAATGTTGGTGGACATGCCCTTGTTGTCGGGCGAGAAGGTCTGCAACATCTCGCTGGCGGACACGGTCACACCGGCCAGTTGCTGCGCATCGGCCTCGGAAGCCTGCATGGTCAGGTTGATGGCACTGACCTGGCCCAACTGCAGATAGACATCGTCGCGCTCGCCCTGGGCCAGACCGGCCTTGGAGACGGTAACATCGTAAGGTCCGCCCACGCGCATGCCCTGCGCGTTGTAGCGGCCATTGTCACTGGTGGTGACCACGCGCGTGGTGCCGGACGGCTCGTGCACGATGGTGACGGTGGCGCCCGGCACCGGCTGGCCATTGCCGTCGACCACCACGCCGGTGATGGCCGAGGAAGTGACGTTCTGCGCCATCACGGCAGGCGCCGCCAGCAACGAAGCAATGGCTAGCGGCAGGATCCCCTTGCGGATTCTGTTGGTCATGGTTTGACACCTTGGCTCGCAACGATGAAGTGATTCACGAAGTCCACGGGGACATGAACTGCGTCTGCCCGGCCCTGGTTCCGGCACCAGGCTTATCCCCATGAGTCATGACGCTGCCGCTGGCGACTGCTCTCCACCCCGGCATTAATGCAAGTTTAACAGCATGCCGCGTCTGTCGACATGCTTTTTCACGACCACACGCATCGTGGCGACCCGGGTTCAGCTTTTGCTCAGGTAACGCGTGCGTTTGGCCGGTTTCAGGTAGGCCAGATCCAGCAACACCATGCCGTCGACGCAACCGGAAAATTCCGGATCCTCGCCGAAGTCCAGGAACTGCACACCGTCCGGCTCGACCAGGTCGACATACTGGCGATACAGCACCGGCAACGTCACGCCCAGGGCATCCAGCCGGTGCCGCAACCGGCCCAGCCCGGCCACCGGGTCCAGACCGGCCAATTCCGCCCGCACTCCCTCGAGCACCATCGTCGACACCTGGAACGGGCGTCGTGCACTGGCCAGCCCCGGCGTCCCGAAATAATGCTGGTGCGCGGCCACGATCCATTCGCGCGCCTCCAGCGGCAGGCTCACCGACAGGCTGACCGGACCGAACAGGTAACGAATGTTTTCGTGCCGTTGCAGATACAGGCCGATGCCGCGCCACAGGTAGTCCAGCGCGCGGGACCGCCAGTACGCCGGCGCGATGAAGCTGCGCCCGAGTTCCAGCCCGGCGCCCAGACGCGCCTCCAGGGCCGGTGTGTAGTCGAACAGGCTGGCGCTGTACAGGCCGCGCTTGCCGTGTTCGGCCAGGATGCGTTCGCCGTTGCCGAGACGGTAGGAACCGGCGATGCGCTCGCCGGTGCGGTCCCACAGCACCAGATGCTCGTAATGTTTGTCGTAGACATCCAGGTCCGAACGCAAGCCGGTCCCCTCGCCGACTCGCCGGAACGTCAGTTCGCGCAGTCGTCCCAACTCGTTCAATACCGGGCGCTGTGCGGCCCCTGGATACAGCCAGACTTCGTGGCCCTTGCCGACATCGGCGAGATATTGGCCGTGCGCCTCCAGGTCGGCGCGCACCGCGGCGGCCGGCTCCGGGTGCGCCAACGGTGCCAGGCCACCGAAAATCAGGCCCCGGTTGCGGGCAAGCCGATACACATGGCGCCGCATCAACCGTGCCGCCTGCGCGCTGGAACCCTCGCTGCGCTGGCGAATCTCGTCGGCATCGATCATGCGCCCGACGCGCAGGCGAATCGGGCGCGGGCGCGGCGCCACCGCCTCGCGTGGCAGCATCGCCGTTCCCAAAGGCTTGGCCAGCATCGACATGCCGTAGAACACGGCCGAATTGCGCGCGGCGATATGGACCGGCACCACCGGCGCGCCGGTACGCATGGCCAGACGCGCGAAACCGTCCGACCAGGTCCCGTCGCGCACCCCGAAAGGACGCATGCGCGACACCTCGCCAGCGGGAAACAACAGCAGTGCCTGCCCTTTCTCCAGCGCGCGATACACCGCACGCATGCGCGAGGCGGCACCGTTGCCGAATACGTCCACCGGCAACAGCAGCTCGTTCAATTGCGGGACCATGCCCAGGACATCGTTGCCCAGAATACGCACATCGGGACGGATGCGCCCCACCAGGTCCAGCAGCGCGATGGCGTCGACCATGCCCAGCGGATGATTGGCCACCAGCAGCAGCGGCCCGTCGGCGGGAATGTGCTCAAGCTCGCGCGGCGTGACGCTGTACTCGACGCGCTGGTGCTCGAGCGTACGCCGCACGAACTCGAAGCCCTTCGTGTCCTTGAGGACCGTCAGGGTGTGGTTGAACCGGCCCTCGTTGGCCAGCCGTTCCAGCAATCCCGCCACCGGACGCCGGATACGCGGGTGCTGTGCCAGCCACGGCGCGCGCTGCAACAACATTCGTTCAATGTTCAGCATGCCAGCAACGTTCCTCGTCGAGTCCCTGTGCCGGCCTCATGTTACACGCACAGCCGGCATTTGGTGACGCGTCCGGGGCGCCGGCGACCGATCACATCATGCCACTGTGCTGCAGGTAGGCCACGATGCCGGCCAGGAACATCTGCACCGACAAGGCGATCAGCAGCATGCCCATCACCTTCTCCAGTGCGCTGATGACGCTTTCGCCCAGCCAGCGGAACAAGTAGGTCGAAAACAACAGGATCAACGCCGTGGCCAGCCAGGCCAGGAACAGCGCCAGGCCCCACTCGACGATGCGCCCGGGCTGCGCCGTGGTGAACAGCAGCAGCGCGGCCATCGCCGACGGGCCGGCCACGCCCGGGATGGCCATCGGCACGATGAACGGTTCGCCCTCGCCGGCCTTGCCGAAAATGCCGCCGCCGTCGGCCGGCGGAAACACCATGCGGATGGCGATCAGGAACAGCACGATGCCGCCGGCGATGCTGACCGACTCCTGTTTCAGCTGCAGCAGCGACAGCAGGTACTGGCCGCCGACCAGGAAACCCAGCAGCACCGCCAGCGCGATCAGCAGCTCGCGGATCATCACGAAACGCCGGCGCTTGGGCGGCACGTCCTTCAACAGCGCCAGGAAGAACGGGATGTTGCCGAGCGGGTCCATGACCAGAAACAGCAGGATGCCTGCCGACAAGGTGGTCATTTGCGCTTCCATGGGAAGACTCCGGTTGAAGGGTGGATCGACGGGATGGAAAAGCGGCGCTCCGGCGCCGCGGCGAACGGATCAGATCAGGCTCCGACGGGCCGCAGGTCCAGCGTTTTGCCGCGCCACGCCACGCCTTCCGGCGACAGCATGCGCACGACCACCTCGGCGGTGGCGTCGGGCAACGGGTGCGCCATGGTGTCCTCGCCAAACCACGCCTTGCGGCGCAACGCGGTGCGCATCGGTGCGGGCAGCAGCAGATGCACCCGCATGGGCCCGGCGTCGTTTTCGTCATGCAGGATGGAAGCCAGCCGTTCCAGCCCCGCCTTGGCGACGCCGTACGCTCCCCAGTGCGCCCCGTCCAGCTCGGCCGGATCGTCGGTGACGAACACCACCGCGCTGTCCGGTGCCGAAGTCAGCAGCGGCAGGCATGCCTGGGTCAGGGCGAACGGCGCCGACAGATTGACCTGCAAGCCGCGCAGCCAGTCATCCGGCGCGTGGTGGCGCAAAGGCGTGAGCGCATCGAAATGGGCCGCGGCGTGCACCAGGCCGTCCAGGCGTCCCAGTTCGCGCTCCACGATGGCGACCACCTCGGCATACTGGTCGGGCGTGGCGCTTTCCAGGTTCACCGGCGCGATGGCCGGACGCGGCGCACCGGCGGCTTCCAGTTCGTCGTACAGTTTTTCCAGCTTGCGCGCCTTGTGCCCCACCAGCACCACGGTGGCGCCGGCCGCCGCCGCCGCGCGGGCCACGGCCGCGCCCAGACCACCATGCGCGCCGGTGACCAGGATCACCCGACCGGCCAACGCATCGTCGGCCGGCGGCGTTGCCGACAACGCCGGACGTACCCGTGGCAGATTCACGACGGATCCTCCGAAGTATCCGACAACAGGCGTGCCAGCTCGCCGGAGGCCTGCAGCTCCTCGATGATGTCGCAGCCACCGATCAGCTCGCCCTGGATGAACAACTGCGGAAACGTCGGCCAGTTGGCATAGGCCGGCAGGCCGGCGCGAATCTCGGGATCCTCCAGCACGTTGACGGCCTGAAACGGTACATCGGCCGTCTCCAGCGCGCGTACCGCACGCCAGGAAAAGCCGCACATGGGAAACTCGGGCGTGCCCTTCATGAACAGCACCGCCGGATGATCGGCCACCAGGGCCTTGATGCGGTCTGCGACATCCATTGCGAAAATCCCGGATAAACAGCGCCACATTGTAAAGGATGCGACCCACCGCAAACACCGGGCCTGGTGGCGGCGACGTAACAACGCATGACGATCGGCCGCAAACTGAGGCCGTTATGAATGCCTCCCGTGCCATCGTCACGATCAAGGTCTACACTAGGGATTCCGAATTTCCGCGGGCGGTTTCGCCGCCCGTATTCCGTCGAGCCAAATCCCAAGGAGTCTGAAACCATGGCGATCGAGCTACCTGTCCTCCCCTACGAAAAAAATGCCCTGGAACCGCATATTTCGGCTGAAACGCTGGAATACCACTACGACAAGCACCACGCCGGCTACGTCAAGAAGCTCAACGCCGCCATCGAAGGCACCGAGCTGGCCGACGCCGCGCTGGAAGACATCGTCAAGAAGGCCGACGGCGGCCTGTTCAACAACGCGGCCCAGACCTGGAACCACACCTTCTACTGGAACTCCATGAGCCCCAACGGCGGCGGCGAGCCCAGCGGCAAGCTGGCCGACGCCATCAACAAGGCCTTCGGGTCGGTGGAGAAGTTCAAGGACGAGTTCGGCAAGCAGGCGGCCGGCAACTTCGGCTCCGGCTGGACCTGGCTGGTGCAGCGTCCGGACGGCTCGCTGGCCATCGTCAACACCTCCAACGCGGCCACCCCGATCACCGGCTCGGACAAGCCGCTGCTGACCATGGACGTGTGGGAACACGCCTACTACATCGACTACCGCAACGCGCGCCCGAAATACATCGACGCGTTCTGGAACGTCGTCAACTGGGACTTCGCTGCCAGCAACATGGCTTGAGCGATCCGCTCCCCGCAAGAAGTGAAAAAGGGACCCGCACGGGTCCCTTTTTCACGGGTATCGGCTGTCGCGGCTGAAGCCGCTCCCACAGGGCACCTCGAAAAACTCCCGATCATGTGTAGGAGCGGTGGAAGCCGCGATCCGGTCTTGCGGCAAGACACGTCATTCGCGCGTCACCAGTCGCGCCTTCCAGCGCCCCTATAATGGCCTTGATGAACATCCCGGTTTTTCGAGGTGCCCTGTGGGAGGGGCTTCAACCCCGATGGCCCGGGTGCGCCGATACCTTGGCAGGCACGGGGCACCGGAAAGCTCACGACTCGCGCAATGCCGTGGTCACCGGCAACCTCGCCGCACGCACCGCCGGGAACAGGCCGCCGATGAATCCGATCGCCAGCGCCCACTTCAAGCCGTTCCACAACAGCGGCGCCGACACATGGAACTGGAAGCTGAGCTTGCCGACACCGCCGGCCAGGGTCGAAGCGGTGTAGCCGTTGAACAGCAGCCAGGCGATCAGCCCGCCCAGGACACCGCCAAGCAGCGCCAGCAGCATGGTTTCCAGCATCACCGCCACCACCACCGGCGGACCGCGAAAACCGATGGCACGCAGCGTGGCGATTTCACGCGCACGCGCGGCGACCGTGGCGAACATGCAGTTGAGCGCGCCGAACAAGGCACCGATGGCCATGATCGACCCCACCACCATGCCGACCACGCGAATGCTCTTGGTGATCCCTTCGGACTGCTTGCCGTAATAGGCCAGCGTGGTGTCCACCTCCACCGCCAGGCGCGGGTCGGCGGCCAATCCGGCCTTGAGCTGGTCGAATGCCGACGGGCCGGCCAGGCGTGCGGTCACCGACGCGCGCGAGCTGCCGCGGCGGTAGGTGGATGCCACGGTCTGCGCGTCGCCCCAGACCTCCGAGTCCATGGCATCGTCGGACTGGAAAATGCCCACGACCTTCCAGGTCTGGTTGCCCAGTTTCACGCTGTGGCCGGGCGCAAGACCGAACTGCCGCGCTGCACCGGTGCCGACATCCAGCTCGCGCATGCCGGTCCGGAAGCGCCGCCCGTCGACGATCTTCACGTTCGGACGCACCTTCCACGCCATGTCGCCGACGCCACGGATCAACACGCTGCCGATGTCGTTCTCGGTGGCGGCATCCTTCAGCGGCAGCGACGCGGCCACCACCAGTTCCGGCGATGCCAGCGGCTTGCCGTCGGCGTCGTGCGCAATGCCCGGCGCCTGCTCGATGACGTTGACGTTGTCGAGCGTGAGCACCGACATCGCCTCGGCCGCCGAACCGCCGCGCATGACGATGGCGGTGTCTTCATTGCCGGTCTTGCGCAGCGTTTCCTGGTAACCCTCGGCCATGGAAAGCAGGGCCACCAGCACCGCCACCACGCCGGCGATGCCGATCACCACCACCGACGACGAACCCAGCCGTTGCGGCAACGTGCTGATGCCGACCCGGGTCACCGAGGCGGTGCGGCGCCCCGAGCGCAGCGTCACCATCCACAGCGCGAAACCCGCGACCAGGGCCAGCGCCGCCCACCATGGCAGCACCACCCAGACGAATACGCTGACCACGACCACCAACGCCAGGACCAGACCGCGCGCGAATGCCTTCAACTTTTTCATTCCCGTCCCCTCCTCACCGGCCCGCCAGGGCATCGACCATGTTCAGGCGCATGGCACGCCAGGCCGGCAGCGCCCCGACCAGCAGGCCGATCACCAGCATCCATATCGCCGCCAGCACCCAGCTCGACAGATCCACCGGCGGCAGGTTGATGGTGCCGCCACTGGCCGCGTTCAATGTGGGCGACAGCACCGCCACCAGCCCTACGCCGACCAGCCCGCCCAGCACCACCAGCAAGACCGATTCGGCCAACACGATGCCCAGTACGCTGCGGTTGGAAAAGCCCAGCGTCTTCAGCACGGCCAGCTCGCCAGTGCGTTCGCGCACGGCCTGGGCCATGGTGTTGCCGGTCAGTAGCAGCAGGGTGAAGAACACCGCGCCCATGATGGACCCGACGATCAGGCCGATGTCGGCCACCTGCTTGATCTGCGCGGCCACGGCGGCCTGTTCGCTGCGGGTGCGTGTCTCGTGGTCGGAATTGGCCGACAACGCGTCGATCGCCTTGGCCACCGATTCGGACTGGTCCACATTCTCGACCCGGGTCACATACCAGCCCACCTGACCGCGGTTGTAGGGGTTGGATTCGTCGAAATACTTCCAGTGCATCAGCGCCGACATGCTCAACATGCCGTCCTTGGCACCCTTGGCCGGACGCATGATGCCGACAATGACGAACGGCCAGGTCTTGTCGCCGTTGGTACGCGGATAGATGCTCGACATCAGCGGAATCTTCTGGCCCACTTTCCAGTGGTGGCGCGCCGCCAGCTTTTCGCCCACCAGCAGGCCGATGCGGGTGTCGTCGAACTTCTGCCGCGCCTCGGCGCTGATGGTCACTTCCGGATACAGCTTCAGGTAGCCCGGGCCGACCGCGAAGGTGAACACCTGGTTGTGCGCATCCTGATAGGCGCCGCCAAACCAGTTGGCCCAGGCCACGTCATCGACGCCGTCAATGCGCTGGATGCGCCCGTACAGCGATTGCGGCAACGTGTCGATGAACGACAATCTGGAGCCGGTCTGCAGCCGCAACGCACCGGCGGCACTGTGACCGACATCATTGAACATGGTGCGCACGCCATTGAGCAGGCCGAACAGCAGGAACGCGGCCATGATCGAGACCAGTGTCAGTATCGTGCGGGTCTTGCGCCGGAACAGCGCCGCCCAGATCAAGTGGAAATATTTCATCTCGTTTCACTCCCCTCCATCACCCTTCCGCCCCCGGAAGGATCGGCAACCGTCCTCATACCGCCTCGGCCTGTTCCACCAGCGTGCCCTTGTCCAGGTGCAGCGTGTGGCTGGCGTAGTCGGCGGCCTTGGGGTCATGGGTCACCATGACGATGGTCTTGCCGTGCTCGCGGTTGAGTGTCTGCAGCAACCCCAGCACGTCCTCGGCGGACTGCCGGTCGAGATCGCCGGTGGGTTCGTCACACACCAGCAGCGTGGGATCGGAAACGATGGCGCGGGCGATGGCCACACGCTGCTGCTGGCCGCCGGACAATTCCGAGGGCTTGTGCGAGGCGCGCTCGGACAGTCCCACCAGCTGCAATGCGATGGCCGCGTTGCGCTTGCGCTGCGCGGCCTTCAGCCGCGTCAGCAGCAACGGCAACTCCACGTTCTTCTGCGCGCTGAGCATCGGCATCAGGTTGTAGAACTGGAAAATGAAGCCGACGTTGGAGGCGCGCCATTTGGCCAGCGCTCCCGCGCCCAGCTTGTCGATGCGGTGGCCGCCCACCTCGATGCTGCCGCCGGTGGGCGTGTCCAGCCCGCCGACCAGGTTCAGCAGCGTGGTCTTGCCCGATCCCGACGGCCCCATCAAGGCCAGAAAATCGCCTTCCGCGACGGGCAGGTCGACGTGGTGCAACACCTCCACCTTCTGCTTGCCGCGCGTGTAGGCCTTGGAAAGGTTCTTGATGTCGATCAACGTACCCATGGTTGTCCCTCCAGTCCCCGTCATGATCATTTCGCCACGGTGACGCGGTCACCGTCGGCCAGGTCCCGCGGCGGCTTCGCGACCAGCTTCGTGCCGGCCGTCACGCCCTCGGGAATGCGTTTCATGTCGCCGTCATCCGGCCCCGCAGGCACCACGCGCACGGCGTGTACACGGTCCTCTTCGAGGACGAACACCACCTTGTGCCCGTCGCGCGAGACGATGGCCGTGGCCGGCACCATCACGCCGTCCCGCGCCTGGGCCGGGCGCGGCGCCTGCTTGCCCTCCAGGAACGACACGCGCACTCCCATCTCGGGAATGATGCGCGGGTCGTCCTTCTTCTCCAGCGCCACGCGCACCTTCACCGTGGCCTTGCCGCGGTCGGCGGTGGGCACGATGGCGATCACGTGGGCGGGGATCTCCCAGTCCGGGTAGGCATCCAGCACCGCGGTGGCCGGCATGCCCGGCTTGACGCGACTGATGTAGGCCTCGTTGACATCCACATCCACTTCCAGCGAGTCCATGTCCACGATGGTGCCCACGCCGGTACGCGTGAAGCCACCGCCGGCCGCGGCCGGTGCGATGATCTCGCCCACCTGCGCCGCCTTCTGGGTAATCACCCCGTCGAAGGGCGCGCGGATGACGGTGTAGTCGTAATCGACCTGGGCCACATGCTCCCGGGCCTGCGCGGACGTGGCCTGCTCGCGCTGCGCGTCGAGCTGCGCCTGCAGGCTGGCGACATGTGCACGCGCCTGCTCGGCCTGCTGCCGGGACACCAGCTGCCGTTCCACCAGGGTGTCCTGACGCCGCATTTCGCGTTTCGCCTGGGCCAGATCCACGCGCGTCTGCCGCACCTGCGCACGCGCGGCATCACGCTCGGCCCGGGCCGCCCCCAGCTGGGAGCGCTGCGCGTTGTCCTCCAGTCGCGCCAGCACCTGCCCCTTCTTGACGTGGTCGCCTTCCTCGATCAGCACATCGGTCAAGGTGCCGATGATCTGGGCCGACACGGTGGCGGTCCGCCGCGCGGTGACGTATCCGGTGGCTTCCAGGATGGCACCGGCCTCCCCGCCGCTGCTTGGTGCGGCGGCCGTCGCCACCTTGACCGGCACGGCGCGGTGGCCGCCCAGCCACCACCAGGCCGCCGCCGCGGCCAGCACCACCAGCAATGCCGATACCACCAGCCACGGCCAACGCGGCGTGCCGCCGCCATGGTCGTCACGCTGATCGCGCCCGATGCGCAATTCATCCAATAACCTGCCGTTGTCCACGTTCGTGATCCCTCCCCGGCCCCGGCCGGTTGACGCAGACAGGATCGCAACCGGCGCGACCGGTCATAAGGGGAAAACATCAAGCATTCGTGATGACAGCTGTCACCGCCACAGGGAACACCGAAAAACCGAACTCTGGAATCCACCTGCAGGGAACCTCGAAAAACCGGACCCTTTGTGGGAGCGGCCCATGGCCGCGATCGTGCTTGCCGATACACCGGCGGACACGCTGGATAGGCCTGAAATCGGTTTTTTCGAAATTCCCCGCCCGGTCAGGCCGAGCGGGTTGTGCCGGCTCGGTTCACGTCATGCCAGGCGATGCGCCGGGCATACGCCAGGCGTCGTGCGGCCACGTCCATCAGGTGATCGGGAACAGCCGCGTAGCGCAGCATCAGGACCACATGCGGATTGTTCCCGGCGTACCAGTCGTCCGCCGACTGCAGCAGCAGGCCGGTGCGCAGGGCTTCCTCGCGCAACACCGTCATCCAGGACGCCTGCAACGCCGGCAGGTGCAGCAACAGGTGGCCGGTGGCCGGGGCCCCCTCGCAGCGAATCGACGCTCCCAGGTGCCGGCGCAAGGCATCCACCAGCGCGGCGTGCTTGGTCTGCAGATGCTGGGACAGGCGACGCAGGCTGCGCGCGTGCTCGCCGGCGGCGACGTGCAATGCCCAGGCGTGCTGGCGGATGACGCCGTCGTCCTGGTCGCTGAGGCCCTTCAGGGCATGGAATTTTTCGCGCAGCGAACGCGGCACCACCAGGCAGCTCATCGGCAGACTGGGATAGACCGCCCCGCCCAGGTTGTTCATGTAATAGATGACACGGCCGGCCCGATCCGCGCCCTGCAGCGCCGAGCTGACGCGCACGCCGTGACGCTGGTCGCCGTCGAAATCCTCCTCGACGATCCAGCCCGGTTGCCGGCCGGCCCACGCCAGCAGCGCGGCGCGACGCGGGGCGGACAAGGTGGTGCCACCGGGGATGTGGCAGGCGGGTGCCACATGCACCACGCCGACGTGGCCGGGCACGGCGGCCACGTCCAGGCCGTCGGCATCCACCGGGCACGCCTCGACCTGCCCGCCGGCAAGTGCGAATGCCCGCCGGATGCCCGGGTCGCAAGGATCCTCGACCCCCACCGTGGTGTTTTCGTCGACCAGTACGCGGGCGACCAGGTCGCGGGCCTGCTGCACGCTGTTGACGATAACCAGGTCCTCCACCTGCGCCACCACCCCGCGCTCGCGCGCCAGGTACTCCAGCATCGCCTCACGCAGCGCCAACACGCCGGCCGGACCCGGCAACTCGGACGGCATCTGCGTCATGGCACGGGACAACGAGCGCCGCCACGTTTTCAGACCCTGGGCGTCGTAGCTGGTGGTCGCACCGGTGAAATCGACCACCCCGACATCGTCGTCCAGCAGATCCAGCGGCCGGTCCCCGGACGCCGCGGCCGGCACGCGCCGGGCCAGTTTCGACAAAGGTGCTTCGGGCAATGCCGGCGGCGGCACATCGTGCACGGACAGGTCGGTCGAGCCGTTGGTCGCGGCCGGGGTGTCGTCCAGTACCCGGGCCTCGGTGACATAGGTGCCGGAACCGACACGGGTGACCGTGTAGCCTTCGCTCTCAAGCTGGGAATACGCCAACAGCACAACCGTGCGCGACACACCCAGCGCCTTTGCCATCGAACGGGTGCCCGGCAGGCGTTCGCCGGCCTTCAGCCGTCCGTCGACGATACGTTGTCTGAGGGTCGCATACACCCGCGTGTAAAGCGGCCCCTCGCCTTTCAACTCCAGAAGCATTCATCACTACTCGAATGCGGGCGGAAATACCGTGTCCGCGATCCACATGGCGACGCAACACACCCTGCGGTCACGACCAGGCACTGCACCCAGTGACCATGCCCCTCCCGTACCTGACCGAAATGTATAGGGGAAACGACATGCATGGAACATGACTCATGGCCCGTACGACGGGGAACTCGTCAACCGGCATGCATAACAAATCGCAAAGTGGTCTGGTTGCGTGTTGCCCACGCCGGCGCGGAAAGCCGCAAAAACACCGGTTTGCCCACTGGTCTCATTAATAAAACGCAAAAGTGGTCATTTACCGACCTGTCCTGAATGTGCAGCCTGTACGACTGGAGCGTTCCCTCATAGTCGTCGCGCTCCGGCAACGTCACGGTCTGCGACAAGACCGGACGTCACTCCACCCACAACCTATTGGATGCTCGCCAGCCGTTCGGTTGCGCCGTTTGCGCCGCCAGCGGCGAGTCATCGGGGAGATACACCATGAGTAGCTGCAGCAACCGTCATACTTCGCTGCCCCGTCGCAGCTCGCTGGCACTGGCGCTGGCGCTCGGACTGGGCATGTCCGGCTTCGCCTTCGGCCAGGCCACCACCGGTACCCTGTACGGTTCCGCACCGGAATCGGGCGAAACCGTCACCGTGCAGAGCGCCTCGGGCCTGACCCGTCAAGCCACCGTCGACGCCTCCGGCCGGTACTCGTTCGGCAACCTGCCGCTCGGCACCTACACCGTCACCCTGATGAAGGATGGCCAGGTCGTCGACACCCGCAACAACGTGACCCTGCGCGTCGGCGCCGGCACCCGCGTGAACCTGTCCGGCGGCGGCAACGCCGACGCCACCGCATCCTCGCCGGAAGACCTCGAGTCGATCCAGGTGTCGGCCAACGCGCTGCCCGCCATCGACGTGTCCAGCACCGACTCGCGCACCGTCATCACCTCGCAGGAACTGGCCAAGCTGCCGATGGCCCGCAGCGCCGAGTCCATCGCCCTGCTGGCACCCGGCGTCATCCCGGGCAACGGCGCCTTCACCGGCCCGACCGGTCAGAGCCTGGTGTCCTTCGGCGGCTCCTCGGTCACCGAGAACGCCTATTACATCAACGGCTTCAACACCACTGATCCGCTCAGCGGCATGGGCGGCCTGACCCTGCCCTACGGCGCCATCGACCAGCAGCAGATGCTGACCGGCGGCTACGGCGCGGCCTACGGCCGTTCCGACGGCGGCGTGATCAACATGATCGGCAAGCGCGGCACCAACGAATGGCACTTCGGCGGCCAGGTGCTGTGGACCCCGGCGTTCGCCAAGGGCAACCAGAACGACATCTACTACCGCGCGGGCAGCAACGCCGGCAAGATCTACAACCGCAACCGCGACGACAAGTCCTGGACCACCACCTACGACGCCTACGTCGGCGGTCCGCTGATCAAGGACAAGCTGTTCCTGTTCGCGGCCATGGAAGCCGAGCGCAAGGAAGGCAGCAGCGTCGGCACGGTGAACTCGCCGTACAAGACCCAGTACCAGTACAAGATGCCCAAGTGGTACGCCAAGCTGGACTGGAACATCACCGACAGCAACATCCTGGAAATCACCGGCGCGTCCAACAAGACGTCGTACAACGGCACCATGTACGACTACGACTACGCCACGGATACCGAGGGTGATTTCCACGGCTACGCCACCGAGACCAAGCAGGGCGCCGACTTGTGGACGGCCAAGTTCACCAGCTATATCACCGACAACCTGACCCTGTCGGCGTTGTACGGCCAGATGAAGGGCACGTACTACTCCAACATCCCCGGTTACGACGGGGATACGCCGTACATCTACGCGCCGGATCAGCAGAACCCGGCCTTGAACGGTGGCAGCCCGATCATCAACGATCAGACCACGCTGTATCTCAACCCTTCGGACCACAAATCGAAGAACTCCAACCTGCGCGTCGACCTCAGCTACCACATCGGTGACCACACCATCACCGCCGGTATCGACAACATGCGTATCAGCGACACCAATGACGGGCAGTACACCTCCGGCCCCGAAGCGGCCCCCGGTGCCGGCTATTGGTGGTACTACCACCACGACGATCCGAGCAAGCCCGTTTCCGGCATTCCCGGTGAAACCGGCGCCTGGGCAGAAGCCCCCGGCAACTATCCGGGTGGCGAAGACGGTTACTACGTTGAAAAATACGTGCTTCGTACCACCGCCTCGGCAACCACTTCGCAAAAGGCGCAGTACATCGAGGACGAATGGCAGATCAACGACAAGTGGCTGCTGAAGGTGGGTCTGCGCAACGACCAGTTCACCAACTACAACCCCAATGGTGACGCCTACCTGCGTCTGACCAAGCCGCAGTGGGCCCCGCGCATCGGCGTCAGCTGGGACGTCAACGGCGACTCCAGCTTCAAGGTCTACGCCAACGCCGGGCGCTACTATCTGGCCCTGCCGGCCAGCGTGGCCCTTCGCGCCGCCGGTACCTCGTTGTACACGCATGAGTACTTCACCTATACCGGTATCGATGACGAAGGCAAGCCGACCGGTCTGACCCCGATCGAATCCAGCACCGGGGGCCCGATCTCCGCCAACCGCGAATACGGTCAGGCACGCGACCCGAAGACGGCCGCCGCGCGCGACCTGAAGTCGGAGTACCAGGACGAGTTCATCGTCGGTTTCGACAAGCAGCTCAACGATGCCTGGAACTACGGTGCCAAGGCGTCGTTCCGCAAGCTTCGCACCGGCATCGACGATGTCGCCGACGCCGATTCGATTCTGGCCAAGATGCACTCCATGGGTATCGCGGACGAAGACATCGGCGCCATCCAGGGCAGCTACCTGATCAATCCGGGCATGACCAACACGCTAATGATTCCGCATGCCAGCGGCGACGGCTACTACGCTGTACCGATGACTTCGGCCGACTTCGGCTTCCCGGACATGAAGCGCAACTACTACTCGCTGGAGCTGTACCTGCAGCATCCGTTCGACGGCACGTGGTTCGGCAAGATCGACTACACCTACGCCCGCAGCTACGGCAACTCCGAGGGCCAGGTGCGTTCCGATATCGGCCAGACCGACGTCTCCGCCACCGAGGACTGGGATTATGGCAGCCTGATGCAATACGCCAACGGTGAACTGGCCAACAGCCGTCGCCACCAGTTGAAGGCCTACGGTGCGTGGCAGATGACGCCGGAGTGGATGCTCTCGGGCAACGTGCTGATCCAGTCCGGCACGCCGCGCAGCTGTCTGGGTGGTTACGGTCCGGATGAGAGTAATCCGACCGGTTATGGCAACGACTATCACTGGTGCGGAGGCCAGCCGGCACGTCCCGGCGATGCGGGCCACAATCCGTGGCAGTACACGGTCAACGTCGGTGTCGAATACCGTCCGGCCTTCGCCCAGCACAAGCTGGCCTTCAGCCTGGACGTGAACAACCTGTTCAACAACCGCACAGTGTTGTCGGTGGATCCACATTACGGCACGAGCAACGCCGTCGCTCCGACGTGGCAGCGTGTGCAATACCAGTCCACGCCGCGCTACGCTCGCCTCGGCGTTCGTTACGATTACTGATTAACGGAAAAAGGAAGTCTGGGATGGTGGGCAGTAGCTGCTCACCATCCATCAACGCATTATAATAATATTGGTACCTGCCATGCTCAGCTGTGGCGCGAACTGAAAACTCCCCTACCTCAGCCGCCGTCTCCCACCGGCGGCTTTTTGTTTTCAAATTGCGAAAATCAAACTTGCACAACAACCCAACCAGGTATATCCTGAACTCGTCGGTAGCATTATCGACATTCGTTTGATTAACAGGCGAATTGAGTTATAAACGGAGGAGAGAATGAAATTCAATATTTTGCTCGCAAGCACCATTGCAGTTGTGTCTGCAATTTCGTTGTATTCACCTCAGTCTAAAGCAGTAGCAAACTGCAGTTCATGTTATCGATACACCGAGAGCTGCATGGCTGCTGGCGGTACACTTGATGAGTGCTGGATCTGCAACAACCCAACCTGTCCACCCATACCCGACCCGAACCCGCACGAACCACCCCCGCCGCCACATGACAATATAAAAAGTAATGGCGCTAACAGTTAATTCTGTTGATGCGTGTACGAAGGAGTATAAAGTAAGTCGCATCATTTGCGGCTTACTTTATTCGGCACAAAAATGTATCCGTCACGCACATGATAGATTTAAAATCCCTTTTTTAATGAAATATCAATTTTCTCCGGCTGAACCATCGAGCCTACCAATCCAGAGTAGCCCATACCGTTTTCCGGTTCGCCGCATTTTCTGTATCGGACGCAACTATGCCGATCACGCCCGCGAGATGGGCGCTGTCATCGATCGCGGCAAACCGGTGTTCTTCACCAAGCCGGCCGACGCCGTGGTGACCGATGGCAACGACGTGCCGTGGCCCCCCGCCACATCGGACCTGCACCACGAAGTGGAAATGGTAGTGGCCCTGAAGACGGGCGGCCGCGACATCGACGCGGACGCCGCCGCCGGCTGCATCTTCGGCCACGGCGTGGGCCTTGACCTGACCCGCCGCGACTTGCAGGCCGAGGCCAAAAAACGGGGACTGCCTTGGGATACGGCCAAAGGCTTTGACCACGGTGCGCCGGTGTCGGCACTGTGTCCGCTGTCGGTCGCCCGTCCCGCCCCGGAAACGCTTCTTACACTGGACATCAACGGTGAACGCCGGCAGCAATCGACGCTGGATGCCATGGTCTGGAGCACGGCCGAGATCATCGTCGAGCTGTCGCGTCTGTTCGAGCTGAAAGCCGGCGACCTCGTCTTCACCGGCACGCCGGCCGGCGTGGCCGCGCTGGCGCCCGGCGACCATTTCCACGCCGAACTGGCCGGCATCGCCATCCTGGAAGGCCGCATGGGCACCAACCACACCTGACGCGCCCGGCCTGCCACACCGCTACCGCTGAAGCCGCCAACCGGGTATATTTTTCCCGGGGGTTACTTTCGGGAGTGGTGCAAATGAGCATGATGGGCGAGTTCAAGACCTTCGTGATGCGCGGCAACGTCATCGACATGGCCGTGGGCATTGTCGTGGGCGCGGCTTTCAAGGACGTCGTGACGTCACTGGTTGACAACATCATCATGCCGCCCATCGGCTGGCTGATCGGCGGCATCAAGTTTTCGCACATGAAATGGGTGCTCAAGGCGGCCGACGCCGACGGCAATGGCGGCGTGGCCATCAGCTACGGCGCTTTCATCGAGACCGTGATCAGCTTCCTGATCATCGCCTTCGTGATCTTCATGCTGATAAGGGCGATCAACTCGCTGCACCGCAAGTCCGAGGCGGCCGAGGAAGCACCGGCCGCACCACCGGAAGACGTCGCGTTGCTCACCGAGATCCGTGACCTGCTGAAAACCCGCTCGACACCTTGAACGGCGGATCCGGTGGTGATCGTTCCACGACGACACCGCCGGACCGGTCGGCAAACAGGCTCTCAGAGCGTGTAAAAAATTCGACCGCCGCAGCGAAAGTGTCACCGGGCGTGTGTGGCAAGGTCCGTCGCGCGCAAATTCGGGGAGTTGAGTGAGCCAGATGACTCGAATTCGCGGACCGGTGGGCCGCCGGCATACGCGTCCAGCGGCACTCGCAGCAGGTGGCGGTTTTTTCACACGCTCTCAGTTGCCGCCAGCCTCGCGTGATGCCTGCTCGAACACCCGGCGCAAACCGTCGCTGAAGCAGCACATGACGACATGCGCCGGATGGGCGTGCCGTTCGAGTTCCGCATGGATCACGTCCATGGCCACGTGCGCCGCCTGCTCGACCGGGTAGGCGTAAGCCCCGCAACTGATGGCGGGAAACGCGATGCGCTCCACATGCAGGCCCCGGGCCAGATCGAGACTGTTGCGGTAGCATGCGGCGAGCAGATCACGCTCGCCATGGTCGCCACCGCGCCACACCGGACCCACGGTATGAATCACGTACTGCGCGGGCAGATCGAAACCCGACGTGGCACGCGCCTCGCCGGTGGGGCAACGCACGCCCTGCCGAACCTCGGGCATGCGCTGGCAGGCATCCAACAGCTGCGGGCCGGCCCGCCGGTGGATGGCGCCGTCCACCCCGCCGCCGCCCAACAGGCTGCGGTTGGCCGCATTGACGATGGCGTCGGCGGCCAGGCGGGTGATGTCGCCCTGGATCACTTCGATCAACATGGGCGCAAGCTTACCCCCCTTGTCGTGAAGGGGAAGTGCGCCACGTCAATTTGCCATACTGTCCGCCAAGCCACGTTGAAGATCACCATGAAGCAAACACGTGACATGTCTTTCGGATACCTGCTGAACGACGTTACCCTGTTGTTTCGCAAGCATTTCGACCGTCGTGCGACGCAGCACGGGCTGACCCGTGCGCAATGGCGCGCCATCAAATGCCTGCACCAGCGCGAGGGCATTCGCCAGAACGAGCTGGCGGAGCTGCTGGAAATGGAGCCCATCGCCGTGGGCCGCGTCATCGACCGCCTGCAGGGCGCCGCCTTCGTGGAACGCCGCGCCGACCCCAACGACCGCCGCTGCTGGCGCCTGCATGCCACCCCCAAGGCGCGTGCCGTCATGGACGACATGCAGGACATCGCGCGCGGACTGCGCGGCGACGCCACCCGCGACATCAGCGTGGCCGAGCTGGAACAGATGATCGCCACCCTGGAACATATCAAGGCCAATTTGCAGGCATTGGACGAGTCCTGAGCGTTTGGGCGCGGAGGGAGGTGGTGATGCTCTGACGGCGGGACTCGGGACTCGGGACTCGGGACTCGGGGATGGGGGATCGGTGACGTGCGGCGGGAGGGGTGTCG
>CAZMKO010000011.1:29040-52236 GCA_964566965.1 uncultured Rhodanobacteraceae bacterium
CGGGACTCGGGACTCGGGGATGGGGGATCGGTGACGTGCGGCGGGAGGGGTGTCGATGCGGCCGTCAAGGGTGATACAACGGCGGCAATGCATCCTCGTCACGCCCGCGCCGCCGGTCATCACGCCAGCGCAACCCGCCGGCGAATGCGCGCCGCAGGTCCTCGGCCCGCGGCATGTGTCCGGTGCCGTAATGGGCGTCCTGCACCGCGCCGACCAGGCGCACCTGATCGTCGTCTTCCAGATGTCTCGCCAGATCGGCCAGGTTGCGCATGCCGGCGCGCTCAGCCTGCGCCCATCCCAGCAGCGCACGGCAGCAGGCCGCGGCGTCCCCGCCACCGGCCGCATCCAGGAACGCACGACGCGCACGACGAGCCGAAGATCCGGCGTTCGCGGTCGCCGGGCCCGACGCGGTGGCACGTGCCGCGCGACGGCGGCGCCACCGCCATGCCACCACCAGGCCGGTGACCAACCACAACCCGCCGGCCACGGCGGCCACCCACGGCCACCAGCCGGTTGCCCCCGACGATCGGGGTGCCGGCGACGCCGGCGCCCCGATCGATACCGCCGGAGCCGGCATGGAGCTCGACGTGGCAGACGACGCGGTGGATGGCATATGCCGTGCCTGTCCCCCGGCGGCGGCCACCACGGTCAACGTATGCGCCGGCACGCGGGCGGTCTCGGCCCGGTCCTTGCCCAGATTCCACCAGGTCAAGGTGATCGGTGGCAACGTCAGTTTGCCGGACCGGCGCGGCACCACGGTGAACGTGCGCCGGCGCGTCCCTTTCAGCCAGTGCCCGTCATGGCCGGTATCGTCTTCGGTCGGGTCGGGGTACACATCGGCGCCCCGCAAGGGTGGCAGGGCCGGCTCGGGCAGGGATTCAAAGGCCAGTCCGCGTGCCGTTTCGGCCAGGGTCAACGTCAGCGGCTGCCCCACCTGCACCGTGCCGTCAGCCGGCAGGCCATCCAGCGTGAGCGTCAGTGATCGCCCCGGCAGCCAGGCGTCGGTGCCGACCGCGGCCGGCTTGTCGCGCACGTCCAGCTTCACGGCGCCGGACAAAGCCGAGACCTCCCGCATGTCGCCGAACCAACCGTCACCGGCACCGCCGCGGCGCATGAGGCCCTGGAACACCACCGGAGCAAGGTCGATGCGACCCTTCCGCTGCGCCACCAGCGCGTAGTGGCGTTCCAGCACATCGTAAAAGTGGCCGTCACGGCGTGTCTGGTAACGGGTATCCTCGCCCAATTGCTGCAGTTCGACGGCGTCGTCCTGCGGCATGTCCAGGCTGCCCCGGGCCATCGCCGCGGTGTAGAACAGGCGCACGGTCAGCACCACCTGTTGCCCCACATACGGCGTGCGCGTATCCACCTTGACCTCCAGGAACACGGGATCGCCGGGCCCGCCACGATGCTGGCGGTCGGGCGCCTTGACCTGCAGTGTCAACGGCGTCGTCCGCTGCCCGTCGACCGACAGCGGCGCGATGCGGATGCGCCCCACGTGTCGCGGCCGCAATTGCACAGCCCAGATGGTCGTGGCGCGGCGGCGCCCGTTCCGGATGTCGACGCGGCTGTTGTGGGAAGTGCCGAGAATGTCGAAATCGTTCCGCAACGTGGACAGATCCGGGGTGCGGAACGAGGTGGTGCCGTCCATTTCCACGTTCAGGGTGACGGTGTCGCCGTAGTCGACGCTGTCGCGGTCGAGGAAAGCATGCAGGCGGGTGGTGTCGGCCGCGTGCACGGGCAGCGCCACCACACAGGCCAACCACAGCCACAACCATGCCGTCCACCGGCTCGTCCGCACCCGACTCACGGCGTGTCGTCCCGGTGTCCGGCGGCAGCGCGACGCTGCCGGTATTCCAGCTCGAACTTGCGCCGCAACAAGCCGCCCGGGTCGTCGCGTACCCGCTGCAATGCTTTCTCCATCGGCGCCGGCAGCGCCGAGGACGTGGCCGGTGCGGGCCGCCCCAGGTCGAAACCGGACGACGACGCCGACGGCGGATCGGCACGTGACGCGGCGGAGACCGGTCCACGTGGCGGCGACGCGGCCGACGATCCGGCGCCGGCCGGTGTCGCCGGCTTGTCTCCGCGCGCACCGTCGCCACTGTCGTGCGCGGCCTGTTGGCCGCCACGCTTTCCGTCGGCACCGCGCGCCTGATCCTGCGACGCGGATGTCCCGCCCCGGGAACCGGACTTCGGCGTGTCGCCCCGGTGCTTGCCGCCCGTTCCCTTGTCGCCGCGGCCGTCGGTGCCCTCACCTTTGCGCCCGTTCTGGTCGCGGCCGTCACCGGTGGTGTCCTGTTGCCGTTTCAACCATTGACGCACCGCGTCGCGGTTGGCCTTGGCATCGGCCATGTCCGGATCACGCCGCAAGGCCTCGCCCCAGGCGGCGATCGCGCGCTGGTACTTGTGTTGCGCCGCCAGCGTGTTGCCCCGGTTGTACCAGCCCTCGGCATCGTCAAGCTGGCCGAATTCGCGCGCCGCGGCCGTCATGTCACCGTCCCGGAACGCGGCGGCGCCACGCATGGCCGGGCTGCGGGCGGCACGACGCGCCCGCGCGGCGTCGCCATCATGCAACGCGGCGGCGGCACGCTGGTCCCCGTTGCGCCACCACCATGACCACGATGCCACTGTCGAAGCCGCCGGCACCGGGCCCGCGGCTTCGGCCCGAACCGGGAGCCACGGCAGAAGCGCCAGCGGCAGGATCAGCAACCAGCCGCGCCGGAAACCCAGCGCGACCAAAGCCAGCAACGGCAACAGCAGCCACGGGCCCATGTCACGCCATTGGCTGACGCGGTGACGAGCGGCCACATGGTCACCGGCATGATTGCGCGCCGCGCGCAGGGTCTCAATGTCACGCCCACCGTCATCCATGGGGGCATACACGCCACCGCCGGCGGCAGCGAGGGCACGCAGGGCCGCGTCGTCTCGCGTGGCCATCAACGGCTGGCCGTCGTCATCACGCAGCACCTGCCCGTCGGAGGTGCGTACCGGCGTGCGGCCGGTGGCCCCCACTCCCAGGACCGATACCTGGACGCCCTTGCGGTGCGCGGCCTGCGCGGCGACCCGCGCGTCGCGCCCGGCGGTGTCCGTGACCATCACCAACTGCCCATGCGGCTGCCCGGCCCGCAACAACAGGCCCTCACCGGTACGGATGGCGGCGGCCGCATCGTCGCCGGCCACCGGCATCACCCGTGGTGACAAGGCGTTGACCAGCTCGTCCAGCGCATGGGCATCGGCGCTCAATGGCGCCACCACGAACGCCGCGCCGGCGTAGGCCACCAGTGCATTGCTGCCATCGGGGTTGGCGTGCAACAGATCATGCACCTTGTAGCGTACCCGGCGCATGCGGTCGGGCTTGACGTCGGTAGCCAGCATGCGCGGCGACAGTGATACCACCACGACCTGCGCCGCATCCTGCCGATACGATGCCTGCGGCAACCGCGACCATGTCGGGCCGGCCAACGCCAGCGTGGCCAACGTCGCGGCCAGCCACGGCACGACGTGCCACGCCCGGTGGCCGGCTCCGGCCGCACCGACCGTGACATGCGCCAGCAGTGGCGCATCCACCAGGCGCTGCAGCGCGCGATCACCACGGCGGTGGCGTCCCCACCACCACAGCAACGGCGCCCACAACAGCACCAGAAGGCCCCACCACGGGCGCAAAAAATGGGCATTGGCCAGGACATGGCTCATGCCGGCACGCTCCCGCCACGTTGCCGGCGCGCCAGCAACGTGGCGACAAACAGCAGCCACGCCGCCAGCAAGGGCCACATGAACAACTCGCGCCGTGGACGCAGTGGCCGCCCCTGCTGCGGCAGCGGCTCCAGGGCGTCGATGCGGCGGTAGGCATGCGCCAGCTGGTCGGCGTCCGCGGCCCGGAAATAGGCCCCGCCGGTAGCCTTGGCGATGGATGTGAGTGTGTGCTCGTCCAGCTGCGCCGGCACCGCCGGAAGCATCATGCCCAGCCAGTCACCGGCCGCGCGCCCATCGCCGCCCATGCCGATAACGTAGACCCGCACGCCGGCGGCGGCGGCGATTTTCGCGGCCTGCACGGGGGCCATGCTGCCGGCGTTGTTGACTCCGTCGGTGAGCAGCACCAGCACGCGCGACCGGGCCGGCAAGCGACGCAGCCGTTTCACCGCCACCGCGATGGCATCGCCGATGGCGGTCTGACGACCGGCCAGGCCCACCGCCGAGCCGCGCAGCTGCGCCTGCACCGCGTCCAGATCGTAGGTCACGGGCGTGACCAGGTAGGCGTGGCTGCCGAACAGCACCAACCCCAGACGGTCGCCCTGACGCCGGGTGATGAAGTCGCCGACGATCGACTCCACCGCCTGGAAGCGCGTCACCGGCCGGTCGTCCAGGCGCATGTCGCGTATCGCCATGGAGCCGGAAATGTCCACTGCCAGCATCATGGAACGTCCGCTGTGCATGGCCGGTTGCGGTGGACCCACCCATTGCGGCCGCGCGGCGGCCAGCAGCAACAGCAGCCATACCACGACCGGCCCCGCCCACCGCGCACGCAACCGGGTGCCGCCGGGCGGTTCCGTGCCGACCTGCCATGGCAAGCGCAGTGCTCGTGGCGGCGGTGCCGGAGGCAACCAGCGACGGCACAGCCACGGCAACGGCAGCAGCAGGAACACCCAGGGCCAGGCCAGCTCAGGCATGCCGCCTCCGAGGACGCCACAGCAGGCATCGCAGAACCCGCCGCGCCGCGTCGGCGAGACGCGCCGCGTCCAGGTCGGCATTGGCGCGGTACATGATGTCATCCAGCGAACGCAGGGTATCGACCCTGCCGGTGTCGTCGACCCGCCCCTGCACGGCGTCCCACCAGGCCTCGCCATGCAGCCGCAACAGGGTCGGAGCATCCTCGCGCACCGCACGGCGCAGCAGGGCCGACACGCCGGCGGCAAATTCCGCGCCGTCGTGATCGCGGGCGTATTGCCGCTGCAGCGCGTCGAGCTCGGCGACGGCCTGACGCCACTGGCGCCGGCGGCGGCGCTGCCGCCAGCGCCGCCAGGCCAGCCACCCGCCCAGACCCAACACCACACCAGCCAGCAACCACCAGCCCGGCGCCGGCGGCCAGGCGTCGGGAGCCGGCACGTGAATAGGCCGCAATGTCGGGCCGGGCGCCGGCATCACGAACGTTCCACCAATGCGCGCACGCCGTCCCACGGATCCTGCACGGTGGTCAGCGTGGCCACCGGGATGTCGAGGGCGGCACCGGCCGCGCGCATGCGTTCGGCCGGCGTCTGCATCGCCTCGCGAAACGCGGTGCGTGCCGCGTTGCCGGTCAGGTCCAGCCGGGTGGTACGGTCGCCGACCTGCAGCGGGTACACGCCGGGCGGCGGCGCATCCTGTTCCAGCGCATCGACCACCAGCAGTACGGACAACCGCGCCCGCCGGCGCCACGCCGCCAGCGTGGCTTGCAAGCGCGGACCGGCGCAGCGTCCGTCGGTCAGCAACACGATGCGGCTGCCGCCTCCCGCCAGCGGACGCAAGCGTGCGAGGGCATCGGCCAGCGGCTCGGGCCGCGCGTCGTCGCGGGCCTCGTCCCAGCGCGCCAGCGCCCCACATACCGCCAGCGCACCACGTCGCTGCGCCACCGCCGACAGCGCTTGGCGGCATGTGCCGAATGCCATGGCCCCGACACGGCCGCCGGTGTGTGCGGTACGCCAGGCCAGCAGTGCCGCCGCGCGGGCAGCCTGGACCGACTTGAAACAGCCGCGGGTCGCAAAACGCATGCTCGGATGATGGTCCAGCAGCAACATGAGCTTGTGGTCGCGCTCCTCGTGGAACACTTTGGTATGCGGCCGGCCACTGCGTGCTGTCAGGCGCCAATCGAGATGGCGCGCATCGTCGCCGCTCTGGTAGGCGCGCGACTCCAGATAATCCATGCCACGACCACGGCGCACGCCGGCATGTATCCCCGCCAGAGTGGCCGCTGGCCGACCGGCCCGATGTCGACCTCGGCGCACCGCCGCCTCCAGCGCCACCAGGTCGCCAAGCCGCACGTGGACGCGCGTGTCGATCGGGTCGGAGCGATTGCCGTGGGTCATGAGCACTCGCCGAAACACGCCATCCCCGCCACCTCAGGGCAGCGGCACACGGTCCAGCAACCGGTCGATGATGGTGTCGGCACGGATACCGTCGGCCTCGGCCTCGTAACTGGGCAGCACGCGGTGACGCAGCACGTCGTGGGCCACGCCCTGCACGTCGTCGGGGAGTACGTGATCACGACCGTCCAGCCACGCCCGCGCCCGCGCGCAGCGGTCCAGTGCCATGCTGGCACGCGGACTGGCACCCCAGGCGATCCAGCGGCCCAGCTCGGGGTCGTGGCGCGCGGCATCGCGGGTGACCAGCACCAGCTCGGTCAGATACCGTTCCAGCGCCTCGGCCATGTGCACGTCCAGCACCGCCTCGCGCGCCGCGAAAATGGCGTCCTGGTCCAGCACCCGTGCCACCGGCTCGGGAGAATGCAGACGCTCGCGCGCCTGGCGCCGGGACAGGGCCAGGATGGCCTGTTCGGCGCCCGCGTCCGGATACCCGACCACCACGTGCATCAGAAAACGGTCCAGCTGCGCCTCGGGCAGTGCGTACGTACCCTCGTGCTCGATGGGATTTTGCGTGGCCATCACCAGGAACAGCCGCGGCAACGGCCAACTGCGCCGGCCGATGGTGACCTGACGCTCGGCCATGGCCTCCAGCAACGCCGACTGCACCTTGGCCGGTGCGCGGTTGACCTCGTCGGCCAGCACGATATGGCGGAACAGCGGCCCCGGCTCGAACTCGAAGCGCCCGCTGTCGGGGCGCAGCACGTCGGTACCGGTAAGGTCGGCCGGCAACAGGTCCGGCGTGAACTGGATACGGTGGAAGCCCGCCTCGATGCGCTGCGCCAGCGCCTTGACGGCCGTGGTCTTGGCCAGGCCCGGCGCGCCCTCCACCAGCAAATGCCCGTCGGCGAGCAACGCGGTCAGCAGGCAATCGACCAGATGTGGCTGGCCGATGATGGCCTGCCCGAGTTCGTCGCGCAGGCGCCCGAAGGCACGCTGCAGCTGGGTGTGGCGGGACGGGGTCTGGACTTCGGTCATGCGTCGGCGCGCTTCCGTTCTGTGTGTCGCGTCCTGTGACCGCAACGCGGCGGGAAAGTTTGCATGGGGCGGATGAAACAAGGCCTCCGCCGGCACAGCTGTCCGGTCGGAGGCCCGATACGGGGCGGCATGACGGCCGCCCCGGAATGCATCCCCGGTCGCCCGGTCAGTTCAGGCTCTCGGTAAGGATACGGGGGGTGACGAAGATCAGCAATTCGGCCTTGGAGTTGCTCTTCTGCGTACGCCGGAACAGGGCGCCCAGGATCGGGATGTCGCCCAGGCCCGGCACCTTGGTCACGTTGTTGTTCTTGTTGATCTCGTAGATACCACCCAGGACCACCGTCTGACCATTGTCGACCAGCACCGAGGTGTTGAGCGAACGATGGTTGAGCAGGGGCACCTGACCGCCACCCGGGTTGTCGATGAACCGATCGAAGGCATCCTTGGTGACATTGATCTTCATGAACACGCGCTTGTCGGCGGTGATGGTCGGGGTGACCTTCAACTCCAGGACCGCGTCCTTGAACTGCACCGTGGGAATCGCGGTGCCGCCCTGGGTGCCGCCCTGCACGGTCACGTAACCGATCTGCTGACCCTGCTGGATGTCCGCCTCCTGCTGATTGGCGGTGATCACGCGCGGGCTGGAGATGATCTCGGTGCGACCCTCGGTCTGGGCGGCCTGCAGTTCCAGGTCGACCAGGAAGTTGGAGCCGAGAATGGCCAGCGCCGCACTGCCGGCTGCATTATCAACCGGAAGATTGACGTTGTAGCCGCCCTCGCCCAGCTGCATGGTGACATCGTCGCCGTTGTGCAGGTCGATGCCCTGCTGGCCGGCGGTGTCGGCCGTGGGACCGGTGACGAAGCGGTTGTTGCCGTTGCTGCTGGTCTGCCAGGCCTGCACGCCCCAGCGCACGCCGAGGTCACGCGCGAAGTTGTCGGTGGCGGCGACGATGCGGGCCTCGATCAGTACCTGCTGCACGGGACGGTCCAGCATGGCGACCAGGTTCTTGATCTCGCGGATCTTCTTGGGTGTGTCGTTGATGAGCAGCGTGTTGGTGCGCTCGTCGTAGGACACGCTGCCACGCGGCGACAGGAAACCGCGGGAGTTGTTCTGCCCGCCGCCGCCACCGCCCTGGCCGCTCTTGGCGCCGGAAGTCAGCAGCTCGGCGATTTCCTTGGCCTTGCCGTAGCTGATGGCCACGTAGGCGGCTTCCAGTTCCGCCGAATTGGCGGCCTTCAGGCGCGCGTCGGCCAGGCTCTGCTCGTATTGCGCCAGGTCACCCTGCGGCGCGATCCAGATCACGTTGCCGTTGCGGCGCTTGTCCAGCCCCTTGGCACGCAGAATCACGTCCAAGGCCTGATCCCAGGGCACGTTGTCCAGGCGCAGCGTGATCGAACCCTGCACGCTGTCGGCGGCCACGATGTTCAGCTGCGAATGCTCGGCGATCAGCTGCAATGCCGAACGTACCGGAATGTCCTGGAAATTGAAGGTGACGCGCTTGCCGACGTAGGTCTTTTTCTTCTCGGCCTCGTCGTCCTTCTTCTTCTCCGGCTTGCGCGCCACTTCCACCACCAGGCGCTTGCCGTTGTTGTAGGACGAGGCGACGACCTTGCCGCTGACATCCAGCGTCATGGTGGCGCCGCCCTGCGAACCGGAGGCGGTGTCGATGGTGTTGACCGGCGTCGCGAAATCGGTCACGTCCAACCGTTTGGCGAATTTTTCGGGCACACGCACACCATTCAGACGTATCACCACACGGCCGTCATGCTGTTCGACATGCGAGTCCATCCCGTTGCCGGTGAAGTCGACCAGTACGCGGCCCTGGCCTTCCTTGCCACGACGGAAGTCGACACGCGAGATCTCCGCGTTGCCGGCCCGGGTCGGCAGCGCCTTGCTGGGATCGATGGTGGTCGCGTGCGTGCCGGTGTCGTTGTCCAGCCCGTTGGAGACGGTCAGGCGCAGAGTCTGGCCATCCACCTGCGAGTGGTAGCTGGCTGGCCGCAGCAGGTCGACCACCACGCGCGTGCGGCCGCCGGCGGAAACCACCGTCAACCCGGACGTGGCACCGACGCCGATGTCCTCGCGCTTCTTGCCGACGCCGTTGGTGGTGTCGGCGAAGTCGACCGCGATGCGCGGCGGCTCGTTGGTGCTGAACACCTTCGGCTGCGGCACCGGGCCGCCGGAGAAGGTCAGGTTCAATTGCACCCGCCCGCCCGGCAGCTCCTCATGGCTGACCGAGTCGAGCGTGGTGGCGGCCGCCGCGGTGCCGGCAAACGCCAGGGCCAGAAGGACGAGCACGCCGGAGAGCAGGGCCCGCCCGCGAAGATGAATGGTTGATATGCGCATGTACTTCACCCCCGAAAACTCCTCATTGCGTGCTGAGCGCGATGCTCGCCTTGCGTTCCATCCAGCCGCCGTTCCCGTTGGGAACCAGTTCGACCAGCTTGACCTGGTCCTCGTCGATGCCGGTGACGCGGCCATAGTTTTGTCCCATGTATTGGTTGACGCGGACGCGGTGAATCTTCTTGCCCGGATCCTGGATCAGAGCCACGATGTGGTTGCCGGCGCCGATGGTGCCGACCATCTTCAGGCTGTCCAGCGCGAACTGCTCCAGCGGCTGACGTGGTCGGTCCTGGTCCGGATGCGGTCCGTTTTGCTGCTGTTGCGCCTGGTTGGCCGACACGCCCGGGGCGAACGGATCGCGCTTGCCCTGGTCGTCGTAGACGAAGGTCTCGAAGGTCTTGATCACCGGCAGCGGTTCCAGCGGCGCGCCCTTCTTGGCTTTTTCCTTGGCGACCCACTGGTGCACGTCGGCCGTGCCCTTGGTGCAACCGGCCATCACGGCCAACGCGAGGGGCAGTGCCAGCCAGCGCAGTTGTGTCATCGGCTTGCTCATTTCTTGCCTCCGGCCTGATCCTTGTCCGCCTCGGCATCGACGTCGTCATCGAGGTAGCGGTAGGTCTTGACCGTGCCCTGCAGCACCAGCCGGTTGTCGCCGGACTTGGCATCCACCGGCGTCAGCGACACGTCGTGCATGGTCAGGATCACCACGCGCGGCAACGAGGCCACGTCGCTGATGAAGGTGCCGAACTGGTGGTAGGTGCCGATCATCTTGATCTTGATCGGTTCCTCGGCGTAGAACTCCTTGGGAATCTCGCGTTCGGGCTGGAACAGCTCGGTGTCGATGCCGGCCGCCAGCGCGGTCTGCGAGATGTCCACCAGCAACTGCGGCATCTCGGTCTTGCCGGGCAGCTGACGCAACAGCTGGCGCAGCATGTCCTGCATGTCGGCCAATTGTTTCTTCAGCGCTTCCAGGTTCACCGCCTGGGCCTGCTTCTTGGCGAATTCCTGCTTCAGCGTGACTTCCTGGCGGGCCTTGCTTTCCAGGTCGTCCTGCTGGTTGCTGACCTTGAAGTACCAGCCGGCCAGGATCACCACGGCGAACAGCAGCACCATGAAGAAGATCTTCACCGAGCGCGGCCAGCCGCCGACGTTGTTGCGGTCGAGGTTGCGGAGGTCGTCGAAAAACTTCATGCCTTGGCCTCCTTGTCACCCGCGTCTTTCACCTTGGCGTGATCGGTGTCGTCGTGGCCGGCCCTGTCCTCGACACTTTCCACGCGCACGCGGGTGTCGAACAACGACGAGGTGGCATTGGCCGGCGCGGCGGTCGCATCCGCCCGCTCGCCGGTGTCGGCATCGTCGTCATCGGCGGCGGCGTCCATCGCGGCGCGTTGCTCGTCGGTCGGCTTGCTGAGCGACATGTCCAGACCGAACGAGTACGGCGTGCGACTGCCGTCGTGCTTGTTCTCGGTTTTCTTGAGATCGGAGCGGCCCAGCCACGGCGAGGCATCCAGCTGCCGCATGTACTTGGCCACGCTGGCGTTGGATTCGGCCACGCCATCCAGTGCCAGGCGTTCGCCCTTCTGCGTCAAGGCGGTCAGACGTGCGCTGTCGGGAATGGCCTTCACCATCTCGTCGAACAGGTGCACCATCTGCGAGCGGTTGGATTGCAGCTGTTCGATGATTTCCTTGCGCGCCAGCAATTGCGACCGGGTCTTTTCCAGGTCCTTGATCTGCGTGATCTTGGCGTCGACCTGCTTGATCTGGCCTTTGAGGTAGGTGTTGCGGGCCTCCTGGTTGTCGATACGCTGACCCATCCAGAACACCCAGGCGAACAGCACCACCAAGGCGACCACCAGCACCAGGGCCAGTTGGCCGTAGAACTCCCGCTCGCGCTGCTTGCGCCGCTCGGCGCGCCACGGCAATAGGTTGATATGCGCCATCAGTCGAAACTCCTCATGGCCAGACCGGCGGCGATCATCAACGCCGGGGCATCCTGGGACAGCTGCGCGCGCAGCCGCGAGGGCACCGCCATGCCGGCCAGCGGATTGGCCACGCAACACGGCACGTCAAGCTGCTCCTGAGCCATGTCGGCAAGACCCTCGACCGCGGCGCAACCGCCGGCCAGCACCAGTTGGTCGACCTTGCTGTGTTCGCTGCTGGCATAGAAGAACTGCAGCAACCGGCTGATCTGCTGCATCACGGTTTCGCGGAACGGATCCAGCACTTCCACCTCGTAGGTGTCCGGCAGTCCGCCGTGGATCTTGGCGCGCGCCGCGTCCTCCTGCGCCATGCCGTACTGGCGCATGATGGCGTCGGTCAGCTGCTTGCCGCCGAACGCCTGCTCGCGCGAATACACGGTGCGTTGGTTCTTGAGGACCGCCAGCGTGGTCATGGTTTCGCCGATGTCGACCACCGCCACCAGGGCGTCGCGCGGCACCGACAACTGGTCGCTGATCAAGCGGAAGGCGTTCTCCATCGCGAACGCCTCCACATCCATGACCTTGGTGGTCAGGCCGCCCAGATCCAGTGCCGCCACGCGCATGTCCACGTTCTCCGTGCGCGAGGCGGCCAACAGGATATTGTTCATTTCCGGGTTGTCGCGGACCGGCCCGATGACCTCGAAGTCGAGGCTGATTTCCTCGATCGGATACGGGATGTACTGGTTGGCCTCGACCTGGATCTGGCCTTCCAGATCTTCCTCGGACAACTCGGCCGGCATGGTGATCACCTTGGTGATCACGGCCGAGCCGGCCACGGCCGCGGCCGCGTGCTTCAGCTTGCTGCCCGAACGCGACAGGGCGCGCCGCACGGCTTCGCCGACGGCCTCGACCTCGACAATGTTCTTTTCCGTCACGGCATTGGGCGGCAGCGGCTCGACGGCGTAGTGTTCCACGCGGTAGCGGCTGCCGGAGCGGCCGAACTGCAACAACCTGACAGCCGTGGAGCTGATGTCAACGCCAATCAACGGCGCTGCCTTGGGAGCGAACAAGCTCACGATTCCCCCTTCCCCGACGCGATCTTACGAGACAAAGATACGTACCCACGTTAGATAGCAGACTCAACAAACCGGCAACAACCCCGGCCCGTTGCAACGGCGAACTGCATCACACAAGCCCGCCATGCAAGGCCGGAACCGCATCAGGGTGGCAAACGCGGACGTGATGCGCGGCACCGACCAACGGCCGGTTTTGCGTTGCCGCGCACACCTTGCATGCCTTGACGCCCCTGTTCCGGTTTCTCCCGGGCTGCCTCGCCCCTATACTGTTTCGATCACGGGCAGCGCGATGTGAACAGTAACCGCACGAGGCGCCTGCCGACCTTGAATCCCATCACAACTCACGCGCCCATGCGAACTTTCAAGCGTCCGCTGCTCTACGCAGTGATCATCATCGTCTCGGGCATGGTCCTGGGCGCAGCCGCCATGGCGGGTGCGTACTGGCTGTTTTCGCCGCGGTTGCCATCGGTGGATTCACTCAAGGACGTCCATCTGCAGGTCCCGCTGCGCGTGCTCAGCCACGACGGCAAACTGATCGCGAGCTTCGGCGAAAACCGGCGCGTGCCGGTGGATATCGCGCAAGTGCCCGACCATCTCAAATATGCCGTGCTGGCCGCCGAGGATGCCGATTTCTACCACCACTCCGGCATTGACGTGAAAGGCACGCTGCGCGCGGCCGTTCACGTGTTGCTGGCCGGCGGGCGCAAGACCCAGGGCGGCTCCACCATCACCCAGCAGGTGGCACGCAACTTCTTCCTCAGCTCACAGAAGACCTACACCCGCAAGATCACCGAGATATTCACCTCGTTCCGCATCGAAAACGAGCTCACCAAGGACCAGATCCTGGAGCTGTACGTCAACAAGATGTTCCTCGGCCACCGCAACTACGGTGTCGGCGCCGCCGCGCAGTACTACTACGGCAAGCGCGTGCAGGACCTGAGCCTGGCCGAATGCGCGATGCTGGCCTCGTCGTTCCAGCTGCCCTCGCTGGTGAACCCGCTCAACGGCGGCGAACGCGCCCTGAAGCGCCGCAACTGGGTGCTGGGGCAGATGCTGGCCAAACGCTTCATCACGCGCGACGAGTACAAGACCGCCGTGGACACGCCGATCGAGGCCTCGGCGCATGAGCCGCCCATCGAGGTGCATGCGGCCTATCTGGCGGAGATGGTTCGCGTGAAGGCGTTGCAACTACTCGGCAACAGCGCGCTGACCGGCGGTTACGTGGTGCATACCACCCTGGACAGCCGCATGCAGCACGCCGCGCAGCACGCGCTGCGTTCCGGCCTCACCGACTACGACCACCGCCACGGCTACCGCGGACCGGAAGCGCATGTCGACCTGCCTGCCGACGCCGACGACCAGAACTACGCCAAGGCACTCACCGGCCATTACCGCATCGCCAACCTGCTGCCCGGCCTGGTGCTGTCGAGCGACGCCGGCAAAGCCACGGTGCGTCTGCAACATGGCAAGGACATCACGCTGGACATGGCCTCCGTGTCCTGGGCCAAACCCTTCATCAGCCACAGCCGCTGGGGCTACAAGCCCAAGGCGGTGAACGATGTGATCAAACGCGGTGACGTCATCCGCGTGCAGGCGCTGGACGACGGCAAGTGGCAACTGGCCGAGGTGCCGGCGGCGGAGTCGGCCCTGGTGGCATTGGCGCCGGAGGACGGCGCCATCCGGTCACTGGTCGGCGGCTACAGTTTCCTGCTCAGCAAGTACAACCGTGCACTGATGCCCGGCAGCGGGCGCCAGCCGGGCTCCAGCTTCAAGCCGTTCCTGTACTCGGCCGCATTCGACCACGGCTTCACGCCGGCGTCGCTGATCAACGACGCGCCCGTGGTGTTCCCCGATCCCTCCAAACCGAGCGGCCTGTGGACACCGTCCAACGACGACGGCAAGTTCGCCGGACCAATGCGGCTGCGCAAAGCGCTCTACCTGTCCAAGAACCTGGTGTCGGTGCGCCTGCTGGATGCCACCGGGCTGGAGTTCGTGCGCCACTACATCACGCGTTTCGGCTTCAGCCTGGATCAGCTGCCGGACAATCTCTCGCTGGCGCTGGGCACCGCGTCGGTGTCGCCGATGAGCATGGCACGCGGCTATGCCGTATTCGCCAACGGCGGCTTCCTGGTCAGTCCCTATTTCATTGCCTCCATCGACGACCGCAACGGCAAGGCGATCTACCGCGCCGACCCGCTGCGTGCCTGCCGTGACTGCGAGGAACGCCTGCTGCAGGACGCCGACAACGCCGAGGACCCCGCCGAGCTGGCCCACGCCGGCAGCACCGACACGCCGATCCTGGTGCCGGTGGACACCAATGCCGACGCCGACGCCGAGGCCACCGCCGCCGACGACAACCGGGACAAGAAACCGCGCCTGGCGCCGCGTGCCATCAGCCTGCGCACCGCCTACCTGATGAACTCGGTGATGCTGGACGTGATCCGCCGCGGCACCGGCCACGCCGCCATGCAGCTGGGGCGCGACGACCTGGCCGGCAAAACCGGGTCCACCAACGACCATCACGACGCCTGGTTCGCCGGCTTCAACGGCAACCTGGTCACGTCGGTCTGGGTCGGCTTCGACAACTACGACAGCCTGGGTCGTGGCGAATTCGGCGCCAAGGCCGCCCTGCCGATCTGGATGAGCTACATGGGCGCCGTCCTCGAGGACACTCCCAGCGCGCTGTTGCCACGTCCTCCCGGCATCGCCACCGTGACCATCGACAAGGACACCGGCCTGCCCACCAGCGAGGACGATCCCGACGCGATCAAGGAAATCTTCAAGGTCGAGGATGTCAGCCGCCTGCGCGAACACGCCCGGCAGGAGAAACGCCAGGAACAGCAGCAAAAGGCCTTCGACATCTTCTGACACCCCGGTCCGGCCAGGCACATGCGGCGCCTGGCCGGACCGGGGCGGCTCTGCTAGGCTGGCCGCAAGCGTGAAAACAGGAGACGGTCATGCCCCGAGGCGAATTCCACCGTATCCATGCGCAGGATCGGATGCAGCGCAACCGCCGCCTGATCGCCAGCGAAGCCGCCCGCCTGATCAGCGAGCACGGCATCCTCGATTTTCATCGCGCCAAACACAAGGCGGCACGACGGCTGGGCATCCGCGACGACCAGTCGCTGCCCCGCAACCGTGAAATCGACGACGCCCTGCGCGAGCACCAGCGACTGTTCCTCGCCGACAGCCAGCCCCGGGCATTGCGTGCGCGTCGCCAGGCCGCACTGGAAGCCATGCGCTTTTTCGCCCGCTTCCAGCCCCGCCTGACCGGCGCGGTCCTGAACGGCACGGCCAACGACCATTCGGCGGTGCAATTGCACCTGTTTTGCGAGGATGTGGAAGACTTCGTGCGTTTCCTGCACGAACATGCCATCCCCGCGCAGCAGCAGACCCGCCGCCTGCGCTTCAACCGCGACACCCACGGCGAGTACCCGGTGTTCCTGTTCAGCGCCGACGAGCTGCCCTTCGATATCACGGTGATGCCCCGTGACATGCTGCGCCAGGCGCCGCTGGACCCGCTCGACGAGCGACCCACACCACGCGCCAACCTGGCCGCCGTGGAAGCCCTGCTGGAAAGCTAGAACCGGGCGTCAGGCGCTTCGGCAACCCCGGTTTTCGTGGGCATGGCGCCGACCGCGACAGGCCGAAAACGGCACCCCGGATACGGCGACGCCCCGCTTCGCGGGGCGTCGTGCGTCACGATCACAACGTGGCAGCTCAGCCGCGCTGGTCGGCATCCACGTAGTCGCGCGTATCGGCGCCGACGTAGACCTGGCGCGGGCGACCGATGCGCGAGCCCTTGGTCTCGTGATGCTCGATCCAGTGCGACACCCAGCCGGCGGTACGGGCAATGGCGAACATCACCGTGAACATCTCGGTGGGAATACCCAGCGCCTTGTAAATGATGCCGGAGTAGAAGTCGACGTTCGGATACAACTTGCGCTGGACGAAGTAGTCGTCCTTCAGCGCCGCCTGCTCCAGCTTCATGGCCACGTCCAGCAGTGGGTCGTCGATGCCCAGCTCGTCCAGCACCTCGTGGCAGGTGTTGCGGATGATCGTCGCGCGCGGATCGAAATTCTTGTACACGCGATGACCGAAGCCCATCAGGCGGAAGCTGTCGTCCTTGTCCTTGGCACGCTTGACCGCACTCTCCACGTTGTCGGGATCGCCGATTTCCGCCAGCTGCTTCAGCACGGCCTCGTTGGCGCCGCCATGGGCCGGACCCCACAACGCGGTGATGCCGGCGGCCACCGAGGCGTACGGGTTGGCACCGGTGGAACCGACCAGGCGCACGGTCGACGCCGAGGCGTTCTGCTCGTGGTCGGCATGCAGGATGAACAGCAGATTGAGGGCCTTGGCGATCACCGGATTGATCCGGTAGTCGTCGCCACTGGCAAACATCTGCTTCAGGAAGCGCGCGACGAACTCCGGCTCGGCCTCGTCACGGCGCACCGACTCGCCCTTCGCATAGCGGTAGCAGGCCGCGGCGATGGTCGGCATCTTGGCGATCAGACGCGTGGCGGCCTGCTTGCGCTGCGTGGCGTCCTCGACATCGAAACCTTCATGGTACAACCCGGCCAGCGCCGCCACGGCGCCGGTCATCATGGCCATCGGATGGGCGTCCTTGTGGAAGCCGGCCAGGGTTTTGTCCAGCAGCTCGTCGACCTGCGACTCGTCGGCCAGCTCCTTCTCGAAAGCCTTCAACTCCCCGCCGGAAGGCAGCTCGCCGTGCAACAGCAGCCACGCCACCTCGACAAAGCTGGACTTCTCGGCCAGCTGGTCGATGGGATAGCCCCGATACAGCAACACGCCCTTTTCGCCATCGATGAAGGTGATGGCGCTCCTGGTGCTCGCGGTGGCAGCGAAACCCGGATCGAAGGTGTAGTGGCCGGTGTCCTTGTACAACGTCTTGATGTCGATGCACGAAGCACCCAGGGTGGGCTCCACCAGCGGCAGCTCGGCGTGTTTGCCGTTGGCCGCATCAGTCAGTTTGACGGTTTTCTCGGACACTTCGGACTCCTTGAATCATGCATCGGCGCGACGGGTGGTCGGCGCCGGAGGAAGGGGGGAACACGCGGCGGCTGAACGGGGAACCGGCCGGGGCGTGTCGGACGGCAAGCGTCGCCCGATAGCCGGTCATTATCGCATAACCGGGCCGAATGTGTCCTGGTTCACCCTCCATGCACGCCAAAAGCCGCGGGTCTCCCCACGGCTTTTGAAGCGGACCGAAAACGCCGGCGGTGACGACACCGGCGTCGCGCGGTCGATTATTTCTGCTTGCTCGCCTGCGCGTAGCGGCGGCGGAACTTGTCGACGCGACCACCCAGGTCGAGCGACTTCTGCTTGCCGGTGTAGAAGGGATGCGAATGGCTGGAGACATCCACCTTGATCAGCGGATACTCGTTGCCGTCCTCCCACTTGATGGTTTCCTTGCTGGTCATCGTGGACTTGGTCAGGAAGGAAAAGTCGGACGACGCGTCCTGGAACACCACCGGCTGATAGGTGGGGTGAATCTCGGGCTTCATGGCTCGCTCCGGAAAAGCGCGGTGGAAAAGACGGGCATTTTAGTGCCAATCACGGCCATACCGCAACACCGGCGATCGGGCCATCGTCCCGTCACCACTCAGCCGCCACCCAGAGCGCGCCGCACCATGCCGGCAAAGCGCTCCGGGTCCACGTCCATCACGATTCGCGCGTTGGCCGGCCGCTCCAGGCGCCCTTCCCAATCCACCACGGTGGCGCCACGGGTCAACGTACCGTCCAGCTCGATCCCGACATGGCGGCGTTCGGAACGCCGGACACAGTCGGGATCCAGCGCCACCGCCATGGCCAGGGCGTCGGCGGCGATCAGGCCGCGTCGACCGTGGCGCGCGTTCCAGGCCCGCGACTTGCCGACGATGGCGCGGAAAAAGGCCGCCCGTGCGTCACCGGCCTCCAGCCAGGTATCGAACAGGTCGCCATCGAAGGCATGCCGCAGCGTGGCTTCCCAGTCGACCAGATCGAACTCGGGGAAGGCCTCGAACACCACGTGCGCCGCCTCCGGGTCAAAGCCGATGTTGAATTCGGCCGGCACGCTGAGGGTGTTGCCGTGGCCATTGACCGCGCCGCCCATGATGACCAGCCGCGCCACGCGCTCGGGCAACGTGGGGTCCAGGCGCAGCGCCAGTGCCAGGTTGGTCAACGGCCCCAGGGCGACCAGCGTCAATTCGCCGGGCCGCTCGCGGGTCAGCCGCAGCAATGCCAGCGCCGCCGGCTCATCCTCGGCGCGCGGCGCCGGCTCGTCGAATTGCGCATCACCGAAACCGTCGCTGCCGTGCACCATGGCCGCATTCTCCGGCGGCCGGCGCACCAGCGTGTCCCGGCAACCCGGAAACACCGGCGTGCCGCTCCCGGTCAGCTCCACCAGTTTGCGCGCATTGCGCACCGTATGTTCCAGGCCGACATTCCCGGCGGCGATGGTCAATGCCGTCACGTCGGCATGCGCCCAGGCCATCAGGATGGCCAGCGCGTCATCCACGCCGGGGTCGGTGTCGATCAGCAATTGCGGTCTTGCCATGGTCTCGTGTCGTCGGGTGGGAGCACACGATGGTAACGCCGAAAACCTTTTGGGCGCACGACGGCCGCCGTCGCCCAAGCTACCCGCCATTGTGCCGAATTCCACGGGCACCCCGGGGAAACGTTGCTATACCGCCCCGGTTCACATCGACATCATGCTCCCATGACCGATACAAAGACGACTCCCCCGCACCTCGACAGCCAGCCCCCGCAGATCGGTGGCATGACCCTGGAGCAGTCCATGGCGGCCCTGCGCATGCCGCCCCCACCGCCACCGGCCATCACCGCAGGTGAATATCAGCAACGCCTGCAACAGGCACGTCGCCTGATGCGCAAGCGTGGCGACCAGGCCATGCTGATCACCGCCGGCAGCTCGCTGCGTTATTTCAGCGGCATCCCCTGGGGTGCCAGCGAGCGGCTGGTGGCGATGCTGCTGCCCCTGGAGGGCCTCCCGCTCCTGTTCTGCCCCGCGTTCGAGGACGGCTCGCTGGAACGCGCGCAACGCATCCCCGCCGACGTGCACCATTGGCAGGAACACGACAACCCCCTGGCGCTGGTGGCCCGTGCCATCGCCGAAAAAAACGTGCAACGGCTGGCCATCGATCCGGCCGCGCCCTTCGACATCTACATGCGCCTTCACGAGGCATCGCCGGACACCACGTGCGTCAACGCCCGCGATGTCGTCGAGGGTTGCCGCATGTGCAAATCCGAGGCCGAACTGGCCCTGATGAAGCACGCCACGGCATTGACGCTGGAGGTGCATCGCGGCGTGGCACGCGCGGTGCACGAAGGCGTGGGAACCGCCGAACTGCGCCAGTTCATCGACGCCGCCCACCGAAAGCTCGGCGCCGACGGCGGTTTCACCTTCTGCATCGTGCAGTTTGGCCAAGCCACCGCCTATCCACACGGCATTCCCGGCGAACAGTACCTGCGCGCGGGCGAACTGGTACTGGTGGATACCGGCTGCACCGTGCAGGGCTACCACTCCGACATCACGCGCTGCTACATCTTTGGCCAGCCCGACGCCGAACAACAGCGCATCTGGAACCTGGAACAAGCCGCCCAGCGCGCGGCATTCGACGCCGTGCGCCCGGGCGTGACCTGCGAGGCCGTGGACCGGGCCGCACGCGACGTGATCGAACGCGCCGGTCTGGGGCCCGGCTACCAATTGCCCGGACTGCCCCACCGCACCGGCCACGGTTGCGGCCTGGACATCCACGAAGCGCCCTACGTGGTCCCCGGCGACACCACGCCACTGCAGCCGGGCATGTGCTGCAGCAATGAACCGATGCTGGTGGTTCCGGACACCTTCGGCGTGCGCCTGGAAGACCACTTTTACGTGACCGAAGACGGAGCCGCCTGGTTCACCCCGCCCTCCCCGGCCATCGACCGGCCATTCGCCGATCCGGATCCGCGATGATTCCAGTCATGACGCCGACGCGCGCCCGCGCGTGCCGTGCGAGTGCGAATGGGCCTGGCACCCACACACCCAGCCCAAGGGGTTGGGTGCGATGACATGTCACAACGATCCCGCCGCGCCGGTCCCCGATCAGGCGTCGACATAGCGCGCCGCGCCGCCGACCCAGCGCGATACCAGACGCGCGGCCTGACGCGGCACCTGACGCTGCATGGCCTCGGCCACGCGCTGCACCTGCGGCAGCAGGTGCGCGTCCCGGGCCAGGTCGGCGACGCGGAACGCCAAGCGGCCGGTCTGGCGTGTACCCAGCACCTCACCGGGACCGCGAAGCTCCAGGTCCTTCTCGGCGATACGAAAGCCGTCGCCGGTTTCGCGCATGACTTCCAGACGCTGCCGTGCCAGCGCGGAGACCGGTGGCCGATACAACAACACGCAGCTGGAGGCGACGTGGCCGCGGCCGACGCGACCGCGCAACTGGTGAAGTTGCGCCAGGCCCAGGCGCTCGGCGTTCTCGATGACCATGACGCTGGCGTTGGGCACGTCCACGCCGACCTCGATCACCGTCGTGGCCACCAGCACGGCCGTTTCCCCGGCCTTGAAGGCGTCCATTGCGGCCTGCTTTTCGCGCGCCTTGATGCGACCGTGCACGAGTGCAACGGAAAGGCCCGGCAACGCCTGCACCAGCTCCGCGTGTACCACTTCCGCCGCCTGTGCCTCCAATTGCTCGGACGTCTCGATCAGGGTGCACACCCAGTACGCCTGGCGCCCCTGCGCGCAGGCCACGCGGATACGCTCGACCACCTCCTCGCGTCGCGCCTGCGACACCACCACGGTCTTGACCGGCGTGCGCCCGGGCGGCAACTCGTCGATGCTGGAAACATCCAGATCCGCATAGGCACTCATCGCCAGCGTGCGCGGTATGGGCGTCGCGGTCAGTACCAGCTGGTGCGGCACCAGCGTGCCGTCGCGCCCCTTGTCGCGGAGGCTGAGCCGCTGATGGACGCCGAAGCGATGCTGCTCATCGATGATCACCAGCCCCAGGCGCGCAAAATCGACGCCTTCCTGCATCAGGGCATGGGTCCCGACCACCACCCCGGCATCCCCGGCCAGCGCGGCCAGCGCCGCCTTGCGCGCCCGCCCCTGCACCTTGCCGGCCAGCCATGTAACGGAAATGCCCAGCGGTTCCAGCCAGGCGCGAAAATTGGTCAGATGCTGCTCGGCCAGCAGTTCGGTCGGGGCCATCAGCGCCACCTGGAAGCCGCTTTCCACGGCCGCCAACGCGGCCAGTGCCGCCACCACGGTCTTGCCGCTGCCGACGTCGCCCTGGACCAGGCGCAGCATGGGCTTGTCGCCCGCCATGTCGCGCGCGATCTCGTCGCTGACCCGTCGCTGTGCCGCGGTCAGGCGAAACGGCAGCGCCGACAGGAAGCGCCCCGCCAGCGAACCGTCCCCGCGCAGCGGTGGCGCACCGTGGCGACGCACGCGCCGGCGCAGCTGGCGCAACCCGAGGTGCTGGGCCAGCAACTCCTCGAAGGCCAGGCGCTGGCAGGCCGGGTGTCTACCCGAGGTCAGCTGCGCCACATCGGTATCCACCGGCGGCCGATGCACATGCAGCAGCGCGTCACGCAACGATCCCAGACCCAGCGGCTCGCGCAACGCCTCGGGCACCAGCTCCAGGACCGCATCGGGCGGCAGGCACGCCAGCGCCTGGTCGACCACTTTGGTGAGCCGCTTCTGGCCCAGTCCTTCGGTACTGGGATAGACCGGCGTCAGGCGCTTTTCCAGTGGCGCGCCCGCCTCCGCCCGCGTGTATTGCGGATGCACCATTTCCGGCCCGTGCGTTCCGAAACGCACTTCGCCGAAACAACGCAGGCGGGTGCCCGGCCGCAACGCCTCTACCTGGGCGCGCCGGAAATGGAAAAATTTCAGCAACAGCGTGGCCCCGCTGTCGTCGACCAGAGCCACACGCAACTGGGGACGGAAACGGAAACTGCTCTCAGCCGCTTCCACCACGCCGCCGACCAGTACCGACTGCCCCCCCACCAGCTCGCCGATCGGGGTCAGGCGGGTGCGATCCTCGTAACGCAGCGGCAGATGGAACCAGACATCCTGCACCCGCTCCAGGCCCAGCCGCGACAACGCGGAAGCCAGCGCCGGGCCGACGCCCTTCAGCGAGGACAGGGGAGCCAGCCCCGGCTCGTCGGCAGGGATGTCGTTGCGGGTCGCGCTCATGCCCCAAGCCTACCCGGTCGGGCCGCGTGGGCGAAGCGGAAAACACCCCGCCCGCGCGTCGGCGCCTGCCGTCGTCAGCGGCCGCCGACCATGATCGCATCAACCTCCACCAACGCGCCCTTGGGCAGGGCCGACACCTCGATGGTGGACCGCGCCGGATAGGGCTTGGCGAAATAGTCGGCCATCACCGCGTTCACGGTGGCGAAGTTGGCCAGATCGGTCACGTAGATACCCACCCGCACGATGTCCGACAGCGTGCCACCGGCTGCGTCACATACCGCGCGAAGGTTGTCGAACACGCGACGCGCCTGGGCCTCGATGCCCCCTTCGACCGGGTTGCCGGACGCCGGATCCAGCGGAATCTGGCCCGAAAAATACACCGTGTCGCCGGCGCGCACGGCCTGCGAATACGGGCCGATGGCGGCCGGCGCCTGGTCGGTGGCAATGATGTCGTGACTCATGCGGGTTCCTCGGTGGCAATCACGGAAAAGCCAAGCATAACCGCGAACGCCGTCATCGCGCCCAGGGGTCGCTCCCACAGGGCACCTCGAACAACGCCCGA
>CAZMKO010000012.1:0-49244 GCA_964566965.1 uncultured Rhodanobacteraceae bacterium
ACGACGTCGACAAGGCGCAGGCGGGCATCGTCTACATCGACGAGATCGACAAGATCTCGCGCAAGAGCGAGAACCCGTCGATCACCCGCGACGTGTCGGGCGAGGGCGTGCAGCAGGCGCTGCTGAAGCTGATCGAGGGCACCCTGGCCTCGATTCCGCCGCAGGGCGGGCGCAAGCATCCGCAGCAGGAGTTCCTGCAGGTCGACACCAAGAACATCCTGTTCATTTGCGGTGGTGCGTTCGCCGGGCTGGAGAAGGTCATCCAGCAGCGTTCGGAAACCACCGGCATCGGCTTTTCCGCCGAGGTGCGCAGCAAGGACCGCAAGGAGAACATCGGCAAGCTGTTGTCCACGGTGGAGCCGGACGACCTGGTGCGTTTCGGCCTGATTCCCGAGTTCGTCGGCCGTCTGCCGGTCGTCGCGACCCTGGACGAGCTGGACGAGGAAGCGCTGGTGAAGATCCTGGTCGAGCCGAGGAACGCCGTCACCAAGCAGTTCAAGAAGCTGTTCGAGATGGAGGAGGTGGAGCTGGAATTCCGTCCCGAGGCGTTGAGCGCCATCGCCCGCAAGGCGCTGAAGCGCAAGACCGGCGCCCGCGGCCTGCGTACCATCCTGGAGCAGGTGCTGCTGGACACCATGTACGAGCTGCCGTCGCTGGAGCATGTCAGCAAGGTGGTGGTCGATGACGCGGTCATCGAGGGCCAGGCCGAGCCGTACATCATTTACCACGGCAACATGCAGGATCAGGACAACAAGCTGGAAGGAACCGGCGGCGCCGCCTGAGCGTTCCCGTGTCGCCTGTTTCCGGCGCCGCCGTGACCCGGGTCACGGCGGCGCTTTCGCATGCGGCGGCGGCGCGCGCGGTGCCCGTCGTGTCCCTTGATCCACAGGCATGTGCCACCATCTGTCACATGTAGGGTCCGGGCACTGTCCCGGACTTGTCATGATTCGAACTCCAGAGGCCGATTGATGCCCCGCAAATCCCAATCCGACGAATCCACGCTCGATATCCTGCCGGTACTGCCGCTGCGTGATGTCGTGGTCTACCCGAACATGGTCATTCCGCTGTTCGTGGGCCGCGAGAAATCCATGCACGCGCTGGAAGTGGCGATGGAGAACGAACGCCAGATCCTCCTGCTGGCGCAGAAAAGCCCGGATACCGACGATCCCGCCGGTGACGACGAGTTGTATCGCGTCGGGACGCTGGCCAACGTGCTGCAGCTGCTGAAACTGCCCGACGGTACCGTCAAGGTGCTGGTCGAGGGGCAGTCGCGGGTGGCTGTCGACGGTTGGGAACCCGGCGAGGAGACGTTGTCGGCCCGTGCCCACCGCGTGGAATCCGATTATGGCGACAACGAGCGCGAGCTGGAAGTGGTCTCGCGGACCCTGGCGTCGTTGTTCGAGCAGCTGGTCAAGCAGAGCCGCAAGCTGCCGCCGGAGGTGTTGTCGACGCTGTCCGGCATCGAGGATCCGTCACGGCTTGCCGACAGTATCGCCGCGCATCTGTCGGTGCGCCTGTCGGACAAGCAGCAGGTATTGGAGACGCTGAACGTCAGCCGGCGCCTGGAGATGTTGATCGGCCTGGTCGACAGCGAGATGGACCTGCAGCAGGTGGAAAAGCGCATCCGCGGCCGGGTCAAGTCGCAGATGGAAAAAAGCCAGCGCGAGTATTACCTCAACGAGCAGATGAAGGCCATCCAGAAGGAGCTGGGCGACAACGGCGAGGGTACCGGCGAGCTGGAACAACTGGAAAAGAAGGTCGAGTCCGTGGGCATGCCCAAGCCGGTGCTTGCCAAGGCCCGCCAGGAATTCGGCAAGCTGAAGATGATGTCGCCGATGTCCGCCGAGGCCGCAGTGGTGCGCAACTACCTGGATTGGCTGGTGGCCGTGCCATGGAAGAAAAGCTCCAAGGTGCACCGCGACCTGGCCAAGGCCGAGGAGACGCTGGATGCCGATCACTACGGGCTGGAGAAGGTCAAGGAGCGCATTCTCGAATACCTGGCCGTGCAGCAGCGCGTGAAGGCCATGAAAGGTCCGATCCTGTGCCTGGTCGGCCCGCCCGGTGTGGGCAAGACCTCGCTGGGGCAATCCATTGCGCGTGCCACCAACCGCAAGTTCGTGCGCATGAGCCTGGGTGGCGTGCGTGACGAAGCCGAGATCCGTGGCCACCGCCGCACCTATATCGGCTCCATGCCGGGGCGTGTCGTGCAGAACCTGAAGAAGGCGGCCACCAACAATCCGCTGTTCATGCTGGACGAAATCGACAAGATGGCCATGGATTTCCGTGGCGATCCGTCCTCGGCGTTGCTGGAAGTGCTGGATCCGGAACAGAACCACGCCTTCAACGACCACTACCTGGAGGTCGATCTGGACCTGTCGCAGGTGATGTGGATCGCCACCGCCAACTCGCTGAACATTCCCGGTCCGCTGCTGGACCGCATGGAAGTGATCCGCATCCCCGGTTACACCGAGGACGAGAAGCTGGCCATCGCGCGGCGCTACCTGTTGCCCAAGCAGCTCAAGGCCAACGGTCTGGCCGAGGACGAACTGAGCGTCTCCGAGGGTGCCATCCGCGACATCGTGCGCTACTACACGCGCGAGGCCGGCGTGCGCAACCTGGAACGCGAGCTGGCGCGGGTCTGCCGCAAGGTGGTCAAGGAACTGGCCCTCAGCGGCCCGGCCAAGAGTGCCGGCAAGGGCGGGAAAAAGAAAACCGCCGGGGCAAAAAAGGCCAGCGCCACGGCCAAGTCCGCGGTGAAGGTGGATGCACGGAAGCTGGACAAATACCTCGGCGTGCGTCGCTTCGATTTCGGTCGCAAGGAGCAGAGCAACGAGATCGGCCTGGTCACCGGGTTGGCCTGGACCCAGGTCGGCGGCGACCTGCTCAGCATCGAATGCTCGGTGATGCCGGGCAAGGGCAAGCTGGTGCATACCGGTCAGCTGGGTGACGTGATGAAGGAATCGATCATGGCCGCGCTCAGCGTGGTGCGTGCCCGCGCCGACCGGCTGGGTATCGATGCGGAGTTCCATCACAAGCACGACATCCACGTGCACGTGCCCGAGGGCGCCACCCCCAAGGACGGTCCCAGCGCCGGCATCGCCATGTGTACCTCGCTGGTGTCGGTGCTCACCGGCGTGCCGGTGCGCTCGGAGGTTGCCATGACCGGCGAGATCACCCTGCGCGGCCGCGTGCTGCCGATCGGCGGTCTCAAGGAAAAGCTGCTGGCCGCGCATCGCGGCGGCATCACCACGGTGATCATTCCCGAGGAGAACCGCAAGGATCTGGCGGACATTCCCGACAACATCACCAAGGCCCTGGACATCCATCCGGTACGTTGGATCGACGAGGTGCTCGACCTGGCGTTGGAGCACCCGCTGGGGCCGGCGCCGAAGAAGAAGGCCGGCGGTGGCAAGGGGGCGGGCGCCGGCAACCGCGGCAAGAGCCGCCAGGAGGCCCCGGCACGCCCGCACTGATACGCGTGTCGGCCGCCATCCATGCCCCGGGCCGCAAGGTGCCGGGGCATGTTTTTGTCGATCCACGGCATCATCGGCCACGCTGACGCGTTGTTCCGCAAGCGCCCGCCGCGCCTGACACGATGGCGACACGGCATCCAATGGTTGGTGCATCGTGTTGATATTGCTGGCCTATCGTCGCCGATGGCATCGACGCAAGCACTTTTGGGGCCGATCGCGCAAGTCGCCGTGATTGGGGAAAAGCGCGGAAACCGTTGCGACATCTCGTATTGCGGACATTTGGGGGCACTGGTATAAAGGTCGCACCGCGTTCGGTGCGGCGCAGGCCGACACCGGCACGGCGACCGAAGCGGCCCTCATGGGGGAGGCCGACAACCATCAGCGGGCGCGCCTCGCCCCTGTAGATACTGCGCGCTACTTCAACCGTTTTAGGGAGTTACTCAATGAACAAATCCGAACTCGTCACCTGCATCGCCGATACATGTGATCTCAGCAAGGCCGATGCCACCCGTGCCGTCGACGCCTTCACCGATCACGTGAAGAAGGCACTGAAGAAGGGCGACACCGTTTCCCTGGTCGGTTTCGGCACCTTCTCCGTGCGCAAGCGTGCCGCTCGCATGGGTCGCAATCCGCGTACCAACGAGACCATCAAGATCAAGGCGTCCAAGGTGCCGGCCTTCAAGCCTGGCAAGGCGCTCAAGGACGCACTAAACTAATCGGCCTCCATCAGCGAGGCTCCCTGCGCAAGCGGTGCTTGATCGCGCCGCTTCGCCGGGTGTCAGGGTGCTTAGCTCAGCGGTAGAGCGTCGCCTTTACACGGCGAGGGTCGGGGGTTCGAAACCCTCAGCACCCACCAAGGAGTGGTAGTTCAGCTGGTTAGAATACCGGCCTGTCACGCCGGGGGTCGCGGGTTCGAGTCCCGTCCACTCCGCCACTTACAGGGTTGTTAAGCCGAACAAGGGCGCCCGCGTGGCGCCCTTGTCATTTGCGTCAAAAAAAGTCGGAACCGTTTCCATGCTTCAGAGTCTGCGCGATAAAATCCAGGGCTGGCCGGCCATCATCATCTTCGGCATCCTGTCCCTGCTGTTGGCCGGCTGGGGCCTCGGCAGCTACGTCATCAGCAACCAAGACACCTGGGTGGCCAAGGTCGGGAAGCATGAAATTTCCCAGCAGGACTACCAGGAGCAGATGAACAACCTCCGCCAGCGCATGAGCGAGGAGCAGGGCGAGCAGTTCGACGCGTCCTATTTTGAAAAGCCCGAGGTCAAGAAACAGGTCGTGGATGGCATGATCAACCGCTACCTGCTCACGCAGTCGGGCGAGGATCTCGGCCTGGTCGTGACCAATGCCGCCATTCGCGACCAGATCGCCTCGGTGCCGGCATTTCAGGTCGACGGCAAGTTCGATGCCGATTCCTACCGTGCCGTGTTGGCCAACAACCGCATGAGCCCGGCGATGTTCCAGGATCAGGTCCGTTCGGACCTGCAGGCGCGGCTGCTGCCGGACGTGGTCACCGATACCAGCACCATCTCCCAGGCCGACGTCGATGCCTACCTGGAGTTGCAGTTGCAGGCGCGCGACATCTCGTTCGCCATCCTGCCGCGCCCGGCGCTGGAGGACACCAAGGTGTCCGACGACGAGATCAAGGCCTACTACGAGGCGCATCCGGATGACTTCGTGCGTCCCGAGAAGGTGTCGTTGAGCTACATCGAGCTCGACGCGGCCAGCATGAAGGGCGATGAAAAGATCGATGAGGCGACCCTCAAGGCGCGCTACGAAGACGAAAAACAGCGCTTTGTCGAGCCGGAGCAGCGCGAGGTGTCGCATATCCTCATCAAGGTGCCGGACAATGCCTCCGCCGAACAGCAGAAGGCTGCGCTTGCCAAGGCACAGAAGGTCGACGAGCAGGCCCGTGCCAAGGGGGCCGATTTTGCCGCGCTGGCCCGCAAGTATTCCGATGATGCCGGCTCGCGGCTCACCGGTGGCGATCTCGGCTGGTTGCAGAAGGGCATGACCAACAAGGCGTTCGAGGATGCGATGTTCGCCATGCACAAGGGCGACGTGTCCAAGCCGGTCCTTTCGCCCGAGGGGTACCACATCATCTGGCTGCGCGACGTGCGTGCCGGCAAGGCCAAGCCGTTCGACGAGGTGCGCGACCAGCTGGCCCGCGAGGCCCGTGAGGCCGACGGCCAGCAGCAGTACAGTGACCTCGCCGGCAAATTGACCGACATGGTCTACCAGGATCCGTCCTCGCTGGAGCCGGCGGCCGAGAAGCTGGGCCTGAAGATCCAGCACACCGACCTGTTCGGCAAGGATGGCGCCAAAGACGGGCTGGCCGCCGATCCGAAGGTGGTGAAGGCCGCCTTCTCGGACAACGTGCTGAAGAACGGCAACACGTCCGATCCGATCATGCTGGGCAGCAATCACATGGTGGTGATCCATGTGGACAAGCATCAGAAGTCGGAAAAGCTGCCGTTGGCGGATGTGACAGACAAGGCGCGCCAGAAGGTGCTCGACCAGCGTGTCGACAAGCAGGCGACCGAACACGCCGACAGCCTGTTCACGCGCTTGACCAAGGCGGGCGACCTGACCGCCCTGGCCAAGGACGACAAGACCCTGGACGTCCAGAACGTGGATGGCGCCACGCGCTCGCAACCCGGCGTGGCCGGCCCGCTGCTGGACAAGGTGTTCTCGATGCCACCTCCGGCCGATGGCAAGCCGCGCCTGGCCAAGGTGGATCTTGGCGACGGCAGTTATGCGCTGTTGGAGCTGCGCGACGTGCATCCGGGCAAGCTTGACGATATCCCCGATGCCCAGCGCAAGATGCTGGTGCAGCAGATGCGCGGCGCGTATGCGGTGTCGGCCACCAACGAGTGGCTGGAGATGCTCAAGGGCAAGCTGGACATCCAGTATTCCGAGGCGCGCATGTAACATGGTACGGTCATGAAAAACGGCCCGACGCCACTGGCGTCGGGCCGTTTTTCTGTGCCTTTTCGTCGCCCCGGCACGCGGCGTCGTGCCATGTGCCGGGTGGGTGTGACGGGATCAGATGCCGGTCATGCCAAGAATGCTGTAGCCGGCGTCGACGTGCGTCACCTCGCCGGTCACGCCCGAGGCCAGGTCCGAGCACAGGAACGCGCCCACGTTGCCCACTTCCTCGGTGGTGATGCTGCGGCGCAGGGGGGCGTTTTCTTCCACGTGGTCGAGCATCTTGCGCAGGTTGCCCACGCCCGAGGCCGCCAAGGTCTTGATCGGGCCGGCGGAGATGGCATTGACGCGCGTGCCGTCCTGCGGCCCGAGGTTGTAGGCCAGGTACCGGACATTGGCTTCCAGGCTGGCCTTGGCCAGGCCCATGACGTTGTAGTTGTTCAGGGCACGCTCGGCGCCGAGATAGGTCAGGGTCAGGATGGCACCGTTGCGGCCGGCCATCATCGGGCGTGCGCCCTTGGACAGGGCAGCCAGGCTGTAGCTGGAAATGTCGTGGGCGATGCCGAAGTTTTCACGCGTCAGGTTGTCCAGGAATTCGCCCTGGAGTGCCTCGCGCGGCGCGAAGCCCACCGAGTGCACCAGGATGTCGAAGCCGTCCCAGTGCTTGCCCAGCTCGCTGAACACATGGTCGATCTGGCTGTCGTCGGCCACGTCGCAGGGAAGCACGATGTTGGAACCGAAGGCGTTGGCCGCTTCCTCGACGCGGCTCTTCAGGCGCTCGTTCTGGTAGGTGAAGGCCAGCTCGGCACCTTCACGGTGCATCGCATTGGCAATGCCCCAGGCGATCGAACGTTGACTGGCAATGCCCACGACGAGGGCGCGCTTACCATGCAAAAATCCCATGATTCCTCCGGATGACGACGGGGCCCGCGCACGTGGCGGGCGAAACCTCAAGTTTACCCGGCGTCGGGCCCGGATGCACCGGTCGCGGACGCGCCGGCGGCCCGACGCGTCGTTCAGCCGGAGGGCGCCGGCTCCAGCATCAGCACCTGGCCCGGCCGCAGGTCGGAGCCATCCAGGTCGTTCCAGGCGCGCAATTGTTCCACGCGCACATCGAAACGACGGGCGATGCTCCACAACGAGTCGCCGCTGGCCACGGTATAGCGGGAGGAGCTGTCGACCGAGGCGAGTGCGTCGCCGTCTTCCAGCGCCTGCCCGGCGATGGCACTGTCCAGCCGCTGCGCGGCGGCCACCGGCAGCAGTACCCGCATCGGCGTGGTGGTGGTGATGGTATCCAGCCGGTAACCGGGGTTGAGCTCGCGGAAGGCCTGCGTGGACATGCCGCTGGCGCTGGCCACGCGGCTGACGCGTGCCGGCCGGTCCAGTTCGACCACCTTCAGGCGGCGCTGCGGTTCCATCTTCGGCAGCGTCACGTTGAATCGGGCCGGGTCGCGCACGATGCAGGCGATGGCCAGCAGGCGGGTCAGGTGCTGGCGGGTGGTGCGCCCGACCGGCAGGTTCGGAATGGCCGGGGAGGCTTTCGGCATGCCGTGCGCCTTGAGCAGCTTGCGCATGCGGAATTCGCCGGTGTTGTAGGCCATGTCGGCGACGCGCCAGTCGCCCCAGTGGGCGTGATAGTCGGCGATCAGCTGCAGCGCGGCATCGCTGGAAGCGACCCGGTCGAGCCGGCCGTCGTAACCGCGATTCACCGGCAATTCCAGTGCCCGGGCGGTGATGGCCATGATCTGCCACATGCCGGCCGGCCGGCCGCGACGCGGCGCGACATCGCGGAAATGGCTTTCCACCCAGGGCAGCAGCGCGAATTCGCCGGCTACCTGCTTGGCGGCGGCGACCCGGCTGACGTAGTCGATGACCGGCAGGGCGGCATGCAGTCGGGCCTCGAACCCGGCCGGGTTGCGTGTTTCCAGCCGCGCGCGGCGCACGGCGGGTGCCGGGCAGTCGTTCATCGCGAAGCGGTCGCGCAGGTCGCCCCAGGCGTCGATGCGGACCGGCGTGCCCGGTCGTGCCGGAACGGTCCGTACCGGCAGTTCCGGTTCCGGCTTGGATGTCGTGGGAGCCGGCGCCGGTGCCATGTCGGGTCGCGGCGCCGGTGTGGTACAGGCCGACAGGAACAGCGCCGTGGCGGCCAGCAGGAAGGTGCGCGGGCGTCGCTTCATGCCGTGAATCCGTCTTTGTACCGGCGCAGCGCGGCGAAGCGCGCCACGCGGCCCTGGCGGGAGGTGTCGGTGTTGTCGGCCCAACGCATGATGGCGGGGGCGTCGACGCGCAGGAACGGATTGGCCGCACGCTCGTGCTGCATGCGCGAGGGCAGGCTGGGTCGCCCGTCTTCGCGCGCGCGGCGGGCGGCGTCGGTGTGGCGCGCCAGGGCGGCGTTGTCGGGGTCCACGGCGTGGGCGAACGCCGCGTTGGCCAACGTGTATTCGTGTCCGCAGCACACGCGGGTGTCGTCCGGCAGGCCGGCCAGGCGGTCCAGCGAATCGAGCATTTGCGTCGGCGAGCCCTCGAACAGGCGGCCGCAGCCCAGGCTGAACAACGTGTCGCCGCTGAATACCAGCCCCGCGCCGACGTAGGCGACATGGGTGAGGGTGTGTCCCGGCACTTCCCACACCTCGAATGCCACGGCCGGTGCTTCCAGGGTCACGCGGTCGCCTTCACCCACGCCGGTGTCGACCGCCGCGATGCGCGGATCATACGGTGCGTACACGGTGGCATCGTGGCGGGCGCGCAGCGTCTGCGCCGCGCCGACGTGGTCGGCATGATGGTGGGTGAGGAGAATCGCCTTCAGGGACAGATCGCGCGCGGACAGGGCCGACTCCACCGGCCCGGCTTCGCCGGGGTCGACCACCAGCGCGTTGCCGTCGGAGTCCGACAGCATCCAGACGTAGTTGTCTGCGAGGGCGGGTAGGGCGTCCAGGTGCAACGGGGTCGTCTCCGCAACAGGTCGGCGAGCCGCTCGCGGATCCATGCGTCGAGGCAACTCTGTTGAAAATCAAGGCAAAAATATAGCAGGGTTTGGCCCGGGCTTCAGGACCGGTGTCACGTGCCGGCGGGTTCCGGCGCGACGCATGCGGCGATTCGGGCTAACCTATCGGATCTGTCGGTGATGTCGTTTTCCCCATGAATGCCGTGCACCCTGATTCCCTGATGGCCCGGCCGGCCGTGACCGGGCTGCGCCGTGCCGAGGCGGCCGCGCTCGAGCGCGTGCTGCCCACGGCCGGCCCCGGGCACGCCTTGCACCTGGGCATGCCGGTGCTGCCGGGGGACGCCTGGGGCCGCCTGGGGCGACCGACCCGGTTGGAGCTGCATGACGGGCACTGGCGCGGCGACGTGCATGCCCGGGTCGACGAGGCCTTGCCGTTCCGGGACGGCGCATTCCGCGTGGTGGTGCTCGATCATGTGCTGGAGTGGACGCCGCTGGCTGCCGCGGTGCTGGATGAAGCGGTACGCGTGCTGGCCGATGACGGTACCTTGCTGGTGGGTGCCTTTCATCCGTTCAGCCTGTGGATGCCGTGGCTGCTGTGCCGGCGCCAGCCGCGGCCGATGCTGACGCCCCCGGGCTGGTTGCGCCAGCGCCTGGTGGCACGCGGCGTGGACATCGTACGGATCATGCGTTGCGGTGCCGCTTGGCCGTGCCGGGATGCGGGGACGGAACCGGCCTGGGCCGGCGGCGCCTTCGTGCTGACCGCGCGCAAGTGGCGCGCCACGGTCAAGCCGCTGGCATCGGTTTACACCTTGCGGCACCTGCCGGCCGGGAACAAACGCGGCAACTGGGTGCCTGGAACTCAACGGGAGTGTGCATGAACGAGGATGTGGGCATGGCCGACGCCGGCGATGTGGAAATCTTCACCGACGGTGCCTGTCTGGGCAATCCGGGGCCGGGTGGCTGGGCGGCCCTGCTGCGCAGCCGCGGCCGCGAACGGCTGCTGGCCGGCGGCGAGGACCACACCACCAACAACCGCATGGAGCTGTCGGCGGCGATCATGGCGCTGGAAGCCTTGAAGCGGCCCTGCCGGGTCCGCCTGACCACCGACTCGCGCTACGTCATGCAGGGTATCGAGGACTGGCTGCCCGGCTGGCGCGCGCGTGGATGGCGCACCGCCGCCGGCAAGCCGGTAAAAAACCAGGATCTTTGGCAGCGCCTGTCGGCCGCGGCCGACGCACACCACGTACGCTGGTTTTGGGTGAAAGGGCACGCCGGTCATGTCGAGAACGAGCGGGTGGATGACGCGGCACGCGAGCAGGCCGAGCAGCGCAAGGCGACGGCCATGATCGATGGAGGGCGGCACTGATGCGCCAGGTGGTACTGGATACCGAAACCACGGGCCTGGAAGTGGCCCGCGGTCACCGCATCGTGGAAATTGGTGCGGTGGAACTGATCGACAGGCGCCCCAGCGGCGCGCACTTTCACACCTATCTCAATCCGGACCGCGCCATCGACGAGGGCGCGCGTGAGGTCACCGGCATCAGCGACGAGTTCCTGCTGGACAAGCCGCGCTTCGTCGACGTGGTGGCGGATTTCCTGACCTTCATCGAAGGCAGTGAGCTGATCATCCACAACGCGGCCTTCGATGTCGGGTTCCTGGACGCCGAGCTGGCCCGCGCCGGAGACAGCTTCGGCACCACGGCCGATCACGCCAGTGTGCTGGACACTCTGGCCATGGCGCGCGAGATGTATCCGGGGCAGCGCAACAGCCTGGACGCGCTGTGCAAGCGCCTTGGCGTGGACAATCGACATCGCGACCTGCATGGCGGCCTGCTCGATGCGCAGCTGCTCGCCGACGTGTACCTGGCGATGACCTCCGGCCAGTCGGCGCTGGATCTGGACCTCGGCGGCAGTGGCGACACCGGTGGCGGCGGATCGATGCGGGTCACGCTGACCCGGCGACCGCGTGTTCTGCGGGCCAGTGCCGCCGAGCGTGATGCCCACGATCGGCGCGTGGCGGCGTTGGATGAATCGGCCGGCGGTCAGAGCCTGTGGCGGCGTCTGGAGTCCGCCGGCGACAGCATGCCGGAATCCTGAGCCGGGCAACCGGACGGGCGATTCAGCAGACCCGGTCGGGATGGCAGCGCAGCACCAACGCGGTCACGTTGTCGTGGCCGCCGGCATCCAGGGCCTCCAGCAGCAGGGCATCGGTCAATTCCTGGGCGGCCAGGTCGTCGCGGGTCAGGTAGCGTTCGAGGGCCGGTTCCCCGACATGCTCGCTCAGGCCGTCGCTGCACAGCAGAAAGCGCATGCCCGGCACCAGCGTGCCCGACAGTTTGTCGACGCGGAGCTCGTCCGGCGAGGTCACGCCCAGCGCCTGGGTCAGCACGTTGCGATGGGGGTTGCCGCGGGCCTCGTGCGCGTCCAGTACACCGTGGTCGACCAGATCCTGGACCAGTGACTGGTCGTGCGACAGTTGCCGCAATCCGTCGTGATACAGGTACAGGCGGCTGTCGCCGACCCAGGCGGCCTCGAACGTCGCGCCGTGCAGGTGCAGCGCCACCAGCGTGGTTCCCATCGGCAGCATGCCGTCGTCCGCGTGCTGCCGCGAGATGATGGCACGGTCGGCGCCGCGGATGGCCGCTTCCAGGGATTCCCCGGCGCGCACAGCGGCACAGACATGGTCGCGGGCGAGGGCGGCGGCGACCATGCCGTGCAGGTGTCCGCCCATGCCGTCGGCCACCAGAAACAGGCCCAGCCCGGAATCGGCACAATAGGTGTCTTCGTTGGTGGCGCGGCGGATGCCCGGGTGCGTTCCGTGTCCGAATTCGATCATGGTGGCTGTGCAGGGGGATTGGGTCAAAGCATGCCGCAGTGGCCGATGCTTGTCACGGTACCGGCGTGGCCGGCACGTGTTCGCATCGCTGCTCGGCGGGTGGTGCCGTGCCGGCACGTTCTATCTTGTCATCGGGCTTTCGAGGCCGTATCATGGCCGGCCTTTCGTCCTCGCAGGGAAACACGGTGACCGTGCCGTGGCGCGGACGCCCCGGTATGACACCGGGTACACGGGCATGCCCGGCATCGACTGCCATCTTGCCGGGCGACGCGTTTTCGGAGAGGTGGCAGAGTGGTCGAATGCGCCGGATTCGAAATCCGGTTTACGGGTCTCCCGTAACGTGGGTTCGAATCCCACCCTCTCCGCCAGGCACAAAAAAACGCCCCGATCGGGGCGTTTTTTTGTGCCTGGCGGCATGCGCTCTCGGCCGCCACCCCGGGGATCGCGTGTGACGATCAGGTGTCCGCCTTGGGCGGTGCCGGTGGTTGGTCGTTGCGGTGGCGCACGCGGGTGGCGGTCGATTCGTCGCCGGAGGCGCTGAGGTCCGGCCGTGGCGGCCCCTTGGGCTGGATGCGGCCCGGGCTGAGCGTGCGCCGCACGTCGTCGGCGCTCAGGATGTCGGCTTCGTCCTTCATGATGTCGACATACCAGGCGGTCAGCTTCGGATCCTCGCTGTCCAGCCAGCCGCCGGCGCCCTCGTCGGCGGCCACCTCGCTGGCACCGAACACGAAGTTGTCGCCGTGCTTGGCGATGCCCAGGCGCACGCCCTGCGCGATGGCCGACTGTGCGTAGTGGCGGCGCAGCAGATACGGGTCGGTGTGCAGTTCCTTGGTCCAGGACACCATCATGCCGATCAGGATCACCGCGAACGGCAACGCCGACACCACCATGATCGACTGCAGTCCCGAAAGGGCATTTTCACCGCCGGCCAGAAGCAGAGAAGCGGCCGTGGCGCCCAGAAGAAGACCCCAGGTGATGGTCACGCGCGGCGAGGGCTCGGGTTCGCCCCGCTGTGACATAGAGCTCATGACGATGGATGCCGAGTCGGCCGAGGTGACGAAGAACACCAGGATCGAAACCATCGCGAGCACCGTGGTAACGGTGCCGAGCGGCAGGTTGTGGAGCATATCGAACAACATGGCTTCGGCCGAACCCGAGTCGCTCAACCCCATGCCGGTGAGGTCCTGGTACATGGACGCGCCGCCGAAAATCAAGAACCAGATCGAGCAGACCACGGCGGGCACCACGATGACTACAGTGACGAATTCACGCAAAGTGCGGCCGCGCGAAATCTTGGCGATGAACATGCCCACGAACGGTGTCCAGGAAATCCACCAGGCCCAGTAGTACACCGTCCAGCTGGACAGAAATTCGGCCACTCCTTCACCCTGGTCGGGATTGCGGGCCAGCATCATCAGGGAGTTGCGGAAAAACGCCAGGAACGACGAAGGCAGCAGGTTGAGCAGGAAGATCGTCGGGCCGGCAATGAACACGAAGACCGCGATGGAGCCGGCCACCACCATGTTGGTGTTGGACAGGATGCGGATGCCGCGCGACACGCCGGACACGGCCGAAATGATGAAGGCGACGGTAAGGATCGCCATGATGCCGACGATGACCTTGTTGCCGATCGGGCCGACTCCGGACACGATCTCCACGCCTTGGGCGATCTGCAGTGCGCCGATGCCGAGCGATACAGCGGTGCCGAACAACGTCACGATGATGGCAAAAATGTCGATCACGGCACCCAGCGGACCGCGCACGCGTTCACCGAACAATGGCTCGAAGATCGCCGAAATCAGCGGGCGGCGACCGCGGCGGTAGGCACTGTAGGCGATGGCGCCACCGACCAGCGCGTAGAAGGCCCAAGGGATCAGGCCCCAGTGCAGGATGGTCTGTGCCATCGCGGTTTGGGCGGCGTCGACCGAACCCGGGTCGACGTTGAAGCCATGCGGCGGCGCGTTGAAATAGACCAACGGTTCGTACGGTCCGTAGAACAGCAGGCCGATGCCCATGCCGGCGGAAAACAACATCGCCACCCACGAGACGGTGCTGAATTCGGGCTTTTCGTTGTCCGCCCCCAGGCGCACGCCGCCGCAACGACCATAGCCAAGCACGATCATGAACAACAGCACGACTACGGCAAGCAGCCGGAACAGCCAGCCGAAGTGGGCGTTGATCCAGCCCAGTGCGGAGGTGCCGACGCTCGGGATGCTGTTCGGTGCCGCCACCGCCCAGGCGATCACGCCCAGAATCAGCAGGCCGGATATGGCGAACACCAGGCGGTTGGTGCCGAATTCGAACTTGGTTTTTTCCACGCCGACGCCGGGAATCAGCGCCGGATGCACCAGCCCCGGGCCGGGGTGGCTCATCTCGCGCACCACGCGGCGTGCCGATTCGCGCATGCGTTTGCCATGTCCCGGGGGGCGCCCCGTGTCCCGGCCACCCGGGCCGCTGTCCGCGCCGCGATGTTTGTTGTCGCGACCGGAGTCGTCGCCGTCGTTGCCTTGAGTCATGCCTGTTGCCCCCGCGCTGGTGCCGGATGCGGGTCGCCCGTGCCGGGCGCCCGCAGCGAAAAACGACAAAGCCCGCCTTCACGCTATCACAGGCGCGCGGTGGTGGCAGTGCCGTGGCGACCGCATGATCGCTGCCACCCGGCGGCGTGGGCGGTTATGCTTGTGCGGCCTTTCCGCCAAGACGTTTTCATCATGAATCAGATTGAAGTGCCGGTGTCGTTCGGCGAGTTGATCGACAAGATCACCATCCTGGAAATCAAATCCGCACGCATCGACGACGTGGCCAAGCTGGCCAACGTGCGCCACGAATTACAGTTGCTGGAGGCCACCTGGCAGGCGCACGAGGCGTCGGCGGTCGACATCACGGCCGAACGTGCGCAACTGAAGGCGGTCAACGAGGCGTTGTGGGATATCGAAGACCGCATCCGCCTCAAGGAGCGTGACCGCGCGTTCGACGAGGATTTCATCGCGTTGGCCCGGTCCGTGTATGTCCGCAACGATGAGCGGGCGGCCGCCAAGAAGGCCATCAACCTGAAGCTGGGTTCCACCCTGGTGGAGGAAAAGTCCTATCAGGACTATCGCGGCTAGGAGTCTGGGCGGGGCATCTTCACGACCATGACGAGCCGCTGACCGGCCGCCTGAACCCGTTCGGAACCGGTATCAAACCGCAGGCCCGAAAAGCGACAGGCCTGGGTTAGGGTGACTTGAGCAGCGTGTCGGCCCGTTTGTGTCGCGTTCGTGCGTGCGCTGCCGCACTTGGCGACCCGCTCCCCGCAGGAGATGCTGCATGCACAACAAGATGTATCGCGCCCTTTGCCTTGGCCTCGGCCTGACCGCCGTGGTGGCTTTCGCCGGTTGTTCCAACTACGTCAAACGCAGCGAGTTCGATGCCACCGTGGCGCAGCTGCAGCAGACCGACAAGAACCTCCAGCAGCAGATCGATTCGTTGTCGCAGGACATCGAGCAGCGTTTCGCCCAATACGACGCCAAGATCACCAAGCTGGAGGGACGCATCCGCGTCGATACCGTGGCGCACTTCGACTTCGACCAGAGTACATTGAGCCCGCAGGACAAGGCGATGCTGGACGACTTCGCCAACGTGATGAGCGAGCACCACGCCGATGCCGTGGTCACCGTGGAAGGATTCACCGATCCGGCCGGATCGGCAGCCTACAACAAGCGCCTCGGCAAGAAGCGCGCCGAGGCGGTGCGCGACTACCTGGTCGGTCAGGGCATGAACGCGGACCAGTTGCGCGCGGTCAGCTACGGCGAGGACGGCAACCGCCAGGTCAAGTCCGGTGCCGCCGGCGACAACGGCGCGCCCAACCGCCGGGTGGCGCTGGTGATCGATTTTGCCGGCCAGGGCGGCCCGGACCAGGGCAACATCTGACCGCCACCCACGCCGTTCATGAAAAAAACGCCCGGCGCATCATGCGCCGGGCGTTTTTCATGGGAGCAGGTCGCGCCATGCCTACTGCATCAGGAAACGACCGCAGCCGACGTAATGCCGGGAGCCGACATCCAGCTCGGCCGCCGCGTCCATTTTCTTGCCACTCATGTCGTCGACACACTGACCGCGCAGGACCACCAGCTGCACGCGCTGGTTGTCGGCGGTCTGGCCGGTGAAGGTGATCTTGCCCGAGGCTTTGTCCATGGCCACGTTCGCCTGCGGCACCGCGATCTTGTTGCGACCGTTGTCCAAATGCAGGAACAACGTGGGGCGGCGGCTCTTTTCCACCTCCGCGATCCAGCCCGGTTCGTTGCCGATGGCACGGAAGGCCATGCCCGCCTCGCGTGCCTTGTCCCAGGGGTCCGCGGCCGTTTCATTGCCGGTCCCGTTCTGCGGCGCGGTGGTGGAGGGGGGCTGGTCCGGCGCGGGCGGTGGTGCCTGCCGGACGTTGCCGGTTCCCTGGCAGCCGGCCAGCACCAGCGCGGACAGGGTCAAGGTGGCAATGAGCTTGCGTGGCATCGCGGTTCCCTTCGGGTGAGACGGAATGCCCATTGTGCCGATGACCACTGAGCGCCGGCTGACCCGCGGCTGTCCGGGCACTCGGGGCGTGTGAAACAGGCGGCCGGTGCAGGGATGCTCTGATTGGATCCGGCGCAGGCGTTCCGCGGCACTCGTCGCAGGTGGGCGATTTTTTACGGGTTCTCAGCCGTTGGCGGCGCGCCGAGGCTGCTCGACCCGCGTCGTGCGCACGTCGTCGTGCCAATGCAGCTGACCGTCGACGATGGTGCGGGTATGACCACCGGTCCAGACATGGCCGTCGTCGTCGATATGCAACAGCAGGCGCGCGTCATGGCCGATCTCGCGACCCTGGCTGACCCGGTAGCCGCGTGCCAGCTCGCCTTCCGGCTCGCGCTGGGCGATGTACGCGGCGATCAGGCCGTTGGCGGCTCCCGAGGCGGGATCCTCGACGATGCCGGCGCCGGCCGGGAACGCGCGCACGGCCAGCTGATGGTCGTCACCGTTGCGGTTGCGGGCGAAGACGCACAACCCCATGCTTTCGCTGGTGGCGGCCAGGGCCTTGATGGCGGTGTGGTCCGGCTGCCAGGCGCGCAGCGTCTCCTCGTCGGCCAGCTCGGCCACCCACCAACGCCGGCCGCCGTCGACCAGCGCGCCGCCCAGGGCGCCGACGGGTTGCTCCGCCAGGACCGGCGCCAGTGCCGTGTCCGCGTCGTTGCCGTCGCGGAGCACCCGGGCCGGCGGAGCCTGGATCAGCATCTGCCGCACGCCGTCGATGTCCTGGACCCGTACCGGCAGGACGCCGGCACCGCATTCCTGCATCAGGAGACCATCGCGCGGCCGGGTCCAGCCGGTTTGCACGATGGCGTGGGCGCTGCCGATGCTGGGATGGCCGGCGAAGGGGATTTCGCGGGCGGGGGTGAAAATGCGCAGCCGATAGTCGGCGCCGGAGGCGCGTGGCGGCAGCACGAACGTGGTTTCCACCAGGTTGGTCCAGGTGGCGAAACGCTGCATTTGTTCGGCATTCCAATGCGCGGCACCGAATACGACGCCGAGCGGGTTGCCGCCGCCGATGCTGGCGGGAAAGACATCCAGTTGCAAAAAGCGCAAGGGGAGCATGGTTGATGACCGCAGTGGGGGAGGGAGCCGCGCGCATCATAACGCCGCGGACGTCGGGAGCGGCAGGCAGATCATGCCCTGTGGGCATGACGCGGACGGTATCACGGATCCGGCACCGTGCCATGCCGGGACCGGCGCCGCCGGGTTTGCTACAGTCGCCGTTCTCCGTGGGCACCCCACGTTCGCGATTTCCCGCATGGCCATCACCCTTATCCTCATCGCCGTCACCTGCCTGGTGTCCTGGGCCGCGTTCAAGCGCCGGTCGTGGTGGATGCAACTGGTGCTGTGGCCGCCGGGCGTGGTGCGACGGAACGAATACTGGCGCTTGTGGACCTCGGGGTTCGTGCATGCAGACCTGCAGCATCTGCTGTTCAACATGGTCACGCTTTTTTTCTTCGGCCGGCTGATGGAGCTTTTCTTCGTGCCGCGCATCGGCGAGGTGGGTTATGTCCTGTTCTATCTGGGCGGGTTGCTGGTGTCGTCGCTGCCGAGCTGCCTGCGGCATCGCGACGATACCGCCTACGTGAGCCTGGGCGCGTCCGGGGCGGTGTCGGCGGTGCTGTTCGGGTTCATCCTGCTGCAGCCGTGGGCGCTGATTTTCGTGTTCTTCATTCCGCTGCCGGCGATCGTCTATGCCGTCATGTACGTGGGTTACGGTGTTTACATGCAGCGGCGTGGGACCGACCGCATCAACCACAGTGCCCATCTGTGGGGCGCGGCCTATGGCGTGCTGGTCACGTTGTGGGTGGAGCCACGGGTGGGCGGGCTGTTCCTGGAGCAACTGGTCCATCCCCGTTTCTGAACGGTGGCCAACAAAAAAACCGCCATCGAGCCCGATTCATGCATACCATCGGCCCTGAATGCCTGTACAATGCAGGTTCTGTGCTTGCCTGGTCGCCGTGCATCGTGGCCTGATGCAGCAGATTCGGGGTTGACCCAAGATCCGCTTCATCCGCTTTGCCTGTTCCTTGCAATCTCAGCCTCGTCCGTCATGGAAGGTTCCGTGTCGTGACATTTTTTCATTGTTTTGAGGACTCCAGAGATGTCGGATCGCCAAACCGGTACCGTCAAATGGTTCAACGAAGCCAAGGGCTTCGGTTTCATCACTCAACCCAGCGGGCCGGATCTGTTCGTGCACTTCCGTTCCATCGAGGGCACGGGCTTCCGCACCCTGGCTGAAGGCCAGGAAGTGAGCTTCGTGGTCGTCGAAGGCCAGAAGGGCCCGCAGGCCGATCAGGTGCGTCCCGCCTGAGCTCCGAATCAAGGGATACAAAAAAAAGCCGGGCGGTTCTCCGTCCGGCTTTTTTTGTGGTGCGTGTCGACCGGCATCGTGGTCACGGGGAACCGCCGTAGTCGGCCAGCATGGTGGCGATGGCATCCAGGTCGTGTTGCGGCGAGGGTCCCGTGCGCTGGCCGGTGGACGTGGTCGGACGCACGTAGTCGTCCAGCATCAGGGAAAACGCCAGCTTCTCTCCCGAGGCCGCGGTGACATAACCCGACAGCGTGTAGCTGTGGCGCAGGGTGCCGGTCTTGGCATGCAGATTGCCGGCCGCGGCGGTGTTGCGCATGCGCCGGATCAGCGTGCCGTCGTGTCCGGCAATCGGGAGGGCGTCGTGGTAGGTGGCGGCGAACGGCTGGCCGGCAGCCCATGCCAGCAGTTTCGTCGTGGCCAGTGGCGTGACCAGGTCCTTGCGTGAAAGGCCGCTGCCTTCTTCCAGATCCGCTTCGTCGCGTTCGATACCGGCCTTGCGCAGCATGTCGCGCATGGCGCAGAGGCTCCAGTCGGCGGTGGTGCGCGGTGCGCCATGGCGATCGGGGCAGGTGCCGCCGGCTTCCATGTGCACACCGGCGGCCAGCAACAGCAACTGGGCATACAGATTGTCGGAATGTTTCAGCGCGTGCTGGACGATGTCATCCAGGCGCGGCGAGCGCACCTCGGCGATCTTCACCGTGCCGGGTGCGCCCAACTGCTCGTTGCGGCGCGGCCAGTGCAGGGACTGCACGCCACCGTCGACCTTGATGCCGTGACGCACCAGCGCCTCGTGCAGCAGTTCGCCGGCCATGCGCGCCGGGTCCGGTGCCGACAGGGCGAAACGCCGGGTCTTGGCGGTCGGGCGCATGGCGCCGTATACCTGCAGGCGGCTGGAGCCGGGCGCGCGATAGATGCCCAAGTCGGCGTAACCGGCGTTGGGATCGGTCTGGGTCAGGTTGACGATGTCCATCCCGGGCATCGCCGGGGTGGTGCTGACATTGCAGCACAGGCCGCGGTTCGGTCCCACCCGCAGGGCGAACATGTTGCCTTGCACGGTCAGCGCCGATACCGGGGGCGAAAACCAGCTTTGCAGGTCGCGGGCTTCCCAGCCGAGCGGGATGTCGGGGCCGGAAAAATAGGTGTCGTCGGCGATCAGGGCGCCGGTGACGCGGTGCACGCCGCGCCGCGCCAGGGTCTTGGCCATGTCCTCCGCCCAGGCATGCGGCGTTTTCCGGTCATTGCCCTTGCCGAGGGTGGGGTCGCCCCGGCCGTACAGGATGAGGTTGCCCTGGATACTGCCGCCGCGTGGTGCCGTGGTGGCATACAACGTGGTGCGGAAACGATGCCCGGTGCCCAGGGCCGACAGTGCCAGCGCGGCGGTATACAGCTTGGCGTTGGAGGCCGGAATCGCCAGCTTGTCGGCCTGGTGGCCGTAGATCGGGTCGCCCGAGCGCAGCGACACCACGCTGATGCCCCAGGACGCGGTGGCGAAACGGTCCTGCGAAATGTAGTTGTCGATGCGTCGGGCCAGGTCGGACGCGGGGGTGACCGGCGCGCGCGCGGCCGATGCCGGGGTGGCGGGCGGTGCCGGTCGGGTCGTGCTCGCCTGTGGCGTGGCGGCGGGTGTCGGGGCCGTTGACGGGTGCGGTGCCGCCGTGGCGCAGCCGGCGACGACGAGGCAGGCGCCAAGCACGGTGGCGAAGGAAGGGTGGCGGCGACGGGTAGCAATGTCCATGCCGTTACATTATCAGCGTTGGTGCCTGTGTGGCGGGTGGCATGGCATGTCCGCGGCCGGCGCGATCCAGCCGTCGCGACGACTGATGCGGCGGGCACTCCAGCCCATGCCGGCGGCGCGCAACAGCATGAAACCGAGGAACGCTGCCCACAGGCCGTGATTGCCGAACGGGCCGATCAGTCCGGCGGCCATGACCGCGAATCCCGCGGCCGCCACCAGCATGCAATCGCGCATGGCGCGCGCACGCGTGGCACCGACAAACAGGCCGTCGAAAAAGAATCCGCCCACCGCGGCCAACGGCAGCAGGGCCAGCCACCCCAGGTGCGCGTAGGCGACCCGGCGCACGCTGGCGATGCTGGTCTGCATGTCCACAAACAGGTGGCCGCCCCATCCGAGGGCGACGGCGAAGGCAAGGGCGCCCAGTACCGACCAGCCGCCACACACCACCAGGGCGCGCCGCAATCCAACGCGGTCGCGGGCGCCGATGGCGTGCCCACTCATCGCCTCCACCGCGTTGGCCAGCCCGTCCAGGGCAAACGAGGCCAGCATCAGCCCGTTCATCAGCAGGGCATTGGCGGCGACCACGTCGGCGCCCAATCGTGTGCCGAGTACCGTCACCGCAAAAAACACGCCCTGCAGGGCCAGGCTGCGCAGGAAGATGTCGCGGTTGACCGACAGCAGCGGGCGCCAGTGCAGCCAGCCGCGCAAGCCGGGCCAGTCCATGCGTCCCGGGTGTCGGCGCAATTGGCGGGGAATGCACGCCAGGCCGACCGCGGTGCCGCTCCAGGCCGCCACCAGCGAGGCCAGTGCGATGCCACCCACGCCCATGTGCATGACCAGCACCAGCAACAGGTTCAGCGCGACGTTGACGATGTTGGTCGCCAGCAGCATCAGGAAGGCGACCCGGGCGTTCTGTGCGCCCAGGAACCAGCCCGCCAGCGCGTAGTTGGCCAGCACCGCCGGCAATGCCGGCAACCGGATGTGCAGATAGGTCAGTGCCAGGTCGTGCAATCCCGGCGAGGCCTTCATCAAGACCAATAATCCGGGCAGCAACGGCCAGGCCACGACGGCCATCGCCGTGCCCAGACCCGCGGCCAGCAGCAGGGCCTGTACCAGCACCCGGCGCAGCGTGTCGCCATCGCTCCGACCCGCGGCCTGTGCCGCGAAGCCGGTGGTGCCCATGCGCAGAAAGCCGAACACCCATGCCAGCATGCTGAATACCGCCGCGCCCACGGCCACCGCCGCCAGTTGGCGGGAGTGCGGCAGGTGTCCGGCCACGGCGGTATCCACCAGGGCCACCAGCGGAATGCTGATGTTGGATACGATCATGGGCAACGCCAGCGCCCAGGCACGCCGCTGCGTGGGGCGGTGGCGCCAGTCGTCGAGCAGGCGCGGGCTCATGGGGGGATCCGGCGGAACGGATGCACATCATAACGTCGTGGCGCGTGGTGCCGGTCGGGAACCGATTTGCATCGACCGGCGGGCGCCTCTAGCCTGTTGACGTTCGTGTCGGCGTCAGCCGGCGACATTCGAGCCATTTCGGAATTTTTCATGCAGATTGCAGACAACCACGTCGCTTCGTTCCACTACACCCTGACCAATGATGCCGGTGATGTCATCGACAGCTCCCGCGAACGCGAGCCGCTGGCCTACCTGCACGGCGCGGGCAACATCGTCCCGGGCCTGGAAAAGGCGCTGACCGGCCGCAGCACCGGTGACACCCTGAAGGTGGATGTGGACCCGGGCGAAGGTTACGGCGCGCGCCACGAGGAGCTGGTGCAGACCCTGCCCAAGAGCGCCTTCCAGGGTGTGCCGGAGGTGAAGCAGGGCATGCAGTTCCAGGCCAACGGTCCGCAAGGTCCGATCCTGGTCACGGTGGCGGCGGTGGATGGCGACAACGTCACGGTCGACGGCAATCACCCGCTGGCCGGGCAGACGCTGCACTTCGATGTCGAGGTGACCGATGTCCGCGAGGCCACCGAGGAAGAACGCACCCACGGCCATGTGCACGGCGCGGGTGGCGACGAGCACTGATCCGGGGACACAACGCATGGCGCGCATCGAGGACTACGCGGTCATCGGCAATGCCGAAACCATGGCCCTGGTGTGTCGCCATGCTTCCATCGACTGGCTGTGCCTGCCACGATTCGATTCCGACGCCTGTTTCGCCGCATTGCTCGGTGATGCCGGCAACGGTCATTGGCAGGTGGCACCGGCGGATGGGCACGCCGAGAGCCGCCGCCGTTACCGCGACGGCAGCTTGGTGCTGGAAACCGAATTCACCTGCGCCACGGGCAAGGTGCGCGTGGTCGATGGCATGCATGCCAACGACGACGCGCGCGTCGACGTGCTGCGCATGGTCGAGGGTGTCGAGGGCAAGGTGCCGATGCACATGGATCTGTGCCTGCGTTTCGGCTACGGCCACGTGGTGCCGTGGGTCATGCGCACCGACGACGGCCGCCTGCAGGCGATCGCCGGTCCCGACCGGGTGATCCTGTCCACGCCGGTGGAACTGTACGGCAAGGACCTCACCACCTGCGCGGATTTCACGATCAAGCGCGGCGAGCGGGTGCCGTTTTCGCTGACCTGGATGCCATCCTGGAAGGCATTGCGTGACGCACCCGATGTGCCGGCGTTGCTGGAGGAGGAAACCCGGGCCGGCGGCACCTGGTCGGCCCCCTGCCGTTCGGCCGGCCCGTGGACGGATGCCGTGACGCGTTCGCTGCTCACCCTGAAGGCGCTCAGTCATCGCGACACCGGCGGCATCGTGGCCGCGGCGACCACGTCGTTGCCCGAACAGCTGGGCGGTGCGCGCAACTGGGACTACCGCTATTGCTGGTTGCGTGATGCCACGTTGACCCTGTTCGCGCTGGTCGAGGCCGGTTACACCGGCGAGGCCATGGCCTGGCGCCAATGGTTGTTGCGGGCCGCCGCCGGCGACCCGTCGCAATTGCGCATCATGTACGGTCTCGGCGGCGAGCGGCGGCTGCCCGAATACGAATTGCCCTGGTTGCCCGGTTACCAGTCCAGTGCGCCGGTGCGCGTCGGCAATGCGGCCAGCGGCCAGTTGCAGCTGGATGTCTATGGCGAAGTCATGGACGCGCTTCACCATGCCCGCCGGCACGGTCTGGCAACGCAGGAGGCGGGCTGGAGCCTGCAATGCAGGCTTGTCGAACACCTGGCATCGATCTGGCGCCAGCCGGACGAGGGCATCTGGGAAATTCGTGGCCCGCGGCGCCATTTCACCTATTCCAAGGTGATGGTCTGGGTGGCCCTGGACCGCATGATCCGCAGCGCCGAGGAATTCGGCCTCGATGGCCCGGTGGCGCATTGGCGCCGGTTGCGCCGGCAGGTGCACGACGATGTCTGCGCCAATGCCTACAGCCACGAGCTGGGCAGTTTCGTGCAGTACTACGGGGCCGGTACCGAGCTCGACGCCAGTCTGCTGCATATACCGTTGGTCGGGTTTCTGCCGATCGACGACGAGCGTGTCACGCGCACCATCGACGCCGTCGAGAAACGCCTGACCCGCGACGGTTTCGTGCTCCGCTACGACACCGCTTCGAGCGTGGACGGGCTGGGTGGCGGAGAGGGCGTGTTCCTGGCCTGCAGTTTCTGGCTGGTCGACTGCATGACCCTGCAGGGCCGCCTGGATGAGGCGCGTGCACTGTTCGAGCGCCTGCTGGCGCTGCGCAACGACGTGGGCCTGCTGTCAGAGGAGTACGACGTGGAGAACGACTGTCTGGTGGGCAATTTCCCGCAGGCGTTTTCGCATATCGCGCTGGTCAACTCGGCCTACAACCTCAGCGCCGCCTTGTGGCCGGACACGCACGGCCGGGTCGGACGCGGTCGTCATCAGTAACGGTCCGGTGTGCGCCGCCAGTCGTGCCGTGGCGGGGGTGCGATCGGCATCCCCCGATGCAGTACGTCCGGCGAGTCTGTAGAATGAGGCTTTACCAGCTTGGGCTTTGTTTCATGACTCCCCTGATTTTCGTCACCGGCGGCGTGGTGTCCTCCCTTGGCAAGGGCATCGCGGCATCTTCGCTGGCAGCTCTCCTGGAAGCGCGTGGCCTGGATGTCACGTTGATGAAGCTCGATCCGTACATCAACGTCGATCCGGGCACGATGAGTCCGTTCCAGCATGGCGAGGTGTATGTCACCGATGACGGTGCCGAGACCGACCTGGATCTGGGCCACTACGAACGTTTCGTGCGTACCCGCCTGTCGGGCCGTCATTCGATCACCACCGGCAAGGTCTACGAGTCGGTCATCCGCAAGGAGCGTCGCGGCGATTACCTGGGCGCGACTGTGCAGGTCATTCCGCATATCACCGACGAAATCAAGCACTGTGTCTACGAGGCCACGCGTGACCATGACGTGGCGCTGGTGGAGATCGGCGGCACGGTGGGCGACATCGAGTCGCTGCCGTTCCTGGAGGCCATCCGCCAGTTGCGCAGCGAGCACGGACCGGACAACTGCCTGTTCATGCACCTGACGCTGGTGCCTTTCATCAAGGCCGCCGGCGAGATCAAGACCAAGCCGACCCAGCATTCGGTGAAGGAGCTGCGTTCCATCGGCATCCAGCCGGACGTGCTGGTGTGCCGTAGCGAGCAGCCGTTGCCGGACCCGGAGCGGCGCAAGATCGCGCTGTTCACCAACGTTGCCGAGCAGGCCGTCATCAGCGCCGCCGATGTGGATGTCATCTACAAGCTGCCACTGTCGCTGCAGGAGCAGGGTCTGGACGAGATCGTGGTGCGGCGCCTGGGCCTGGAGGCGCGGGCCGCCGATCTGTCCGAATGGAAGCAGGTCATCGAGGCCGTCGAGCACCCGCGCGACGACGTCACCATCGCCATCGTCGGCAAGTATGTCGAGCACAAGGATGCCTACAAGTCGCTGGGCGAGGCGCTGCGTCACGGCGGCATTTCGCAGAAGTCGCGCGTGCACCTGAAATGGCTGGATTCCGAGCAGGTGGAGATCCATGGCGCCGAGGCACTGTTGTCGGACGTGGACGCGATCCTGGTGCCGGGCGGTTTCGGCAAACGCGGCTTCGAAGGCAAGGTGCAGACCTCGCGTTTCGCCCGCGAACACAAGATTCCCTATTTCGGCATTTGTTACGGCATGCATGCGGCGGTGGTGGACTTCGCCCGTCACGTGGCCGGTCTCGCCGGGGCCGACTCCAGCGAGAACAACCGTCATGCCGAGGAGCCGGTGATCGCCCTGGTCACCGAATGGACCACCGCCAGCGGCGACGTGGAGCAGCGCGACGAGGATTCGGACCTCGGCGGCACCATGCGCCTGGGCGCGCAGGAATGCCGGCTCAAGCCGGATACCCTGGCGCGGCATATGTACGGCCAGGACGTGGTGCGCGAACGTCATCGCCACCGCTACGAGTTCAACAACCGTTACCGGCAGGCATTCGAGGATCTGGGGCTGGTCATCTCCGGCAAGTCCATGGACGACCTGCTGGTCGAGATCGTCGAGCTGTCCGAGCAGCAGCATCCCTGGTATCTGGCCTGTCAGGCGCACCCCGAGTTCACCTCCACGCCGCGCGACGGGCATCCGTTGTTCGACGGATTCGTGCGTGCCGCACGCGAGTACCGGGCCGTGCGCGACGGCCGGCGCGTGGCCGCCGACGGGGTCACCGCGTGAGACCGTCGCGGATGGCCCGGTACGCGCGCGCCGGCCATGGTCGCCGGTCGTCCCCCTCCATCGTCAAGGTGCCGACAGCATGAAATTGTGTGGCTTCAACGTGGGGCTCGAGTCCCCGCTGTTCCTCATCGCCGGGCCCTGCGTGGTCGAGTCCGAGCAACTTCAGGTCGACACGGCCGGCACGCTGAAGGACATCACCGATGAGCTGGGCATTCCGTTCATCTTCAAGTCCAGCTACGACAAGGCCAACCGTTCCTCGGCGCAGAGCTTCCGGGGTCTGGGCCGGGAAGAGGGCCTGCGCATCCTCGGTGAGGTGAAACGGCAGGTCGGCGTGCCGGTGCTTACCGATGTGCATGAATACACGCCTTTCGACGAGGTTGCCGAGGTGGTCGATGTGCTGCAGACGCCGGCGTTTCTGTGCCGGCAGACCGACTTCATCCAGAAGGTGGCCGCCACCGGCAAGCCGGTCAACATCAAGAAGGGCCAGTTCCTGGCACCGGAAGACATGGTCAACGTGGTCGACAAGGCGCGTGCCACCGGCAACCACGATCTGATGGTATGTGAGCGCGGCGCCAGCTTCGGCTACCACAACCTGGTGTCGGACATGCGCGGTCTGGCCACGATGCGTGCCACCGGTTGCCCGGTGGTGTTCGATGCCACCCATTCGGTGCAGCTGCCGGGGGGCAAGGGAACCCGTTCCGGTGGTCAGCGCGAGTTCGTGCCGGTGTTGGCGCGTGCGGCTGTGGCTGCCGGCGTGGCGGGCTTGTTCACCGAGACCCATCCGGATCCGGACAAGGCACTCAGCGATGGTCCCAACGCGTGGCCGCTGGACCGCATGCGGGCCTTGCTGGAAACCTTGATGGCGCTGGACCAGGTGACCAAGAAGCACGGTTTCCTGGAGCGGCTGGCCTGAGCGGCCCTTCGATTTTCACCCTTGCAACATGGACACGGAAACTTCATGAGCACAGACATTACCCACGTTCACGCCCGGGAAATCCTCGACTCGCGCGGCAATCCCACGCTGGAAGCCGAAGTCACTCTGGCCGACGGTGCGCAGGGTCGCGCCGCCGTGCCCTCCGGCGCCTCCACCGGCAGCCGTGAGGCCGTGGAGCTGCGCGACGGCGACCAGGCGCGTTACGGCGGCAAGGGCGTGCGCAAGGCGGTGGCCCACGTCAACGACACCATCGCCAAGTCGCTCAAGGGCGTCGATGCCGCCGACCAGAAGGGCCTGGATGCCCGCCTGATCGAGCTGGACGGCACGCCCAACAAGGGCAAACTCGGCGCCAATGCCTTGCTGGGTGTCTCGCTGGCCGCCGCCCAGGCCGTCGCCGCCTCGCGCGGCAAGCCGTTGTGGTACTCGTTGTCGGGCGGCAAGCCGGGCATGCTGCCGGTGCCGATGATGAACATCGTCAACGGCGGCGCGCATGCCGACAACAACGTCGACGTGCAGGAGTTCATGATCCTGCCGGTGGGCGTGGACAGCTTCGCCGAGGCGCTGCGTGCCGGCGCCGAGGTGTTTCACGCGCTGAAATTCGTGCTCAAGCAACGCGGTTTGTCCACGGCGGTGGGTGACGAGGGCGGTTTCGCGCCCGACCTCGGTTCCAACGAGGAAGCCATCGAGACCATCCTCGAAGCCATCGAGCGGGCCGGTTACCACGCGGGCAGGGACATCTACCTGGGCGTGGATGCGGCCAGCTCGGAATTTTTCCGTGACGGACGCTACGAGCTCGCCGGGGAGGGCCGCCATTTCGATTCCGAGGGGTTTGCCGACCTGCTGGCCGGCTGGTGCGAACGCTACCCCATCATCACCATCGAGGACGGCATGTCGGAGTCCGACGATGCCGGCTGGAAGCTGCTCACCGAGCGCCTGGGCAAGACCGTCCAGCTGGTCGGCGACGACAACTTCGTGACCAACCCGCGCATCTTCCGTGAAGGTATCGAGGCCGGGGTGGCCAACGCGATCCTCATCAAGGTCAATCAGATCGGCACCTTGTCCGAGACCCTCGAGACCATCGCCATGGCCCACGATGCCGGCTATGCTGCGGTGGTATCGCACCGTTCCGGTGAGACCGAGGACACCACCATCGCCGACATCGCCGTCGCCACCACTGCCACCCAGATCAAGACCGGCTCGCTGTGCCGCAGCGACCGCGTGGCCAAGTACAACCAGCTGCTGCGCATCGAGGAGCAACTGGGCGCGGCGGCACACTATGCCGGTCGCGATGCCTTTCCCAACCTGGCCCGTCTGCCGGGCTGAGCGGAGAGCACGCCGTGAAGCGCTGGCGCTGGCTGGGATTGTTGCTTCTTGTCATGCTGATCGCCCTGCAGGTGAAGCTCTGGATCGGCGACGGGGGCATGCGCAACATCCACAGCCTGCGCCAGAGCGTGGCCACACAGAAGACCGAGAACGGCGAGCTGGAAAAGCGCAACCAGGCGCTGGCCGCCGACGTGGCCGACCTCAAGCGCGGCAAGACCGCGGTGGAAGCGCGCGCGCGCAACAACCTGGGGCTGATCAAGCCCGGCGAAGTGTTCTACCAGGTGATCGGGCCGGCACCGGCGTCGACCGGCGCGCCGCGACATGACGATGACGACTGAGGTCTCCGCCGTGTGGTGCCTGGTGCCGGCCGCCGGCCGCGGCACGCGCCTGGGCGCGGCCGTGCCCAAGCAGTACCTGGCGCTGGCGGGTGCGCCGCTGGTCTGGCACACGCTCAGCCGCCTGGCCGACATGCCGGCGGTACGCGGTCTGGTGGTTGCGCTGGCGGCCGACGATGTCCACTGGGCGACGCAGATCACGCCCTGGCTGGACGCGGACGGCGGTTGTCGCGGAAAACCGTTGCGAACCGTCACCGGCGGCGGTGAACGTGCCGATTCGGTGTTGGCGGCGCTGCGTGGATTGCCGGCCATGGTGAATGATGACGATTTCGTGCTGGTGCACGACGCGGCACGACCCTGCGTGCGTGGTGCCGATGTGGAACGCCTGCTGGCGGCCGCCGTGCATGGAGACGGCGCATTGCTCGGCGCGCCGCTGCGCGACACCCTCAAGCGTGCCGACGATGACGGCCGCAGCGTGGCGACCGAGCCCCGGCAGTCACGCTGGCGCGCCTTCACGCCGCAGATGTTTCGGCGTGGCGCGTTGACCCGGGCGCTGGCACAGGCGGTGGCGGACGGCATGGCCGTCACCGACGAGGCCATGGCCATGGAGCGCGTCGGAGTCCGGCCGCGCCTGGTCGAAGGCGCCGAGGACAACCTCAAGGTCACCACGGCGGCGGACCTGGCCCTGGCGGAATTTCTTCTGTCCCGTACCCGGGAGGACGACCCATGCGCATAGGTCAGGGATTCGACGTGCACGTGTTCGGGGAAGGCGACCACGTGATGCTGGGTGGCGTGCGCATCGCGCATGCGCGCGGACTCCAGGCGCACTCGGACGGCGATGTGGTCATCCACGCGTTGTGCGACGCGTTGCTGGGCGCGCTCGCATTGGGCGACATCGGTCACCATTTTCCGCCATCGGACGCGCGCTGGCGCGATGCCGACAGCCGCCGTTTCCTGCGCGAGGTGGCGCGTATGCTGGCCGATCGCGGCTACCGCCTCGGCAACGCCGACGTGACGGTGATCGCCGAGGCACCCAAGGTGAACCCGCACGTGGCCGCGATGCGGGCCTGCCTGGCGCAGGACCTGGGCTGCGACGTCGGCTGCATCAGTATCAAGGCCACCACCACCGAGAGAGCCGGTTTTACCGGCCGTGGCGAGGGCATCGCCGCCATGGCAGTGGTCCTGGTGACGCCGCGGTGAGCCGGCAGGGCCGGAGACACTGGACCGGGCCGGGCGTCATCCCGGAACGTCGACGCGAGTCGGGGTGCCGTCGGCATCGGGCAGGGATGTTCCGGACGGGCCGTGGTGCGGCATTTGCGCGCGTCGGGCCGTGAAACCCACAGGTCGGCGCCGCGCTCTGGTTTAATACGCGGGTGATGCAAGTCCTGTCCTGGCTGGTTCCCTGGGAGTTTTCGCCGACCGCGATCGTGGTGTTCGCGATCGTCGCGGTGTTGTACGTGCGCGGCGCGCGCCGGCATCCGCCGGGGCCGGGCCGGCAGTTGGCATTCTGGGTGGGCCTGGTGCTGATCTACGCCATGCTGCACACGCATTTCGACTATTACGCGCAGCGCGAATTCTTCATGCACCGCCTGCAGCACCTGGTGCTGCACCACCTGGGGCCGTTCGTGATCATCCTGGCCACGCCGGGCTCGACCCTGCGTGCCGGATTGCCGTTGCGCTTCCGGGTGCGGGTGTGGCGGCCCTTCGTGCACAGCGCGCCGTTCCGGTTCCTGTTCGACGTGTTGCTGAACCCGGTCGTGGCCGCGCTGCTGTTTTTCGGCATCATCTACTTCTGGTTGTGGCCGTCACTGCATTTCATCGCCATGCTGGACTGGCGGCTGTACCGGGTGATGAACTGGAGTGTCACCCTCGACGGATTCCTGTTCTGGTGGCTGATCCTGGATCACCGCCCCAGCCCGCCGGCGCGCCTGACGCCGGGCGTGCGGATCCTGGTGGCGCTGGCCGTGGCATTGCCGCAGATACTGCTGGGGGCCTGGATCACGTTCACGCGCAGCGACCTGTATCCGATCTACGATCTGTGCGGTCGCGCCTTTCTGGACATCAGCAGCATGCAGTCGCAGCGCATCGGCGGCATCATCCTGTGGATTCCCGGCGCCATGATGAGCGCGCTGGGTGCGCTGCTGGCATTGCGGCACTGGATGTCGCTGTCGGCGCGGGGCCGGCTGCCGCGCAAGTGACCGCCGCGCCGTCGGCACCCGCGTTCCGCGGCGCTCGCCGCAGACGCTGATTTTTCACATACCTCAGCGCGAGGTGGCCGGTGCCGGTCCGCTGGCATTGGCGGGGCGCGCCGTGAAGTCGACCCGCAGCCGGCTGCCGTCGGCGAAATGCAGGGTCACGGGGACCGTGTCGCCGGGCGTCACCGGGTGCCGCGCATGCATCAACATGAGGTGGTAGCCACCCGGCGCCAGACGCACTTCGCCGTGCGCGGGCAGCGTCAGTTTCTTCAGCATCCGCATGTGCGACACGCCGCCTTCACTGGAGCTCTGGTGGAGCATGACATCGCCGTAGGCGTCGCTGTCGGCGCCGGTGATGTCGCGGGCGTCGTCGCCCCGGTTGCGCAGCACCGCGTAACCGCCGGCCGGCAGGTCGCCCGGCAGCACGCGCAGCCAGGCACCGGTGACCTCGATGTCGGTGGTTTGCGCCGGCGTGTCGGCGGCCGTGGCCGGCGCGATCAGCAGTCCGGCCAGGGCGAGGGTGGCGAGCAGTGTCTTCATGAGCGGTTTTCCAGGGTGATCAGTTGGTCCAGGTCGTGCGCGATGTCGTCGTTGTCGGCCGAGGGCGTGGCCAGCAGGCGGATCCGGCCCTGGTGGTCGAAGATGTACAGCGCCGAACTGTGGCTGACCTCGTAACCGCCGCGACCGTTTTCCTTGCCACGGTTGTAGGCGACCCGGTAGCGCTTGGCGATGTCGCGGATCTGGCGTTCGGTGCCGGTCAGGCCCACGGCATGCTTGTCGAAGGCGTTGACGTAACGGTGCATGATCTCGGGCGTGTCGCGCGCCGGATCCACGCTGACGAAAAGGATGCGCACGTCGTCGGCCTTCGTGCCCAGCTTCTGCATCACCATGTGCAGATGGGTCAGCGTCAGCGGGCATACGTCCGGGCAGTGTGTGTAGCCGAAATACAGGATCACCGTCTTGCCCCGGTAATCCTCGCCGGTGACGGTGTGGCCGCTGTCGTCGGTCAGCTGGAAATCCAGATCGGGCATGTGCCCGTGTACCGAGGTGTTCAGGCGCCAGTCCAGGTGGGCGTCCGGGGATGAGCAGCCGGCCAGCCCGAGCAGCGCGAGCAACGCCAGCGCGATGAGGCAGGCGGTTCGGCTGCCATGTGCACGGTCTCGGCGACGATTCGTGCGAAACTGCCGCAGGGTGTCTTGTTTCATGCGTTCAAGCATACGACAGTCATGCATTCTACGTGTGGAAGGTGGAGCGGATGCGACGTCATATCCTGGCCGTGCTGACGGCATGTTTCGGTGGCAGCGCAGTGCTGCTGGGTGCGTTTGGCGCGCATGCATTGGCGGACGTGTTGACGCCGCGGCAGGCGGACATCTGGGAAACGGCGGTGCGCTTCCAGTTCTGGCACGCGCTGGCACTGGGGCTGGCCGCCACGCGGCCGCCGGGACCGTGGCGGGGGCGGGCGGCGCTTGGCCTGTGCCTGGGCATGGTCCTGTTTTGCGGCAGCCTGTACGCGTTGGCGGCGGGTGCGCCGCGCCTGCTGGGCATGCTGACGCCACTGGGAGGCGTGCTGTTCGTGCTGGGTTGGGTGGCGCTCGGCGTTGCGCTGGCCGGCCGGCGTCGGGTCGCGCGGGGTGGACGCGAGGGCTGAACCGGCCAGCGCGGTGCCAGGCGCTTACTTGGTTCCTGCCGCCCGGCCGCCTAGAATGGCCCGGATCGAGTCCACGGATTGCCATTCCCATGCAGACAGCAGGTTTTTCGCACTGGTTGATCGTCCTGATCGAGGTGCTGGCGACAGCGTTCGTGCTGGTGCTGGCCCTCAGTGTGGTGTTTCTGGCCATTGCCTGGGTGATCGACCGCAACCAGACCGGCAACGCGGTGTTGCGCAATTTCCCGCTGATCGGGCATTTCCGCTACTGGTTCCTGCACTTGGGCGAGTTTTTTCGCCAATACCTGTACTCCAATGACCGCGAGGAGTTGCCGTTCAACCGGGCCGATCGCACCTGGGTGTACCGCGCGGCCAAGGACGCCGACACCACGCGCGCGTTCGGTTCGACCCGTGACCTGCGCGGCGAAGGCGTGCCGTTTTTCGTCAATGCCGCGTTCCCCACCCTGAGCGTCGCCGCGCACGAGCCCAAGCCGGTGGTGATCGGCCCGTATGCCCGTGAGCCGTACGCGCACGCGGCGTTCTTCAACGTCTCGGCCATGAGCTACGGTTCGCTGTCCAAGCCGGCCGTGCAGGCCTTGTCGCGGGGTGCGGCCAAGGCCGGCATCTGGATGGATACCGGGGAGGGCGGGTTGTCGCCCTATCACCTGGAGGGCGGCTGCGACATCGTGTTCGAGATCGGCACCGCGAAATACGGCGTACGCACGCCGGACGGTCGTCTGGACGACGAGAAGCTGAAAGCGGTGTGCGCGCACAAGGAAGTGAAGATGATCAACATCAAGCTGGGGCAGGGTGCCAAGCCCGGCATGGGTGGCCTGCTGCCCGGCAACAAGGTGACGGCCGAGATCGCCGCCATCCGCGGCATTCCCGAGGGGGAAGATTCGCAGAGCCCCAACCGGCACATCGACATCGGCAACGTCGACGAGCTGTTGGATTTCATCCACCACGTACGCGACCTCACCGGCAAGCCGACCGGCTTCAAGGCGGTGCTGGGCGGGTTGGAGTGGATCGAGGAGTTGTGCGACAAGGTCTGGCAACGCGGCATCGAAAGCGCGCCGGACTTCATTATCGTCGACGGTTCCGAGGGCGGCACCGGCGCCGCGCCGCAGACCCTGATGGAGGGGGTCGGCCTGCCGTTGCACGAGGCCCTGCCTGCGCTGGTCGACACGTTGATCGCCAAGGGCCTGCGTGACCGCGTGAAGGTGATCTGCTCGGGCAAGCGCATCACCGCCTACGACGTGGCGTGGGCCTTGTCGATGGGGGCGGATTTCGTCAATTCCGCGCGCGGTTTCATGTTCTCACTGGGCTGCATCCAGGCTCTGCAGTGCAACCGCAATACCTGTCCGACCGGCATCACCACGCAAAATCCCAAGCTGCAGCGTGGGCTGGTGGTCAGTGACAAGTCCGAGCGGGTGGCGCGTTACGCCACCAACCTGATGCACGAGGTGGTCACCATCGCGCACAGCTGCGGCGTGGAAGACCCGCGGCAGCTGGATCGCACCCATTGCCGCATCGTCGGCGACGATGGCCTGTCCGTGCCGCTGGTGAAGCTGTTCCCGTATCCGCCGCAGCCGCCGCAGCGCGAGGGCTGAGAGCGTGTAAAAAATCGCCCACCTGCTGCGGCGGGCGGGAGGGTCACGAGTGCCGGGACCGGGCGGCGTCATGGCCGGCGCGTCCAGCCTTCGTCCGTCAACATTTCGATGGGCCGGAAACGTCGCTTGTAGTCCATCTTCGGGTGGCGGTCGATCCAGTAGCCGAGATACAGGTACGGCAGTGCCAGTCGCCGGGCCCGTTCCACCTGACGCAGAATGGCCAGCGTGCCCAGACCGCGTGCGGCGTATGCCGGATCGTAAAAGGTGTAGACCGCCGACAGGCAGTCCGCGCAGTGGTCGGTCACCGCCACGCCGAGCAACCGGCCGTCCAGACGCAACTCCAGGAAACGCGTGCCGCCCCACGGCGCGACCAGAAAACGGGTGAACTCCCCGGCGTCGCCCGCTTCCATGCCACCATCGGCATGGCGGTCTTGCAGGTAGCGCCGGTACAGCGCGTGGCGCTCGTCGCTGTAGCCCGGATCGGCGTCGATCAGGGTGACGTCGGCATTGCGCTTCAGGCAGCGGCGCTGGCTGCGGTCGGGGCGGAACGCGGAAACCGGCAACCGGCAGGGCGTGCAAGCGGCACAGGCGGTGCAGCGCGGCCGGTACAGGTGCCCGCCGGCGCGCCGAAAACCGCGTGCCAGGGCCTGCGGATAGATGATGTCCAGATCGGGTGCCGTGGGGTCGATGACCAGGTTCTGTGCGACCCGTTCGGCGAAGTAGCCACAGGCATGCGGCAGGGTCTGGAACAACCGGACGGCATCGGAGTGCATGCCGCCATTGTAGCCGTCCGCGATGGCGTCGACCCACGGTCGCGGGGACGGCACGGCGGTCGGGGTCGGTGCAGGTTCAGTGCCGGTGCCTTTTAATGAACCCTTCCGTAGATCGGTTTCGCGGGCCCCGCGCCCGTCGCCGTTCTGCCCACACTCGTCGAGAGGCAATTTCTCCCCTTCCAGCAAGCGAGGTTCATCACGTGGCCGACGGCATCCTTTCCCCGGAACTCCCCGCTGCATTGTCGCCGTTGCGACGACGCCTGTGTGAAGCCTGGTTGCGCGACGAGGCCGATGCGGTCGGGGAGGTGCTGAAACGGGCCCGGTTGCCGGCCGACGAAAGTCGCCGGGTGGAGGAGCGGGCGGCCGAGCTGGTGCGCCGCGTGCGTGACAAGCAGGACCAGCGCAGCGCCATTGCATCCTTCATGCAGGAATACGATCTGTCCAGCCGTGAAGGCGTGCTGCTGATGTGCATTGCCGAGGCCCTGCAACGCATTCCCGACGACGAAACCGCCGACCGCTTGATCCGCGACAAGCTGGTGGATGCCGACTGGGAAGGGCATCTGGGCGACAGCAAATCCATGTTCGTCAACTTCGCGACATGGAGTCTGATGTTGACCGGGCGCATGGAGACGCCCCCGGACGAATTGCGTTCCGACTACGGCGCGATGCTCAAGCGCCTGGCCAATCGTGTTGGCGCACCGGTGGTCCGGCGCGCCACCCGCGAGGCGATGCGGATCATGGGCCAGGAATACATCCTTGGTGCCGACATCGGTGAAGCGTTGGAACGCACTCATGACAAGGGCAATGCCGCGTACCGCTATTCGTTCGACATGCTGGGCGAGGTGGCACTGACCCGCGAGGCCACCGACATGTACATGCAGGCATACAGCGATGCCATTGATGCCATCGGTGAGCACCCGGACACCGGCGACGTCCTGGAGGCGCCGTCGATCTCGGTGAAACTGACCGCGCTGCATCCCCGTTACGAGCTGGCCAAGCGTCAGCGCGTGATGGACGAGCTGGTGCCGCGCGTATTGCAGTTGGCACAGAAGGCCAAGGCCGCCGGCATCGCGCTTACGGTCGACGCGGAAGAAGCGGCGCGACTGGAATTGTCGCTGGATATTCTGCACGCCGTGTTCACGCATCCGTCGCTGCAAGGCTGGAACGGGTTCGGGCTGGCCATCCAGGCGTATCAGAAGCGGACGCCATTGGTGATCGAGTGGCTGATCGAAACCGCCCGGGAAGCAGGGCGGCGCTGGTGCGTGCGTCTGGTCAAGGGCGCCTACTGGGATGCCGAAATCAAGCTTGCCGAAGAAGAGGGGCTTTCCGGCTATCCGGTTTACACGCGCAAACCCAATACCGACGTGTCCTATCTTGCCTGCGCCAAACAGATGCTGGATGCGGGGGCCGAATACATCTATCCGCAGTTCGCCACGCACAATGCCCACACCATTGCCGCGGTGCATCACATGGCCAGGGGGCGGCCGTTCGAGTATCAGCGCCTGCATGGCATGGGCGCGGAACTCTACGACGAGGTGATCGGCGAAAACGATTACAACACCCCCTGCCGGGTCTATGCTCCGGTTGGAACACAGAAAAACCTGTTGCCCTATCTGGTACGACGCTTGCTCGAAAATGGCGCGAACACCAGCTTCATCAATCATGTGGTGGATGAATTTCTACCCATGGAGCAGCTCGTTGGAGATCCCTGCGCCGCGGCGGACGCCTTCGAGAAGAAGCAGCATCCGCGCATTCCGTTGCCGGAAGATGTGTATGCGACGATCCGCAGGAACTCCATGGGCGTCAATCTGGACAGCGACTTGGAACTGGAAGCGCTTGCCGATGCCTGTGCCGGGCATCCGGGGCCGTGGACGGCCGGTCCACTGGTGCCGGGAGCCGGGAGTGGGAGCGACACGGTAACGGTGACCAACCCGGCCGACCGCCGCACGGAGGTGGGGTCCTGGCAGGTTTCCGACGAGGCGACGGTCAAGCGCGCGTTGGACAACGCCGAGGCCGCGCAGCCGGGATGGGATGCCGTGCCGGCCGAACAACGCGCGGTGATACTCGAATCGGCGGCAGACCAGCTTGAGGGACGGCGCGGCGAATTCATCGCCATGTGCATTCGCGAAGCCGGCAAGAGCATTTCCGCCTCCATCGCCGAGGTCCGCGAAGCGGCCGACTTCCTGCGTTACTACGCCACCATGGCGCGACGCCTGTTCGGCCAGCCGCAGCGACTGGCCGGTGCGGCCGGTGAGCGTCGCGAGATGAGGTGGCATGGTCGTGGCATCTTCGTGTGCATCAGTCCGTGGAACTTTCCGTTGGCGATCTTCACCGGACAGGTGGCCGCCGCGCTGGCGGCCGGCAACAGCGTGATCGCCAAGCCGGCCGAGCAGACCACCCTGGTCGCCTACGCCATGGTGGGTTTGCTGCACGAGGCGGGTGTTCCGGAAGACGTGTTGCAACTGGTTCCGGGTGATGGTGGCAGCGTCGGGCCGTGGTTGAGCGACGATCCGCGCGTCGCCGGGGTCGCCTTCACCGGCTCGACCGCCACCGCGCGTGCCATCAATCGCTCACTGGCCGCGCGCGACGTGCCGCCGGCGGCGTTGATCGCCGAAACTGGTGGCCAGAACGCGATGATCGCCGACTCCTCGGCCTTGCCCGAGCAGCTGGTTCCGGACTTGCTGTATTCCGCGTTCGACTCGGCCGGACAGCGCTGTTCGGCCACGCGCGTTTTTTTCGTGCAGGAGGACGTCGCCGACAACGTGATCCGGATGCTGGCTGGCGCCATGCAGCAACTGACCATGGGGGATCCGGCGTTGCTGTCCAGCGACATCGGCCCGGTGATCGACGATGCGGCGCTGACACGCCTGGAAAAGCACGCGACACGCATGGACGCCGAGGCGACGTTGATCGCGCGGGTCGAGTCGTGCCGGGATACCGGCCACGGCACGTTCTTCGCGCCACGTGCCTACGAAATTCCGTCGCTGAACATGCTCGAGGATGAAGTGTTCGGGCCGGTGCTGCATGTGATCCGTTATCGCGCCGATCAGCTCGACGCGGTCATCGCGCAAATCAACGCCACCGGCTACGGCCTGACCTTGGGCATCCACAGCCGTATCGACGAAACCGTGCGCTATATTTCCGAGCGTGTGCGGGTGGGCAACTGCTACGTCAACCGCAACCAGATCGGTGCCATCGTCGGTTCGCAGCCGTTCGGTGGCGAGGGCCTGTCCGGTACCGGGCCCAAGGCCGGCGGCCCGCACTATCTGCAACGTTTCGCCGCCCAGCACATGCTGACCGTGGACGCCACGGTCGCGTCGCGGAGCGATACGGAGACCGTCACCGAGGCATGACGGGCGTGTGCCGCCGTCACGTCCCCAGCTTGACGAAATGCACGGGCGGGGCCTAGCCTGCGGGGGCGTCGCCGGCCGTTCGGATCCGGCATGCGAGGTGGCCGCGAAGGAGGGTGATTCATGCTGGATACGATCAAGCGTGCGCTGATTCCGGTATTGGCCGTGCTGCTGTCGGTGCTGTTCATCCTGTGCGCGTGGTGGCTGGGCAGTGCCTGGTTGTGGCCATTGCTGGTCACGCTGCCGCTCGCGGCCCTGGGCATCTACGACTGGACGCAGCGGCAGTGGACGATTACCCGCAATTATCCGGTCGCGGCTCGCATCCGCTGGATGTTCTACGATCTGCGCCCGTTCCTGCGTGCCTACATCGTCGAGGACGACCTCAACGGCACACCATTCTCGTTCGAGGCGCGCAACCTGGTGCACGCGCGTGCGACCGGTCGCACGGACACGCAGCCGTTCGGGACCGAACGCCACACGGATGATGCGCGCTACCACTGGCTGGCCCATTCCATCCAGCCGGCCGAGCATCCCGACCCGTCGCCACGGGTGACAGTCGGAAACGACCAGACCGCCAAACCGTACTCGGCATCGGTGCTGAACATCTCGGCGATGAGCTTCGGTGCGTTGTCGGCCAACGCGATCAAGGCATTGAACCTTGGCGCCCGGCTTGGCGGTTTCTATCACGACACCGGCGAAGGCGGGCTCAGCGAGCATCACCTGGTGCATGGCGGCGACCTGGTGTGGGAGCTGGGCTCGGGCTACTTCGGCGCGCGCGACAAGCATGGCCGTTTCGATGCCGCCCGTTTTGCCGAAAAGGCGGCGGAAGAGGCGGTGAAAATGACCGAGATCAAGCTCAGTCAGGGCGCCAAGCCCGGCCATGGCGGTCTGCTTCCGGCCGCCAAGGTCAGTGAGGAGATCGCGTCGGTGCGTGGCGTACCGGCGCACCGGGATTGCCTCAGCCCGCCCGGGCACTCGGCCTTCTCCACGCCGATCGAGATGATGGAGTTCGTGGCCCGCATGCGCGAGCTGTCCGGGGGCAAGCCGGTTGGCCTGAAGCTGTGCATCGGCCAGCTGCACGAACCGTTCGCGCTGATGAAGGCGATCCTGGAAACGGAGATCGCCCCGGATTTCATCGTTGTCGACGGCGGCGAAGGAGGTACCGGCGCGGCACCGCTGGAGTTGTCCGACTGGGTCGGCATGCCGCTGGACGAAGGCCTGGTGGTGATGCGCAACGCACTGGTGGGGTGCGGCTTGAAGGGGCGCATCCGGCTGGCGGCCAGTGGCAAGGTGTATTCCGGCATGGGGCTGGCGCGCAATCTGGCGCAAGGCGCCGACTGGTGCAATGCCGCCCGCGCCTTCATGTTCTCCATCGGCTGCATTCAGGCCAGGCGTTGCCATCTCGGCACCTGTCCGACCGGCGTCACAACGCAGGACCCGCATCGCCAGCGCGGCCTGGTACCGGAAGTGCAGGGTCCGCGGGCGGCGCGGTTTCACGCGCGCACCCTGGCGTCGTTGGCCGACCTGTTGTGCGCGGCCGGCGTCGATCATCCACGCGATCTCAAACCGCACCAGCTCGTTCATCGTGCCGGGGTGGAGAAGGCGCAACCCATCGACGAGATCAAGACCTTCCTGCCCGAGGGCATTCTGCTCGACGCGCCACAGGACACGGTCTATGCATCATGGTGGGAGGCGGCGCGCGCCGACAGCTTCCGGCCGGCGCACGACCTGCAGGTCACGCGTGCCGGGCCGGCGGCCTGATCGGCTGTCCGGTGTTCCCGGCCTGTTCCGTTCGCCGCCGTGGCGGGTGACGGACGTCAGGCCGTGGTGAACAGCTTCACCAGCACGTAGACCAGGGCCACGGTGAGCAGCGCCAGGCTCACGGTACGCACGCGCCGCGCCACCGACTGTGCCGTGCGCTGCCGCGAGGGGTGGCGTGAGGCCTCCAGTTCCTCGGCGTGCCGCGTCAGCGGCTTGATCCCGACTTCGTCGCGCAGCAGTTCGCGCGCGCGCGGCATGTCCTCGGCGTACTTGACCTCCACGTACATCCAGTCGGAGCGGCCGGCACCGGGCAGGTAGCTGGCGCGGCGATGGCTCGGACGCTTGTACACCGAGCGGTTGGTGACCCGGGTCTCGATGCCGTGCTCGTTGAACAGGGCGACCAGACGGTCGATGTTCTCGGGCCGGGGGGAGGAATAAATTTCGCGCATGACGTCATCTTATCCGGCCGTGGCCGGAACGTCCTCAATCCTCATCACGAAGGCGTACCAGGCCTTCCTGGGCGGTCGAGGCGACCAGGGTGCCGTCGCGCTTGTAGATCATGCCACGCGCCAAGCCGCGTCCGCCCTGGGCGGTGGGGCTGTCGAAACTGTACAGCAGCCATTCGTCGACCCGGAACGGGCGGTGGAACCACATCGCATGGTCCAGGCTGGCCATTTGCACGTTGTGGCTGAGGTAGGAAATGCCGTGCGGCAGGGTGGTCGTGCCGATCAGGTGGAAATCCGAGGCGTAGGCGAGCAGGGCGCGCTGCAGCATCGGCGAGTCGTCGACGGTGTCCACCAGGCGGAACCAGATGTGCTGGTACGGCGGGCGCTTCTCGGGGTTGAATTCGTTGCGCGGCCACACCTTGCGGAACTCGAACGGGCTGTCCATGCCCAGCCAGCGTTGCACCTTGACCGGGAGCTTGGCCAGTTCGTCCGCGGGCATCGGCTGCGACGGCTGCACGTCTTCCGGAGCCGGCACTTCCGGCATCGACGCCTGGTGCTCGAAGCCCTTTTCGTCGACCTGGAAGGACATGGCGCAATTGAGGATGGTCTTGCCGTGCTGGATCGCCACCACGCGGCGCGCCGAGAAGCTGTGCCCGTCGCGCACGCGTTCCACCTGGTAGACGATGGGCGCGTTGATGTCGCCGGCGCGCAGGAAGAAACCATGCAGCGAGTGGGCCTGGCGCGACGGGTCGACGGTGCGCTGTGCCGCGGACAGGGCCTGTCCGAGCACCTGGCCACCGAACACGAAACGGGTACCGATGTCGCGGCTCTGGCCGCGGAACAGGTTGTCTTCCAGCCGCTCCAGCGACAGCAGGTCGACCAGTTCGGCAACACGCGATGAACTCATGCGGGGATTTCCTGACGCGAAGTGGCGCGATTATAACGTCAGAGCGATGGCAGACGCTGCAGGCGGCAACGCGCCAGCACCTCGGACCACGGGAACCGCGGCCCCGGATCGCGCTTGCGTTGCACCTCGCGGTCCGGATCGTCGCTGGCCGCCACGCGCGCGGTATCCAGATCTTCGTGGCCGGTGACGTGGCGCAGCGACGGGATGTGTGCGGCCAGGGTGTCCAGCAGTACCACCAGTGCCTCGATCTGGGCCGGGGTGTAGGCCTCCGGCATGTCCTGGTGGCGCGAGTCGAACCAGTCCGGGTAGCGACCGCGGTTGATCAGCTCGATACCGATCGAGCGCGGATTGTAGCCGCGCGTGTGGTGGGCGCTGCGATGCTCGTCCACGAACCGGTACACGGCGCCGCTGCGGTCGACGTAGAAGTGCCCTGAATTGCCGGTGCCGTCGTCGTACAGCACGCGTTCGCCGTAGGTGCGGGCCATGGCCAGGTCCGGCAATTCGGTGCAGTGGACGACCACGAGGTCGACGCGGTCGAGGGGGCGTTCGGGCAGCAGCGTGTCGTAGGGCAGCAGCCAGTCCTGGATGATCATGTCGGGCATGTCGGCAGTGTGGCACAGCCACCGTGTGCATGCCGCATCCTGATACGATTCCCCCCTGCCATTCACGGAGTCGGCCATGCCCGGCCATGTCATTCTTTCCCACGGTTCCGGCAGCGGACCCGATGCCACCAAGGTGGCGGCGCTGGCACGCGTGGCCGGGCAGATGGGGTTTTCCACCGAGCGTCCCGACTACGGCGATTGCGATGGCGCCGATCACGCCGCCGCGGTGGCACCGCGCGTCCAGCGGTTGTGCGCGCGGATCCGCGCGGCCGCCACGGCGCCGATTCTGGTGGGCGCCAGCATGGGCGCGTTCACGACCGGTCTGGCGTCATTGCGCGAACCTTGTGCGGGCCTGTTTCTGATGGCGCTGCCGGCCGCGATTCCCGGTTGCGGGCAGGCCTTCGACATGGCCGCCGACGTACCGCGCATGCTGGTACACGGATTCGACGACGAGGTGTGCCCGGCCGATGCGGCGCTCGAGATCGCGCGCCGTTTGCGCATGCCGACGTTGCTGGTGCCCGACACGCATCGGCTGTCCGCGCACGTGGCGGTGATCGAAGCGGAGTTCCGCCGCTTCCTGCAGCAGGTGGCCACATGAGTGGTGGAGACCTCCACGCCTTGTTCGCCACCTGTCCCAAGGGGCTGGAGTACCTTCTGCGTGACGAGTTGCGGGAGCTGGGGGCGACGGATGTGCGCGAGGCGCGGGCCGGCGTGCACTTTCGCGGCACGCAGGAAACGGCATTGCGGGTGTGTCTGTGGTCGCGCCTGGCCAGCCGGGTACTGTGGCCGCTGGCCGCGTTCGATGCCGCCGACGATGCGGGTCTGTATGCCGGCGTCGCGGAGGTGGACTGGCGCGGGCACCTGGAGGCCGACGGCACATTGCTGGTGGACGTGACTCTGGCCGCCGGCGACAAGGGCAACACGCATTTTCTGGCCCAGCGCGTCAAGGATGCGGTGGTCGACCAGTTCCGCGCGCATGGCGGGGCGACGCCACGGGTGGACCGGCACTGGTCCGACCTGCGCCTGCACGTGCACTTGAAACGCGGCCGCGCCAGCCTGGCGCTGGACCTGGCCGGCACGCCGCTGCATCGGCGCGGTTGGCGTGAGCAGCAGGGGCGTGCGCCGTTGAAGGAAAACCTGGCCGCCGCCATGCTGTTGCGCGCCGGGTGGCCGGCCATCCATGCCGACGGCGGCGCACTGGTCGATCCGATGTGCGGCTCGGGCACCCTGCTGATCGAGGCGGCGTGGATGGCCGCGGACATCGCGCCGGGGCTGGACCGGCCGTATTTCGGTTTCTTCGGCTGGAAAGGCTTCGACGCGGTGGTGTGGGACACGCTGCATGCCGAGGCGAAATCGCGTGCCGACGCCGGCTTGCGCCGGCTGCAGCCGGTGTTCTTCGGCAGCGATGTCGATCCGCACATGATCCAGGTGGCCTCGCACAACGCCCAGCGCGCCGGGGTGGCTGGTTTCCTGCAACTGGCGCGGCGCGATGTCGCGCACATCGAGGCGCCGGCCTCGGCCGCCGGTGGCCTGGTAGTCACCAATCCGCCCTACGGCGAACGGCTGGGCGAGCGCGCGCAGATGCCGACGCTGTATCGCGCGCTTGGCGCGACCCTGGAGCGCGCCTTCAGCGGCTGGAAGGCGGCGGTGCTGACCGGAGACCGTGCCCTCGGTCATGCGATGCGGCTGCATTCCCACAAGCAGTACAAGTTGTGGAACGGCGCGCTGGAAACACCGCTGTTGCTGTTCGACCTGGACCGGCAACGACAGGCGCCGCGTGAGCCGGCGCCGCTGTCGGAGCACGCGGCCATGCTGGCCAACCGCCTGCGCAAGAACGAACGCCATCTGCGCAAGCGGCTGACCCGCGAAGGCATCCACTGCTGGCGCGCCTACGACCGCGACCTGCCCGAATACGCGGCGGCCATCGACGTCTATGCCGCCGGCAACGGGCCGCGCCACCTGCATGTGCAGGAATACCAGGCCCCGAGCGAGATCCCCGAACACGTGGCCCGGCAGCGCCTGCGCGAGACGGTGCGTGCCGCCGGCGAGGTGTTCGAGGTGCCGCGTGAGCGTATTGCCGTCAAGCAGCGTCGCCGTGGCAAGGGCGGGTCCCGCTATGGTTCGATGGACGAGCGGGGCCAGTTCATTGAGGTCGAGGAAGGCGGCCTGCGCTTTCTGGTGAACCTTTTCGACTATCTGGACACCGGCCTGTTTCCGGATCACCGCCTGGTCCGCGCGAAAATCCGCGAACTGGCCGTCGGGCGACGCTTTCTCAACCTGTTCGCCTATACCGCCACGGCCAGTGTGTACGCGGCGGCCGGGCGCGCCATCGACACGACCAGTGTGGACCTTTCGGCCACCTACCTCGATTGGGCTTCGCGCAACCTGGCGCTCAACGGTTTTCGCGGCCGCACGCATCGCCTGGCGCAGGCCGACGCGTTCACGTTTCTGGCCGAGGACGACGCCCGATACGGTCTGATCTACGTCGATCCACCCACTTTCTCCAATTCCAAGCGCGCCGCGGATTTCGATGTCCAGCGCGACCACGTGCGCCTGCTGAATGCCTGCGGTGATCATCTGGCACCGGATGGTGTGATTGTTTTTTCCAACAATTTCAAGCGGTTCAAGATGGATGTCGGTGCACTTTCCAGTCGCTTTGAGATCCTCGACTGGAGCGCCCCGAGTATTCCGTTCGACTTCGCGCGGCATCCCGACATCCACGGGTGCTGGTTGCTGAGACAGCGCTGAGCGACGGGTGGCGATGAACCCGGGCTGACGCAAACGGCGGCTTTGGGGCGGTTTTTTTGTGCCTCCGGGGGCGAGCTGCTAGGGTCGAGGACGTTGTCTTCCACGACGCCGCAGGTTCCGATTCCGGATGAATGCCCGACCGGACAGTTTGCCGACGCCACCGGTCACGGACGACCTGGATGCCTTCTATGTCCGGGTGCGAGAGCGCAGCGAGGCGCTGTGCGCCACGCTGGCGCCGGAAGACACCGTGGTGCAGTCGATGCCCGACGCCAGTCCGGTGAAATGGCACCTGGCCCACACCACCTGGTTTTTCGAGCAGTTCGTGTTGTCGCGTGATGCCGCGTGGATGCCGGCCCATCCCGAGTGGCGTTACCTGTTCAATTCCTATTACCAGTCCGTCGGCCCCATGCATGCGCGTGCCCGGCGCGGCCTGCTGACGCGACCGACCCTGCGCGAGATCCTGGACTTCCGGCATCGCGTGGACACCGCGGTGCGGACCTGGCTGGTCGACCACGGCGACGATGCCGAGCTGGTGGTGCTGGTGACGCTGGGGCTCAATCACGAGCAGCAGCATCAGGAATTGCTGCTGACCGACATCAAGCATCTGTTTTCGGTCAATCCGCTGGAGCCGGCATACGCCGACCTGCCGGTGCCGCCGGCGGGAGCCGACGTGCCGTTGCGCTTCATCCCCGGTGACGAGGGCCCGGTCGACATCGGCCATGCCGGAAGCGGTTTCGCCTATGACAACGAGTCGCCGCGGCATCGCCAGTGGTTGCATCCACACGCGCTCGCCAACCGGCCCGTGAACAATGCCGAGTTCCGCCGCTTCATCGACGACGGCGGCTACCGCACGCCGACCCTGTGGATGTCCGAGGGCTGGGCCACGGTGCAGCGCGAGGGCTGGGCACACCCGCTGTACTGGTCCGACGACCTGGACAGCGAGTTCACCCTGGCCGGGCGGCGCGAGCTGGATCCGCTGGCACCGGTGTGTCATGTCAGTTATTACGAGGCCGACGCGTTCGCGCGCTGGGCCGGTGCGCGATTGCCCACCGAAGCCGAGTGGGAGTGCCAGGCGGCCGGCCTTGAGCCGGCACACGGCCATTTCCAGGAAGACGGCTTCTTGCACCCGCGTGCGCCGCACCCCGACGCTACGGCGGAACCGTTGCAAATGTTCGGCGGGGTCTGGGAATGGACCGCCAGTCCGTATGTCGCCTACCCGGGATTCAAGCCGATGGAAGGCGCGCTGGGCGAGTACAACGGCAAGTTCATGTGCGGGCAATGGGTGCTGCGCGGCGGTTCCTGCGCGACGCCGCGCGGGCACGTGCGCGCCAGCTACCGCAATTTCTTCTACCCGCCCGACCGCTGGCAGTTCATGGGCCTGCGTCTGGGAAAGGACGCGTGAGTCCGCAGGCCGGCACGGTGCGGCTGCACGACCAGCATCCCGGCGGCGGGGGCATGCTGGCGGAGGTGCTCGCGGGCCTGTCACGCGAGCCGCGCGAACTGCCGTCCAAGTATTTCTACGACGACCGCGGGTCGGCGTTGTTCGAGTCCATCTGCGAACAGCCGGAGTATTACCTGACCCGTACCGAGCTGGCCCTGATGCGCGAGTCGGTCGGAGAAGTGGCCGCGGCACTGGGGCCGGACGTGCTGTTGCTGGAATACGGCAGCGGCAGCGGCATCAAGACGCGCCTGCTGCTGGAACATCTCGAACGGCCGGTGGCGTATGTGCCGGTGGAAATCTCGCGCGGGGCATTGCTGGCTTGCGTGGGGCGTCTCGGCGCGCGGTTTCCGGACATCGAGATGTTGCCGGTGTGCGCCGACTTCACGCGCCCGGTGACGTTGCCACGGCCATCGCGCCGCCAGCGTCGCAGCGTGATCTATTTTCCCGGTTCGACCATCGGCAATTTCGCGCACGACGAGGCGGTGGAACTGCTGCGCCAGATGCGCGCCGAAATGGGCGCGGACGGGGCGGCGCTGCTGGGCGTGGACCTGGTCAAGGATCCGGCGCGCATCGAGGCGGCCTACAACGACGCCGCCGGGGTCACGGCCGAGTTCACGTTGAACATGCTGGCGCACATCAATCGCGAGACGGGGGCCGACTTCGATCTCGATGGCTTCACGCATCGCGCTCGCTACAACCCGATGGCCGAGCGCATCGAGACGTCCATCGTCAGCCGCCGCGAGCAGGACGTGCATGTCGCCGGCCGTGCCTTCCATTTTGCCGTGGACGAAGCCATGCACGTCGAATACAGCTGCAAGTATTCGATGCAGTCATTCGCGCGGCTGGCCGCTGCCGCAGGCCTGCGCGTGCAGCGCGCATGGCATGATGCGGACGACCTGTTCAGCCTGCAGCTGCTGGTGCGCGACTGAGATTTCGGACGCACCGCTCAGAGCTTGTGAAAAATTCGACCGCCGTAGCGAGCGTGTCGCCGGGCATGTGTGACAAGGTCCGTCGCCCGCCAATTCGGGGAGTTTAGTGAGCTGAATGACTCGGATTTGTGGGCTGGCAGGTCGCCGGCACACGCGTCCAGCGGCACTCGCAGTAGGTGGGTGATTTTTCACACCCTCTCAGAGCAGGGCCTGTTCCTTGATCTGGTGAATCTCGTCACGCAGTTTCGCGGCTTCCTCGAATTCCAGATCCTGAGCGTGGCGATACATGCGCGACTCCAGTTTCTTCAGCAGCGCGGCCAGCTTGCGCGCGTCCATGGCCGCGTAGTCGGGTTGCTCCTCGGCCACCCGCGCGGGTCTGGCACCTGTTCGGCTGCGCTTGTGGCGGCCGGTGACGTCCTCTCCATGCGCGCCTTCCATGATGTCGGCGATGCGCCGCACGATGGTGGTCGGCGTGATGCCGTGTTCGGTGTTGTAGGCCAGCTGTTTCTCGCGGCGGCGCGCGGTCTCGTCCATGGCCGACTTCATGGAGCGGGTGATCTCGTCGGCGTACAGGATGGCCTTGCCGCGCACGTTGCGGGCGGCGCGGCCGATGGTCTGGATCAGCGAGCCGGTGGAGCGCAGGAAGCCTTCCTTGTCGGCGTCGAGGATGGCGACCAGCGACACCTCGGGCATGTCCAGGCCCTCGCGCAGCAGGTTGATGCCGACCAGCACGTCGAATTCGCCGCGGCGCAGGTCGCGGATGATGTCCACGCGCTCGACCGTGTCGATGTCCGAGTGCAGGTAGCGCACCTTGACGCCGTGCTCGCCGAGGTAGTCGGTGAGATTTTCGGCCATGCGCTTGGTCAGCGTGGTGATCAGCACGCGGTCGCCGAGTTTCACGCGCTCGCCGATCTCACCGAGCACATCGTCGACCTGGGTGCGTACCGGACGCACTTCGACTTCGGGGTCGAGCAGGCCGGTGGGTCGCACCACCAGCTCGGTGACCGCGTCGCCGGAATGCTCCAGTTCGTAGTCGCGCGGCGTCGCCGACACGTAGATGGCGCGTGGCGCGCGCTGTTCCCATTCCTCGAAACGCAACGGGCGGTTGTCCAGCGCCGAGGGCAGGCGGAAGCCGAATTCCACCAGGGTTTCCTTGCGCGAGCGGTCGCCCTTGTACATCGCGCCAAGCTGGGGGATGGTCACGTGCGACTCGTCGATCACCATCAGCGCGTCGGGCGGCAGATAATCGAACAGGGTGGGCGGCGGTTGGCCGGGTGCGCGGCGGGTGAGGTGACGCGAGTAGTTCTCGATGCCCTGGCAGTAGCCGACCTCGGCCATCATCTCGATGTCGAAACGGGTGCGCTGTTCCAGGCGCTGCGCCTCGACCAGCTTGTTGTCCTTGCGCAGCACGTCGAGGCGTTCGGCCAGTTCCACCTTGATGGTCTCGATGGCGTTGAGCACGCTTTCGCGGGTGCTGGCGTAGTGGGTCTTGGGGTAGACGGTGTAGCGTGGCACGCGTCGCCGCACCTCGCCGGTGAGCGGGTCGAACAAGGCCAGTTGTTCGACTTCGCCGTCGAACAGCTCGATACGCAGCGCCTCGGTGTCCGATTCGGCCGGGAACACGTCGATGATCTCGCCGCGCACGCGGTAGGTACCGCGGTGCAGTTCCGTCTCGTTGCGCGTGTACTGCAGCTCGGTGAGCTGGCGGATCAGTTTCTTGCGGTCGATATGCTCGCCGATGGCCAGGATCAGGCGCAGGCTGAGGTAGTCCTCGGGGTCGCCCAGGCCGTAGATGGCCGATACCGTGGATACGATCAGCGCATCCGG
>CAZMKO010000013.1:0-20329 GCA_964566965.1 uncultured Rhodanobacteraceae bacterium
GGGATGGCAATCCGGATGTTGCGTTGTATGGTAAACAACTGGTTTGCGCCGCCCGGGCCTGCCGCATTGTACGGTTTCAGGCCTGACGTTACATTACACTGACGTGGTTTTTGAGCCTGGCCCCATAACCAGTTCATGGCATATTTGCGGAGAGCCTGATGACGAATGAAGTCGTCGATCAAGGTCGACGCCGTTTTCTCACCGCGACCACGGCCGTGGTCGGTGCAGCCGGTGTGGTCACGGCGGTCGTGCCTTTCATCAAATCGTGGCAGCCCAGTGCACGTTCCAAGGCTGCCGGCGCGCCGGTCACCGCCGACATCGGCAAGGTCAAGGCGGGCCAGATGCTGAAGTACCCGTGGCGCGGCATGCCTGTGTTCGTGGTCAACCGCACCGACGACCAGATCGCGACACTGTCCGACAAGGCGCTGGAAGCGCATCTCAAGGATCCGGAGAGCGACGAGACCAGCCAGCAGCCCGATTACGCCAAGAACGTGACACGTTCGATCAAGCCGCAGTGGCTGGTGATGATCGGCATCTGCACGCATCTTGGCTGCTCGCCGGAGTTCAAGCCCAAGATCGGGCCCGAGCCGTTCGATCCGAACTGGAAGTCGGGCTTCTTCTGCCCTTGCCACAAATCGCGCTACGACATCGCCGGGCGGGTGTTCGACGGCGTTCCGGCGCCGTCCAACATGGTGATTCCGCCGTATCATTTCATTGACGACACCCATGTCGAGATCGGTGTCGATCCCAGCAAGGGGGATGCGTAATGGCCAACGTGTTCACGCGCATCGGCGGTTGGGTCAACGACCGCGCTCCGGGTCTGATGCCTGCCTATCGCAAGCACATGACCGAGTACTACGCGCCGAAGAACTTCAACTTCATGTATTTCTTCGGTTCGCTGGCGCTGCTGGTGCTGGTCAACCAGATCGTCACCGGCATCTTCCTGGCGATGTTCTACAAGCCCAGCGCCGAGGAAGTCATTCCGGGCATGTCGCAGGCCTTCGTGTCGATCGAATACATCATGCGTGATGTCGATTGGGGCTGGCTGATCCGCTACATGCACACCACCGGCGCCTCGATGTTCTTCATCGTGGTGTATTTCCACATGTTCCGCGGCCTGATGTACGGCTCGTACAAGAAACCGCGCGAGCTGGTGTGGCTGCTGGGCATGCTGATTTTCCTGGCATTGATGGCCGAGGCCTTCATGGGCTACGTGTTGCCATGGGGCAACATGTCGTTCTGGGGCGCCAAGGTGATCATCTCGCTGTTCGGCGCCATTCCGTGGATCGGCGACACGCTGGTGACCTGGATCATGGGCAACTTCCTGCCCGGCGACGCCACCTTGAACCGCTTCTTCTCGCTGCACGTGATCGCCTTGCCGCTGGTGCTGCTGTTGCTGGTGGTGCTGCATCTGGCCGCGCTGCACGAGGTCGGCTCCAACAACCCCGAGGGTGTCGACGTCAAGCACGGCCCCAAGGGCAACCGCTGGAGCCCGGATGCGCCCAAGGACGGCATCCCGTTCCATCCGTACTACACGGTCAAGGACCTGTTCGGTGTCGGCTTCTTCCTGCTGATTTGCGCCTTCATCATCTTCATGGCGCCGCAGCTGGGTGGCTGGTTCATCGAGCACGACAACTTCGTGCCGGCCAACAACCTGGTGACGCCGGAGGCGATCAAGCCGGTGTGGTACTTCACCCCGTTCTACGCCATCCTGCGCATGATTCCGGCCAAACTGCCGGGCGTGATCGCGATGTTCGGCGCCATCGTGCTGCTGTTCCTGGTGCCATGGCTGGATCGTGGCAAGGTCAAGTCGGTGCGGTACCGCGGCACCGGTTACAAGGTGGCGCTGACGTTGTTCGGCCTGGCTTTCGTGTGCCTGGGGCTGACCGGCGCCGAGGTGACCACGGAACTGGTGCCGATGGTGTTCGGGGCCGACGCCGACATCACGTTCTGGGAGAACCTGTTCGGTCGCTTCTGGGTGTTGGTCTATTTCGGCTTCTTCGTGTTCCTGTGGGTGTATACGTATTTCGGCCTGGAGAAGGCCAAGCCGGTTCCGGAACGGGTGACCATGCATGACTAAGCGAATTCTTGCCTCATTCATCCTGGCGCTGGGTCTGGTGGTCGGCGCGACGGCCGTGCAGGCCGCCGAGGGCGGCAAATTGATGACGTCCGGTGCCAACATTCGTGACACCGCGTCGTTGCAACATGGCGCCAAGCTGTTTTTCAACTACTGTGCCGGCTGCCACTCGCTGCACTTCATGCGTTATTCGCGCATGGCCGACGACCTGGGGCTGACCGAAGACGAGGTGATGAAAAACCTCAACTTCACCACGGCCAAGTATCACGAGCCGGCGGTTTCCTCGATGCCGGCGGACGACGCCGAGCAGTGGTTCGGCAAGGCGCCGCCGGATCTGTCGGTGATCGTGGCCAATCGTGGTGCCGACTGGGTCTACAGCTACCTGAACTCGTTCTACCTCGATCCGGAGCGTCCGGTCGGCTGGAACAACACCGTGTTCGAGAACGCCTCCATGCCCAATGTGCTGTGGGAGATGCAGGGCCTGCAGGTGGCGGAATACGGCAAGTCGGAGAAACCGGGCGACAAGCCGCCGGTGGAGAAACTGACACTCAAACAACCGGGGAGCATGACCCCGGCCGAATTCCATCGTGCCACCCGCGACATCACCGCGTTCCTGCAGTATGTCTCGGAGCCGGCGGCCATGAAACGTCATGCGCTGGCGCCATGGGTGCTGTTGTTCCTGGCGGTTTTCACGTTCCTGGCCTGGTTGCTCAAGCGCGAGTACTGGAAGGACGTTCACTGACGATGACGGGGGCCGCGCGTGAATGCGGCCCCCGCCGTCATGTCTCGGAGGGAGACACCGCATGATCCAAGTCGCGCGTCCACGCACCGTACTCACCCTTTACACCAATGCCGAGGGGATCCAGTGCCATCGGGTACGCCTGATCCTGGCGGCCAAGGGCGTCACCTACGAGCGCGAGATGGTCAATCCGGCCAATCCACCCGAGGATCTGGTCGAACTCAATCCCTACGGTGACGTGCCGACACTGGTCGAGCGCGACATGGTGCTGTACGACACGCCGGTGGTGTGCGAGTATCTGGACGAACGTTATCCGCATCCGCCATTGATGCCGATCGATCCGTTGTCGCGCGCGCGGTTGCGTCTGGCGGCGGCGCGCATCGAGTACGACTGGCTGCCGCTCGTGGACACCATCCTCGAGGGTGGACGCAACGCATCCACGGCACGCCGGCATTTGCGCGAACAGTTGTTGACGTCGGTGCCGTTGTTCAAGATGGCGCGCTTTTTCCTCAACCCGGAAATGAGCCTGACCGACTGCCTCGTGGCCCCCGTCGTCTGGCGCCTGCCCATGCTGGGCGTGGATCTGGGCGCGGAGGGCAAGCCGATCCTCGACTATGGCGAGCGGATATTCCACACCCACGGGTTCGAACGCAGTTTGACCGCCGAAGAAAAGGCCATGCGCGAGTGACAGACGGCAACCACGACAACCAGTTCCCCATGACCTCCAATCGCCCGTATCTGTTGCGGGCGATCTACGATTGGGTCAGTGACAACAACCTGACCCCCTACGTGCTCATCGACGCCTCGGTGTCGGGCGTGCGGGTGCCGCCGCAGGCGGTGCGCAACGGCCAGGTGGTGCTCAACCTCGACATGCAGGCCGTGGCCAATCTCGACCTGGGTGACGAGTGGATCAGCTTCAAGGCACGTTTTTCCGGCGTCAGCCAGTCGGTCATGTTTCCCGTTGCCGCGGTCCAGGCGATATACGCCCAGGAGAACGGCCAGGGCATGATGTTTGCCGATGACGACGGCGCCACGCCGCCACCGGGCCCGGGTCCCGGCGACGATCAGGGTGACGGGGACAAGCCGGCGTCCGAGGATGGCAGTGGCAAGGCGCCCAAGCGTGGTGCGCCGCATCTGCGTGTGATCAAGTAGGCGCGCGGCACGGCACCATCGCGGCGATGGTGCGTTCCTACAAGCGCCGTGTCGGGCGCTCGTGGGATATGCGATCCAGCAGGTGCGTCACGGCGGCTCGTGCTTCCAGGCTGCTGGTATCGGTCGGCTGCAGCCATGCCGCGCTGGCGCCGGCCATGCGGCCGTGGATCAGCCACAGCGAGCCGGGCTGGCGGTCGGTGCCGTTGGTGCTGATCTCGAAGGCGTAGTGACGCTCGAATGTCAGCATGCCGTTGTGGCGGCGCAGCTTCAGTGCCGACAGGCCCACCGTGTGGTCGAGAAGTTGCACGCCGTGGCGCTCGCACAGGCGGCTGGCCGCATGCAGGGCATGATCGTGCTGGCGCATGGTGTCCAGCCAGATGCCACCGGCGGCAAGCATGATCAACAGCAGCAGCATTTCGTAGGGCATGGTGGCAGTGTCGCGCGAGTGGCGGAGAGCGGCAAGTGCCGGGTCGTGGCGGAATTTCCGGGCTTGTGACCTTTCGACCGCCGCAGCTCGCCGCAGGCGGGCGGTTTTTCACACGCGTTCAGTCCATTTGCAGGCGCATCGACAGATCCACGGCTCGGACGTGCTTGGTCAGCGCGCCGACCGAGACGAAATCCACGCCGGTCGCCGCGATCGCCGGCAACCGTGACAGTTCGACGCTGCCGGATACTTCCAACGTGACCCGGCCGGCGGTGAAGCGCACCGCGTCGCGCATCGCCTCGGGGCTGAATTCGTCCAGCATGATGCGATCGGCGCCGGCGTCGATCGCCTGGGCCAGCTCTTCCATGGTCTCCACTTCCACTTCCAGCAGCAGTTCGGGGTGCTGCGTGCGTGCCGTCATGACGGCCGCCGCGATGCCGCCGGCGGCGGTGATGTGGTTCTCCTTGATCAGGTAGGCATCGTAAAGCCCGGCCCGGTGGTTGCAGCCGCCGCCGACGCGCACCGCGTATTTTTGCGCGGTCCGCAAGCCGGGCAATGTCTTGCGCGTGTCCAGCACGCGGGTGCCGGTACCGGCCAGGGCCGCCGCATAACGGGCCGCCGTGGTGGCGGTGCCGGACAGCGTCTGCAGAAAGTTGAGCGCGCTGCGCTCGCCGGTGACCAGCGAACGCGCGGCACCTTCCAGCGTGCAGACCACGGTGTCCGGCGCCACCTGTTCGCCTTCGGCGACATGCCACGCGATTCGGGTGGCGGCGTCGATCTGGTGGTGGCAGGCATCGAACCAGGGCCGCCCCGCGATCACCGCCTGCTCGCGGCATACCACGCGGGCGCGGGCATTCGCCCCGGCCGGCAGCAATTTTGCCGTGACGTCGCCATCACCGATGTCTTCGTCCAGCGCACGGCGCACATCCTCCCGGATACGTTCGGTGGAGGGAGGCATGGGGCTGGCGTGGCCGGTAGCGGAGGCATGGGACATGGCGCGTGCGTCGTGTGGGGAAATGCGGGCGATGATAGCCCACCAGGCACGCCGTCGTGCCCGGTTTGCGGTGCTCCGGCGCCGGATTCAGTCGGCGGTGTCCGGTGGCGTGTCGGCGGCGGGCGGCGAGGTGGCGTTTTTCTGGCCCTGGGTGCGGCGTAGACGTTCGACGATGGCGTCCAGCGCGCGGTCGAACAGCGGCAGCTCCTCGAGCACGAGCGCGGCGCCACGTGAAAACTCGTCGGCCAGCTGGGCGGCCGACTTGTCGGCCACCTTGAGTCCACGCCGATTGACGAACAGGTACTTGCCGCTGATCGGGCTGATCCAAGACAGCTTCGCGCGTTGCCCGGAGGGCTCGTCGGGCGAGGAAAATTCCAGCCAGTCGCCGACCTTGAGTTGGCGCACGCGCGCCATGTGCTCGTCGTCGGCCGCGTCGGGGGCGGGGGTGTCGTCGGTATCGCCGGCGGCAACCTCCGGTGTGGCGATGACATCCATGGACTCGGGGATCGCGACGCCGGGATCGTCCTGGCCGGTCGTCACTGGCGCAGTCTCGGCGGTGGTACCGAGCTGGCGCCGGTACAGCACATTGAGCTGTGTCATCAGTGATTCCACATCACTGTCCTGGAAGGCCATGGTGGCCAGGCCGTGGCGCAGCGATTTTTCCAGCAATGGCAGCAGCTGGCGCAAGCGTTCACGGTCGGCGTCGCGGGTCATGGGGCGGGTGCTCCAGACGAAATCGTCGACGAAGCGCAGTCCGACACGGAATTCCTGCGAGTCCTCGCCCTGGCGCAACAGGGTCAGGACCAGATAGTTGGCCCAGGCGCGGGTCAGGATGCCGCGGACCAGCTCGGGCAGTTCCTGCTTGTCGATGCGGGCCAGGATTTCCTGGGCCGCACGGCGCCGTGCCTGCTGCAGCTTCTCGCGTCCGCGGGTGGCCTCGGCGACGCGTTGCTCGGACAATTCCGCGCGCTTGCGGTTGGTGGTCTGGAAATCCGCCAGTTCCTGCTCCAGGCGCGCGAAGATGTCCAGATCGTCGTCGAATTCCTGCAGCAGGGTCTCGACGATGCCATGAACCTTGGCGTACAGCCGGCGTCCACGGTCGGATTCCTCGCTCCAGCCCTTGGCGGCCTCGGCCAGCGCGTCCAGCAGCCGGCGCGCCGGGTGCGAGGCGTGCGCGAACATGCGCCGGTCCAGGATGGCGGCCTTGAGATAGGGAATCTGCAGGCGCGCCAGCAGCACCTGCATTTCCACCGGCAGGTTGCGGTCTTCGAGGATGAATTCGAACAGCATGCCGACCAGGTCGATGGTGTCCTCGTCGGCGCCGGACATGCGCGCGCCCTTGCTGCCGCGCAGCTGGTTGATCTGGGTGACCAGGTGCGCCTTGAGCGTGTTGATGTCTTGCGTGTCCACGGCCTGCCCGGCGACGTCGGCATGCGTGGCCACGTGTACCGCGGCCTGGTTTTGCAACAGACCGAGGGCGCCCAGCAGCTCGGCTGGGCTCAATGACGGCATGCCACCGGATGCTTCGTTGGCGCCGCCACCGGCACGCTGCCGGCTGGCCAGCAGGTGGTTGAGCATCTGGTAGAAGTCGGACTGGAAATCCCCCTCGGCGCCGTCGCCGCGGGGCTCCGCGTCAGCACTGGTGGTGCCGGTGGCGGCCGGTGTGCCGCGCCGCTGCCGGCCGGGAATGGCGTGACGCAGCTTGGGCAGCACGCCGGCTTCGGCCAGCGAGTCGTTGACGCTGACGTAGAGCTCGCCCAGCCCCGCCAGCACGTAGCGGTCGAACAACTTGTAGATGATCAGGCGCACGCGCGTTTCCACGTCCAGCTCGCGCATGGCCTGGCGAAAAATATCGCACAGCACGGTGGGGCCGATCGGGTTGTCGGTATCGCTGACCTTGTTGCCGCCCAGGATCACCGACAAGCGCTGGTTGAGCGCATACAACTGGCGTACCAGGCGGGTGCGCGTCTTGGCGACCATGCTGGTGATGGCCAGCGACTCCTCCAGTTCGCTGTCGTCGACCAGTGACAGCTCGCCGGACAGGGATGTGCCGGCGGACGGCTCGGTCGCGGGTGGTGTCTGATGGTGGCGGCCGGCGGCAAAATCGGAAAACGTGCGGCGCACGGATTCCAGGAACTGGCGCTCGGCCAGGGCGCGTCGCTTGCGCACTTCGCGCATGCCGTCGAAGTATTGGGTCTGCACGGCGTTGTTTTCAGCCTTTTCGGCGAGGTCGAAAAGACTGTCGTCGACACGCTCGAACATGCCGTCGACTAGTTCCTTGAGCTGCTTGACGCAATGCTGGCGCACCGATTCCAGCAGGTGCCCCACGCGCTCGTTGCGGGGATCCTGGCGTGAGCCGAGATCGACGATGTTGGAAGGGTCGTTCACTGTGCTCATGACCGGAACTCGGCGGAGGCTTGCGCCGGCAAGCGGTGGATAACCATTGTCGCGCGGACACCGGCACAAAACGTGACCGGTTTCACGCGGGCGTCACGCAGCCGGGAATCCGTTCAGCTGGGTCGTGCCGATGCCCTCCTCGGGCAGCAGCACAGGGATGTCGTCCTCGATTCGATAGATGACCTTGCCGTCCGTGGTGATCAGGCCATCCTGCAGCGGCTGGTCCATGCTGCCGCCATCCACCCGTTGCACCGTACCGTTGCCGATGGCCTCGTTGAGGTGACGCAGCTGATCCTTGCGCAACGGGCGCAGGGGGCTTTTGCTGACCGGGCAGCAAAGGATGTCGAGCAGGCGTTTGTCCATGCCTTTACAATACCGGTTTTTGCGCGGTGCAGCCATGAGTTCGACAGCGAGATCCCCCCGCGTGGGGGTGGTGATGGGTTCGCGCTCCGATTGGGAAACCATGGAGCACGCCGTGTCCACGTTGGAGCGCCTGGGCATCGCGCATGAAACCCGCGTGGTATCGGCGCACCGCACCCCCGACGTCCTGTACCGGTATGCCGGGGACGCCGTGGAACGGGGACTCCAGGTGATCATCGCCGGCGCCGGCGGTGCGGCGCATCTGCCGGGCATGCTGGCCGCCAAGACGCGCTTGCCGGTGTTCGGTGTTCCGGTGCAATCACGGGCGCTGAACGGCATGGATTCATTGCTTTCGATCGCGCAGATGCCGGCCGGCGTGCCGGTCGGCACGCTGGCCATCGGCCGCTCCGGTGCGGTCAACGCCGCCTTGCTGGCGGCCGCGGTGCTGGCGCTGGGTGACGGCGAGGTGGCCCGCGCGCTGGAGGCGTTTCGTGCCGAGCAGACGCGCCAGGTTCTGGACAACGACGATCCGCGGGTGCAGCCATGAACCGGCGCCGGCCCATGGTGGGCATTCTCGGGGGCGGTCAGCTGGCGCGCATGCTGGTGCTTTCCGGCGTGCCACTGGGCGTCGAATTCCGGGTGCTCGACGGCAAGCGTGACGTGTGCGCCGGCACCGTGGCGCCGGTGACAGCCAGCGCCTGGGACGACCACGGTCGTCTTGCCGATTGGGTCGACGGTGTCGACGTGGCCACCTTCGATTTCGAGAACGTGCCCGCCGACACGGCGCGCTGGTTGACCGGTCATACACGCGTGGCCCCCAACCCGGACGCCCTGGCGGTGGCCCAGGATCGTCTCGCCGAAAAGACCACATTCGCGGACATCGGTTTGCCCACGGCGGCCTTCCGCGCCGTGGGCACCCGCCAGGATCTGGACGAGGCCATTGCCGCCATCGGCACCCCGGCGATTCTCAAGACCCGGCGCATGGGTTATGACGGCAAGGGCCAGTTCCGGCTTGCCTGTGTCGCGGATGCTGATGCCGCGTGGCAGGCACTGGGCGAGCCGGCGGCACGCTACGGCCTGATCCTGGAAGCCTTCGTGCCGTTCGAGCGCGAGGTGTCCGTGGTGGCCGTGCGCACGGCCGACGGCACCTTTCGAACCTGGCCGTTGACGCGCAACTGGCACGTCGACGGCATCCTGTCGCTGAGCCTGGCGCCGGCACCGGGCGACGATGCACTGGCCGTCGCGGCCTTCGACCATGCCCGTCGCCTGGCCGAGAAACTGGATTACGTGGGCGTATTCGCCCTGGAGCTGTTCGTTGCCGACGGCAAGCTGCTGGGCAACGAGATGGCGCCGCGCGTGCACAACTCCGGGCACTGGACCATGGATGGCGCCATCACCGGCCAGTTCGAGAACCACGTGCGCGCTGTCGCCGGGCTGCCGCTGGGCGATACCGGCGCGCGCGGTCCCAGCGTGATGTTCAACTGGATCGGCGACTTGCCGGATCCGGCGCCGTTCCTGGCCACCGCCGACACGCACTGGCACGACTATGGCAAGGATCCGCGCCCCGGTCGCAAGGTTGGCCATGCCAACGTTTGCGCCCCGGATGCGGCCATGTTGTGCAAACGGCTGAAGGCGCTGGCCGAGGCATCCGGCATGCCCGATCTGGTGGCCGAAGCCGTGGCCGCGCTGGGCGGTTGAGCGTTTCCTTAGTCTACGCGGGTGGTGGTGTCGCGGCGCTCGTGTACCACCACGTATTCACCCTCGATCACGCCGTCGCCGTCCGTCGTGCGCTGCGCGGCCTGCTTGCGCAGGCGGTGCAGTTTCCAGCGAAACCATACCAGCCAGACAAGACCGCCTACGACCAGTACGCCCAGGGCGATGGTTCCCAGCACGATGGACAGGCCGAGCACGATCAGGGCGACCACGGCGGCGAGGACGCGGGCCAGGGGGCTCTGCGGGCGGCGTACTGGGGGCAGGTCGAAACGCATGACGGGTCCCGTCGATTACACTGGAACCCTTTACCATGAGGTCGCGATGGTCACGAAACAAGGTGGCGCCCGTGCGGCGTCGGACAAACCCGAAGCCCTGTGCCGGCTGGATGCCATCGTCGATGGCACGGCCACGGCCGTGGACGCGTCTGTCGACGGGGAGACTGAAAGCCTCATTGTGCTGCGCTCCGGCACCCGGGCGCATGCGTACCTCAATGTGTGTCCGCATGCCGGCCGGCGCCTGGACTGGGCTCCCGGCAAATTTCTGGTCAAGGATGGCATCCTGGTGTGTGCCGTGCATGGCGCCAGTTTCCAGACCGAGTCGGGATGTTGCGTGGGTGGCCCCTGCCGCGGCGACCGTCTGCGCGCGGTTCCGGTCACCGTGGATGCCGACGGCTGGGTGCGCATGCTTCCCGACGCAGCCTCCTAGTGGCCGGTTCCGCGCCCGTGCACGGGGCGGGTGGGGTGCCTCGATGTGATGTCGAAAAAGTCCGGCAACCCCTAGGCGCCAGCGCCAAACCTGTTAGAATGGCGCCTTGCTTTTGCCGCCCGTCGGGGCGTAGCGCAGCCTGGTAGCGCACTACAATGGGGTTGTAGGGGTCGCGAGTTCGAATCTCGCCGCCCCGACCAATGCGGCAGACATTCCGGAAACGGCGCCCTCGGGCGCCGTTTCTTTTTCAGGAGCGATTGCATGGCGAGGGCGTAGGCTGGGGGTTTTCGGCAAGGAGACCTCCCATGCAATACCGTCGACTTGGCCGCAGTGGCCTGAAACTTTCCGCCCTTTCCTACGGCGCCTGGGTCACCTTCGGGCGCCAGGTGGATGCCGCCGCCGCGCGCGAGCTGCTGGCGCTGGCGCGCGACCATGGCGTGAATTATTTCGACAATGCCGAAACCTACGCCGCCGGCGATGCCGAGCGCGTCATGGGGCGTGCGCTGGCGGAACTGGATTGGCCGCGTGACAGCTGGTGCGTGTCCAGCAAAGTGTATTTCGGGGCCGTCGAGGATCCGGCGCCGACCCAGAAGGGATTGTCGCGCAAGCATGTTGTCGAGGCGTGCGAACAGGCGCTGCGGCGTTTGCGTGTGGATTACCTCGACCTGTACTTCTGCCACCGTCCCGATGAGGACACGCCGGTGGCCGAGACGGTCTGGGCCATGGACACCCTGATCCGCCAGGGCAAAGTGCTTTACTGGGGCACGTCGGAGTGGCCGGCCGAGCGCATCCGCGAGGCGCACGCCGTGGCCGATCGCCATCATCTGCACGCACCCAGCATGGAGCAGCCGCAGTACAACATGCTGCACCGCGAGCGCGTGGAAAACGAGTACGCCGCGTTGTACGAGGATGTCGGCATGGGTACCACCATCTGGTCGCCGCTGGCATCGGGACTGTTGACCGGCAAGTATGCCGACGGCGTTCCTGACGGATCGCGCGCCACCCAGCCCGGCTATGAATGGTTGCGCGAGCAGTTGACAGACAATGCGGCGGGACACGCCGCCGTGAAGCGCCTGCTGCCCATTGCCGAGGATCTCGGCGTGCCGCTGGCGCAGCTGGCCATCGCCTGGTGTCTGGCCAACCCGCATGTGTCCACGGTGATGCTGGGTGCCAGCAAACCGCACCAGTTGCAACAGAATCTCGAGGCCATGACGGTGGTGGACAAGCTGGATGACACGGTCATGCGGCGCCTAGACGAGGCCCTCGCCGGGCCGTGATGCGGGACGGGGTTGACGATGTAATGAGAATCATTATCATCAAAAGTCCGCCCGCACCCGTATGTCGCCCATGTCCGCTTCCGTGATTTCCCGCGCCACCCTGCCGCCCCTGCATCCCGGTCGTCCCTCGCGCGCGCGTTCCGACGCGCAACGGCCCATGCCGCGTATCGCCAGCACACGCCTGATGGGTGGTTCCCGCGAGCTGGTCATCGAGCACCAGGGCAACGAGTATCACTTGCGCGTGACCCGCAACGACAAGTTGATCCTGACCAAGTAAGGGAAACGCTGATTCAACCAGGGCTTCCGCAGGCGGCCCGGGTCGGGGCGCGTGCGCTGACACGGCGGGGCCGTTCACCGCCTGCGTCGGCGAGAACATGCCCGGCGCGCCCGGGCGGATACCGTGTCCGGGCCGATGTCCGCCTTGTCCGCCAAGGTGTCCGCGGACAGTGTCCAGATCGGCAAATTAAAAAACATATCCGATGAATCAGTGAGATAGAGCCTTGTTTCGGTTTGGCATGCGGCTTGCATCAAGCCGGGTGTCAGCACATCGTGTGCGCCGGAATAACGTTCATGATTCGAGATACTTCTGCCCAGGATCGCGTGGTCGAAACCCGCCCCGGCCGCCGCCGGCTGGTCTGGATCGGCGTCGCCGCGGTCGTCGTGGTACTGGTTGCCCTGCTGGTGCCGTGGGCATCGCGCCTGCTGTCGGCCGGTGGCTCCGTGGATGCCTCACGGCTGGGGTTCGCCACGGTCGAGTCCGGGCCCTTTGTGCGCGACATCGCCGCCGAAGGCCGGGTCGTGGCGGCCGTGCGTCCGACCATGTACGCACGTTCGCCGGGCGTGGTCACCCTGAAGGTGCACGCTGGTGACCGGGTCGAGAAGAATCAGGTGCTGGCGGAGGTCGACAGCCCGGAACTGAACAACGAACTGGCCCAGCAGCAGTCCGCCCTCGATGGCATGCAGGTGGATTACGAACTGGCCAAGGTGGACGCGCGTACCAAGCGTGCGGAACTGGACAAGGCCTACGAAAGCGCGCGTATCGATGCCGAAAGTGCCGAGCGCGACCTGCAGCGGTATCGCGAGGCGTTCAAGCGCGGCGCGTTTTCCAAGACCCAGGTCGACCATGCGCGTGACACTTGGCAGAAATCCGGGATTGCCTTGCGCCAGGCCAAGCAGAGCCTGGCGCTCAGCCATGACAGCCTGGACTTCGGCGTCAAGGCCAAGAAACTGGCGGCGCAGCGCCAGGCATTGCTGGTAAAGAATCTGGAACGGCAGGTGGACGATCTCAAGGTTCGTTCACCCGTCAACGGACAGGTGGGTCAGGTGTTCGTGGCGCCCAAGGCCACCGTGGCCAAGGACGCCCAGCTGATGACCGTGATCGACTTGTCCGCGCTGGAAGTGCAGGTACAGGTGCCGGAAAGCTTTGCGCGTGACCTCGGCGTCGGCATGAACGCGCAGATCAGCGGCAACGGCAAGAAATGGGCGGGAGCAGTCAGTGCCATTTCCCCCGAAGTGGTCAACGGTCAGGTGTCCGCCCGCGTGCGCTTCGCCGATGCCGACGCCAAGCCCGAGCACCTGCGCCAGAACCAGCGTCTGTCGGTACGCATCCTGCTCGATCACAAGGACAAGGCGCTGACCGTCTCGCGCGGTTCCTTCGTGGACGAATCCGGCGGCCGTTACGCCTACGTCATGCATGACGATGTGGCCGTCAAGACGCCCATCCAGGTCGGCGCCAATTCCATCGACAAGGTTGAAATCCTCAAGGGACTGAAGCCGGGCGACAAGGTCGTGATATCCGGCACCGACAACTTCAACGGAGCGCAACGTGTCGTCATCAGTCGATAGAAGGGACGAAGGGCGAGGGGCGAGCAGTGAGCAACTACACGCACCTTTGCCGCTGTGAATCCATACGAAGCATCACGAGCAGTGCCGAAAGCCGTTTCGGAGCCGGAAACCACAAGCCCCTCGCCCCTCGTCCCTCGCTTCACCCCATCGCCACCATCCACACAGGAGCCACCCACCATGCTGAAAATGACCCACCTCTCCAAGGTTTATCGCACCGAGGTCGTCGAAACCTACGCATTGCGTGATTTCAACATCGACGTGAAGCCGGGCGAGTTCGTGGCCGTGACCGGGCCGTCCGGCTCCGGCAAGACCACCTTTCTCACCATCGCCGGTCTGCTGGAAACCTTCACCGGCGGCGAATACTTGCTTGACGACGTGGACGTCAGCGGCCTGAACGACAACGCGCGTTCGAAGATCCGCAACGAGAAGATCGGCTTCATCTTCCAGGCCTTCAACCTGATTCCCGACCTCAACGTGTTCGACAACGTGGAAGTGCCGCTGCGCTACCGCGGCATGAAGGCGGCCGAGCGCAAGCAACGCATCATGGATGCGCTGGAACGCGTCGGGCTGGCTTCGCGCTTGAAGCACTACCCGGCGGAACTGTCGGGCGGCCAGCAGCAGCGCGTGGCCATCGCCCGGGCCCTGGCCGGCAGCCCGCGTCTGCTCCTCGCCGATGAGCCCACCGGCAACCTGGACACGCAGATGGCTCGCGGTGTCATGGAACTGCTGGAGGACATCCACCGCGACGGCGCCACCATCGTCATGGTCACCCATGACCCGGAACTGGCCGCACGCGCGCAGCGCAATGTACACATCATCGACGGCCAGGAAGTGGATCTGGGCGAGGAACCGCGCTTCCACACCGCGCATACCGCCACCACACCGGTGCCGCCGGCCGGTTGAGTCGCACCGGGCTGCGGCGAGGGGACGGGCATCGCCTGCCTCGTCAGCAGCACGTCGGGGGACGTGTCGATTCGGTGCACCGTCCCCTCGCCGCAGCCCGGTGGCCTTGTTTGCGGGAATGGAGGGCCGGAAATGGGCGCGACGTCGAGCACAGCGACGTCCACTTTTTCCCGTTTCCACTCCCTGTTTCCCACTGCCGTCTCCGAAGGAGACCCCCCCATGTTCGGCTATTACCTCAATCTCGCGCTGCGCAGCCTGAAGCGTCACAAGATACTCACCGCACTGATGGTGATGACCATCGCATTCGGCGTGGCGGCCTCCATGACCACCTGGTCGGTATTTCGCGCCGTGTCGGGCGATCCAATTCCCGACAAGTCGTCCCGGTTGTTCGTGCCGCAGATAGACAACTGGGGCCCGAACAATCGCGACAGCGACGGTGAACCGCCCGACGGCATGTCCTGGACCGACGCGACCAACCTGATGCGCGCCCACCGTGCCCGCTACCAGTCCGCGCTGTACCGCATCAGCCCCTCGGTGGTGCCGAGTCGGACCGGGCGGCATCCATTCAATGCCGGTGGCCATGCCGTGTTCGGCGAGTTCTTCCCGATGGTGGATGCGCCATTCCAATACGGCGGCCCGTGGAACGCCGACGACGACGCCAATCGCGCCCGGGTGGTGGTGATCAGCAGCAAGCTCAACGACAAGCTGTTCGACGGTGCCGACAGTGTCGGCAAGACGCTCAATCTGGACGGGCGCGACTACCGCGTCAGCGGTGTACTGAAGCCCTGGAACCCGCAACCGCGCTTCTACGATGTCGTCAACAGCAGCAGCTTCAACAGCGACGAGGAAGACCTCTTCCTGCCGTTCCGCACCGCCATCGACCTGGCCATGCCCAACCAGGGAAACACGAACTGCTACGAAATGCCGGCCGAGGACGGCTTCACGGGGCTGATGCATTCCGAATGCGTGTGGATGACCTTCATGGTCCAGCTCGACGATGCCTCGCAGGTTGCGGCATACCGGAAGTATCTGGACGGCTATGCGCGCGAACAGCAGCAGGCGGGGCGTTTCACCTGGGCCCCCAACAATCGCCTGCGTGACTTGCGCTCCTGGCTGGACCATCAGCACGTGGTGCCGGACGACAGCCGTACCTCGCTGCTGGTGGCACTGGGATTGCTGCTGGTGTGCCTGGTCAACACCGCCGGCCTGTTGCTGGCCAAGTTTTTGCGCCGCAGCGGCGAAATCGGCGTGCGCCGCGCACTGGGTGCCTCGCGGCGGGAGATCTACACGCAGTTCCTGGTCGAGGCAGGCATGGTGGGGCTGGCCGGAGGAGGCCTGGGCTTGCTGTTCACGGTCATCGGCGTATCCGGCATCGGGTGGGTCATGCCGAACGATATCGCCGAACTGGCGCGCCTGGACGTGCCACTGCTGGTGCTGACGCTGATGATCGCCGTGATTACCACGGCGCTGGCCGGCCTGTATCCCACCTTCCGAGCCGCCCACGTGCAACCGGCGTGGCAGCTGAAGACCAATTGAGAGCACGCACCATGAACCTTCCTCCCATTCTCGCCGCCCTGCGCAAGCACAAATCCGGTGTGGTGCTGATCGCGTTGCAGATCGCGCTGACCCTGGCCATCGTGTGCAACGCGGTCTTCATCATCGCCGATCGCATCGATCGCGTGAATCGCCCCACCGGGCTGGATGAAAGCAACCTGATGCTGGTCACCCAGCAGTTCGTCGACGCACCCAGTGCCAATGACCCGGAGGGTGCCAGACAACTGGACAACCTCATCCTGCAGGACGTATCCGCGTTGAAGCAGGTGCCGGGCGTGAGCCATGTCGTGCCGGTCAATTCCATGCCGTTGCTGCGTTCGGCGTGGAACGGCGGCGTGGCCACCCGACCGGACACCTCGTTCCATGGACGTACCAACATCATGAGTTCGTTCTACTTCATGGGCCAGGAGGGGTTGGACACGCTGGGTCTCAAGCTGGTCGCCGGGCGCAATTTCCATGCCTCGGAAATCAACACGACGACCCTGCGCTCACAGGTCCACGCGGCGGGCGTACTGATCACGCAGGCGCTGGCCGAGAAATTGTTCCCGGACACGTCGGCCCTGGGGCAGACCATCTATCTCAACGGCAGTACGTCGCCGACCACGGTGCTCGGCATCGTCCAGCGCATGCAGGTGCCCGGAGTGAGCAACTGGGCGGAAGGGTTTGCCTGGAACTCGGTGATTCTTCCACAGCGCATGGATGCTTTTTTCAGTCGCTATGCCGTCCGCGTGAAGCCCGGTCAAATGGAGGCCGTGCGCAAGGCGCTGGTGCCGGCGCTCTACAAGACCAATCCCATGCGTGTGCTGGATGACGACAGCGTGCAGTCGTTTGCCGAGATCCGCGCCGACGCCTACAAGGGCGATGTCGGCATGGCCATTTTGATGGGCATCATCTGCGTGATCCTGATTGCCATCACCGGCGCCGGCATCGTCGGCCTGACCAGCTTCTGGGTCGGCCAACGGCGGCGCCAGATCGGCGTGCGGCGGGCACTGGGTGCGCGCAAAGTCGACGTGCTGCGCTACTTCCAGCTGGAAAACTTCATCATTTCCGGGATCGGCGCCGTCGTCGGCATTGCCCTGGCGGTGGGCCTGAACCTTTGGTTGATGCAGCACATGTCCATGGCCCGCCTGCCGATCTTCATCGTCATTCTCGGCGTGGTGCTGGTGCTGGCGCTGGGGCAGGCCGCCGTGTTCGGTCCGGCACGTCGGGCGGCCAACGTGTCGCCGGTTGTCGCCACCAGGAGCGTGTGATGGACAGGGGCGCCATCGCTGCTCCGGTGTTGTCCCTGAGGGGTCCCTCGAGCCATGCGGGTTCCAGGAATCCATTGTGGGAGCGGCTTCAGCCGCGATGGCGACATGCCGGCAAATGCCGATCGCGGCCGAGGCTGTTCCCACAGGGGTTTCGGGGCTCCCTGGACGGGCGGGAAAAGGTGGGAAAGAGCACGTTTCACCATGGCCGAAACGGAGCTGTCGACTGATGTTCACGTATTACCTCGACCTTGCCTTGCGCAGCCTCCGGCAGCACAAGATGCTCACCGCGCTGATGGTGCTGACGCTCGGCCTCGGCATCGGCGCCTCGATCACCACGTTGACGGTATGGCGGCTGTTGTCGGGCGATCCGCTGCCGCAGAAGAGCGCGCGCTTGTTCCACCCGGAGTTCGATCCGCTGCCGGCCGAGGGCTATGTGCCGGGGCAGTCGCGACCGCCATGGAGCGGAATGATGTCCTACGGCGATGCCATGAACCTGCTGCATGCCGGCAAGGCCCGGCACCAGACGGTGCTGGCGTTGACCGAGGTCAAGATCGCGCCGCGGCGCACGGGTGGCCGGCCGTTCTACAGCGACGGCGTCATGGCCACGGCGGGCTTCTTCGCGTTGTTCGACACCCCGTTCCAGTACGGCCACGCATGGAGCGCCGGGGACGACGAGGGCCGGGCACGCGTCGCCGTGATCGCCTCGTTCCTCAATGACAAGCTGTTCGACGGCAAAAACAGCGTGGGCCGGACGATCCGCGTCAACGACCACGATTACCGGATCGTCGGGGTGCTGAAGCCGTGGGCGCCGCAGCCGGCCTTCTACGCGATCGGCCTGGGCGGACACAGCTACGGCAACGGCCAGGCCGTGTTCCTGCCGTTGCCGTCGGCACGGGCTGACGGGATGCGTCCGCAAAACGTGAACTGCTGGGATACGGCCGACATGCAGCACCTGGAAACCGCGCCGTGTGCCTTCGTGAGCCTGTGGGTGGAACTGGACCGGGCGGCGGACGTGGCTGCCTACAAGAATTTTCTGTCCGGTTATGTGCGCCAGCAGATCGAGATGGGGCGTCTGTATCGGTCCGGGACGTGGCTGCCGGGATTGATGCGGTTCCTGGCCCAGGAACAGGTGGTGCCCGATGACGCGCAGCTGCAGACCAACCTGGCGTTCGGATTCCTGCTGATCTGCATCGTGAACACGGTCGGCCTGCTGTTGGCCAAGTGTCTGCGTCGATCCCGTGAAATCGGCGTGCGCCGCGCGCTGGGTGCCACGCGTCGCACCATCTTCGCGCAGTTCATGGTCGAGTCCGCCATCATCGGCGTCACCGGCGGCATCCTGGGTCTGGTGTTCGCCGAGTTGGGTTTGTGGATGATCCGCCACCAACCCGTGCAGTACGCCGATCTCGCACACCTCGACGTCCCCATGTTTCTGGCCACCTTCGTGATGGCGCTTGCCGCCAGCCTGGTTGCGGGGATGTTGCCGGCATGGCGTGCCTGCGCGGTGGCACCGGCCCCGCAGCTGAAATCGGCCTGAGGAGACGCGTCGCATGAGAAGCCATCCCATCCTCGCCAGTCTGCGCAAACACCGCATTCCGGCCATTCTCATCGTGCTGGAAATCGCGCTGGCCTGCGCGGTGTTCTGCAACGCCGTATTCATGATCAGCCAGCGGGTCGCCGAAATGCACTTGCCCAACGCCATGGACGAGCAGGGCGTCGCGGTCGTCAGTGTGCGCGGTACCAACCCCACGCATGCCGGCGCGGACATGCCGCGTGATCTTGCGGCATTGCGGGAAATTCCCGGCGTGCGCGCCGCCGCCGCCATCAACGCGCTGCCGCTGGACAGGAACGGCTGGAATTCCAACATCGCCACCGGCACGGGCCGCCTTCTGGAAAAAAACAGCCCCAATGTCTCGACGTACCTGTTCACACGCGGTGGACCCGAGGCGCTGGGGCTGCGGCTGCTGCACGGGCGCTTCTTCGACGACGGCGAGTACGCGGACAGCCGGGTCGGGAGCAACTATCTTCCCACCGGACACGCGGTGCTCATGACACAAAGCCTCGCCCGGCGCATGTGGCCGGACCAGAGCGCGCTCGGCAAGCAGATATGGATCGGCGACGAGGCGAACTACACGGTGGTCGGCATCATCGCCGACGTGCTGCGGCCGGACAAGAACGGCCAGGGCCTGACCGGTTTCGACTGGGCGATATTCTTCCCGGCCGCGCCGCACGCGATCCTCGACCATTACGTGGTACGCAGTTCGTCACGCGACAGCGCGCGCGTGGCCCGCCAGGCCGCCGCGAAGATCGTGTCGCTTTCACCCAACGCCGTGGTGGCGGGAAAACCTTTTACCGCGATCCGGCAGGCGTTTTTCGACGACGCCCGCTCCATGGTGTGGATGCTGATGCTGGTGTGCGTGGTCATGCTGGCCGTGACGGCCTTCGGCATCGTCGGCCTGACCAGCTTCTGGGTTCGCCAGCGGCGCCGTCAGATCGGCGTGCGTCGCGCCGTGGGTGCCACGCGAAACCAGATCCTGCGCTACTTCCAGGCCGAGAACTTCCTGTTGACCACGGCCGGCGTCGGCATCGGTCTGGTGCTGGCTTTCGGTATCAATTTGTACCTGATGCAGCACTACCCCTTGAACCGCATGCCCTGGTACTACCTGCCGATCAGCGCCGGCGCACTCTGGGTACTTGGTCAGTTGGCCGTGCTGGGTCCGGCGCTGCGTGCGTCCAATGTGCCGCCGGTGGTGGCCACGAGGGGCGTGTGATGGCCAGGAAAGACAGCGCCGCTCCGATGTTTCGCATGATGAAGGGGCCCTCGAATCACACGGGTTTCCGGGATCCACTGTGGGAGCGGCTTGAGCCGCGACGGCGGCAAGCCGGCCAGTTCCGATAGCCGCAGTAACCGCAACCACACGGCGATCGAGAACCCCAGGGCG
>CAZMKO010000013.1:20339-45894 GCA_964566965.1 uncultured Rhodanobacteraceae bacterium
GTTGGGGGCCCTCGACACCCCCGGGTGGCCGGTCCCACGGGTGGGCGCGGCTCCCGCCGCGACGGCGCCATGCGGGCAGGGGCCAATCGCGGCTGACGCCGCTCCCACAGGGCTCTCGAGACCCCCTGGGCGGGTGGGAAGCCGCTCGAATGCCGACCTGCTTCGCGGCAAGGTTCCGCCCGGCGGCCGGAAGGGTGGGAAAGAACGGGTTTCAGCATGGCCGGATCGGAGTTCTCCACTGATGTTCACGTACTACCTCAATCTGTCTTTGCGCAGCCTCAAGCGCAACAAGGTGCTCACGGCACTGATGGTGCTGGCGATCGCCGTCGGCATCGGTGCGTCGATGACCACGCTGACGGTGATGCACCTGTTGTCCGGCGATCCCCTGCCGGGCAAGAGCCAGCGTATCTTTTATCCGCAGGTGGATGCGCGCCCGGCCGACAAGGCCGGTGACGAGCCGTTGGACATGCTCGATTACCGCTCGGCCATGGATCTGTGGCACGCCGGTCGCGGCAGCCGGCAGACCCTCATCGCCAACAGCCCGGTCAAGGTCGACGTGGCGCGTTCCACCCGGCCGCCGCTGATGCGCACCCTGCTGTCCACGACCACGGATTTCTTCCCGATGTTCGATGTGCCGTTCGCCTATGGCCATCCGTGGTCCTCCGCCGACGATGCCGACCGCGCCCGTGTGGTGGTGATTTCCTCGCGACTCAACGAACGTCTTTTCGGTGGAGAAAACAGCGTCGGAAAAACGTTGCGGGTGCGCGGTACCGGGCTGCGTATCGTCGGTGTGCTGGCGCCGTGGCGCCCGTCGCCCAAGTTCTACGACGTGCGCGGCGGGCGCTTCGCGAGTGGCCAGACCTCCTGGTTCTACGGGCCGCCGGAAGATGTTCTGATGCCGTTCGCGACCAGCCTGGAAGTCAACGACGGCCATTTCCAGCAGTTCACCTGCTGGAGCATGCCCGAGGTGGCGGGGCATCTCGCCGATTCGTCGTGCGCCTGGGTGGGGCTGTGGGTGCAGCTGGACACGGCGGCCGCCGTGGCCGACTACCGCAGTTTCCTTTTCCACTATGCCGCAGAGCAGAAAGCGCTGGGGCGCTTTTCGACCAGCCGCACGCGTTTGATGGGCCTGATGCAATGGCTGGACTTCAACCGGGTGGTGCCCAGTGACGTGACCCTGCAGACCTGGCTGGCGTTCGCCTTCCTGCTCATCTGCCTGTTCAACACGGTGGGACTGTTGCTGGCCAAGTTCATGCGTCGTTCCGGTGAAATCGGCGTGCGTCGTGCCATCGGCGCCACCCGTGGCGACGTGTTCACGCAGTGCCTGATCGAGGCCGGCACGGTCGGTCTGCTGGGCGGCGTCGGCGGCTTCGTGCTCACGCAGCTCGGGCTGTGGTTGATCCGCCGCCAGCCGGTCGAGTATGCGGACATGGCGCACATGGACATCGGCATGTTCCTGGTGACGTTCGCCCTGGCCATCGTCAGCAGTCTGGTCGCGGGCGCGATTCCGGCCCTGCGCGCCAGCCGTGTGGCGCCGGCATTGCAGTTGAAAACCCTGTGAGGCTTCCGGTGATGCAGATCAAACCCATTCTTGCCGCCCTGCGCAAACACCGCCTGGCCACCTTGCTGATCGCATTGGAAATCGCGCTGGCTTGCGCCGTGTTGTGCAACGCCAGCTTCATGATCGCCGGCCGCATGGAGGGCATGCGTGTCCCCAGCGGCGTCGATGAAACCCGTCTTGGCATTGTTTCCTTGCAGGGCTTCGCCGCGGACGACGCCGTGGATGTCAATGCGCGGGTCCTGCATGCGTTGCGGGCCATTGTCGGCGTGCAGTCGGTCAGCGTGATCAATGCCGTGCCGTTCGGCGAGCGTGGCGGTACCGCCGGCATTTCGCTTGATGCGGCCAAGCAACACTTCGGTGGTGTTCCGCACTTCTACGTGGCCGGCCCGGGCGCTTTCGAGGCGCTCGGATTGCATCTGGTGGCCGGCCGTGCTCCGGGCGACGACGACTACCGAACCATCGACAACATGGTGCCGGATGGTGCGAACGTGGTCGTCACTCGTGATCTGGCCGAGCATTTGTGGCCGGGAGAGGACCCGTTGGGCAAGATGTTCTGGGGCCTCGGGACGCATTTCCGGGTCAGCGGCGTCGTGGCGCGATTCGTACGCCCCTCGCCGCCCGGTTTCGGGCCGGGGCAAAGCCAGTGGTCCATCTTCGTGCCGGCCCGGCCCGGCGCGCATCTTGCCGGCCGCTACCTGATCCGTGCACAGCCGCAACAGTTGAACCGGGTGATGGGTGAGGCCCGTCAGGCGATCCGCAAGGTCGCGCCCGAGGTGGTGCTCGATCCCGAGCAGACCCATACGCTGGACGAACTGCGTCATGACTATTTCGAGGGCGACCGCGCCATGACCGGGCTGTTGGTCGGAGTGATCGTCGCGCTGCTGCTGGTGACGGCCCTGGGCATCGTCGGCCTGGCCAGCTTCTGGGTGGCACAGCGGCGCAAGCAGATCGGCGTGCGCCGCGCCCTCGGCGCCACGCGCGGCGACATCCTGTCGTATTTCCAGACCGAAAACTTCCTCATCGTGACATTCGGCGTCGGCCTCGGCGTCATCCTCGCCTACGCCATCAACCTGACCCTGATGCAGTTCTACGAGTTGCCACGCTTGCCGTTCTGGTACCTGCCGGTCGGTGCCGTGACCCTGTGGCTGCTGGGCCAACTGGCGGTGCTGGCGCCGGCCCTGCGTGCGGCGAACGTGCCGCCGGTGGTGGCGACCAGGAGCGTGTGATGGAGGAGCCGGCAAATGGGGAATAGGGAACGGAGAGTGGCACGGGGCGGCGGTACGTTCGCTCGGACGCGGTGCGACGATCACCCTCTCCCTTCGGGAGAGGGTGCCGTGCAGCAGTGGGAGAGGGGTTTCAATGTGAGGGAGGATGCGTGATGTTCGGTTATTACCTTGATCTGGCCTGGTGCAGTTTGCGGCGGCACTGGATCATGACGACGTTGATGGTATTGGCCATCGGCTTCGGTATCGGCGCCTCGATGACCATGATCACGGTGTTACACGTGATGAGTGGTGATCCAATCCCGGAAGCCAGTACCACGTTGTATGTGCCCATGCTTGATCCGCGTTCGTCCGGACACCGCCAAACCGGTGTGGGAGGTACACCGGACGGTTTTACTTGGGTCGATGCCATGAACCTGTTGCATGCCGAACGGGCGGATCATCAGGCGATCATGAATGCGGGTTCGGTGGCTATACAGACCATGGAGGCGGAATCACATCCGTTCTTCGAAAGCGGGGAGTATGCGACAGCGGATTTCTTTTCCATGTTTGACGCGCGCTTTCAAGCCGGTGGTGGCTGGACGGCGGATGAGGACAGGGATAGCGCACGGGTAGTGGTACTCAGTAACACACTCAACCGCAGGTTGTTCGGTGATACCTCCGGCGTTGGAAAAACGGTGCGGCTGAATGACACCGACTTTCGTGTGGTCGGCATACTCGACAGTTGGTATCCGCAACCGAAGTTCTATGCACAAGGCGGTGGGCGTGTTTTTGGTGCCGCCGATCAGTTCTTCCTGCCGCTGCAGACCGCGTTGGATTTGAATTTTGCATTGCCCGGCCATTTTTCTTGTTGGGGCGATGGTGGCGACCAGCGCAAAAGTGATCATTGCACGTGGCTGCAGTTCTGGGTGGAACTGGATAATCCAGACAAGGTGCTCGCATACCAGCGTTTTCTTGCCGACTATCAGGCCGATCAGCATGCGCATGGTCGCTTTCCGGTCAATTCGCCGCCGCGGCTCTTCGACCTGATGTCGTGGTTGGCGCACGAACAGATCGTGCCTGCCAATGTGTCAATGCAGATGTGGTTGGCCATCGGTTTTTTGTGCGTGTGCCTGTTGAGCGTGGTGGCGCTGTTGCTGGCCAAGTTTCTGCGCCGTGCGCCCGCCATCAGCATACGGCGCGCCATGGGGGCCAGACGCCGTGACATCTTCATTCAATGTGCAACGGAGTCGGCACTGATCGGTGCACTTGGTGGCTTGCTCGGCCTGGTCGTGACGCAGCTGGGCCTGTGGCTCATACGCCAGAGCCCCGATGACTATGCGCATCTGGCGCAGACGGATGTGTCGATGCTTCTCGGCACGGTGGCTATGGCACTGGTAACCGGTGTACTGGCGGGCTTGTTGCCGGCGTGGCGCGTTTGCCAGATACCGCCTGCCTTGCAGCTGAAGGCGCAGTGAGGGCGGACCGATGATGCAATACAAACCGATATTCAGTTCCTTGCGGCGGCACAGATTGATTGCGACGTTGTTGATGGCCCTTGTGGCCTTGACTTGCGCCATCGTTTGCAACGTCGCATTCATGATCCAGCGTCAGACTGCGTTGATCCACTTGCCCAGTGGCGTGGCGGAAAACGAGCTGGTTATGCTGCAAAGCATCGGTCTGGATGGCCAGTCGGATCAGATGGTGCGGCACGAAACCGATCTTGCCGCATTACGCGCATTGCCGGGTGTACGGCATGCGGCAGCGGTCAATGCGGTACCGTTCAATGGAGACAACTGGATCAACGGCATCAGGACAATTCCGAATGCCGGTACACATGTGTTGGCCAGTGCCTTTCTCGGTAGCCCTGACGAGTTGAACACACTGGGTCTGCATCTGGTGGCGGGGCGTGATTTCAGGCCGGACGAGTACGTGCCCCTGCTGAATGTGGAAGATCAGGAGGACGGCTTGCAGCACGTATCCGCGGTGATCATAACGCGAGCCTTGGCCAGGCGCCTTTTTCATGGTGAAAACCCGTTGGGGAAATCCGTCTATTCCTATCCCAACCCGATGCGTATCGTGGGCGTCGTCGATCGTCTGTTGCGCCCATCGGTGGGTGACGGAAGCAACAATGAGAACAGCACGATTTTTCCGATCAGGCCCAATACGAAGGCGGTGACCTATGTGTTGCGTACCACACCTGAAAATCGTGCGCGGGTGTTGAAGCAGGCGGCCGAGACGTTGTACCGACTCGACAACGAGCGAGTGGTGCGCAAAGTGCGAACCTTTGCGCAGTTGCGGGCGACGTATTTTCATCGCAACCGCAGCATGATCAATTTGTTGCTGGCTTCAGCACTGGGGCTGATGTTCGTGACGGCACTCGGTATCGCCGGCTTGGCCAGTTTCTGGGTCGGGCAGCGCACGCGCACCATCGGTATTCGTCGCGCGGTGGGTGCGACGCGTGGCGACATCCTGCGCTACTTCCAGACCGAGAATTTCCTGATCGTGACCGGTGGCGTGGTGGTGGGCGCGCTGCTGGCGCTTGGTCTGAACCTGCTCCTCATGCAGCACTACGAACTGCCACGTCTGCCACTCTGGTACCTGCCGGTCGGTGCCGTGACCCTGTGGCTGCTCGGCCAACTGGCGGTGCTGGCGCCGGCCCTGCGCGCGGCGAACGTGCCGCCGGTGGTGGCGACGCGAAGTGTGTGACACGATGCGGTGGCGTCATGGCGCCGCCGCGGGAGGCGGGTGTCCGATGACGACGACAACGAGGGCGTGACATGAAAACCAGGTATGCGTTCGTGCTTGCGGGGTGCCTGCTTGCGGGCGGATGTGCCACGGGTGGCCAGGGGGTCGGCTTCGACGCCGGCAATTCGCGCTCGCAGTGCACCAGCCAGATGGCCAGGACACAGATTCCGCCGGAGCAGCTGCATGACTACATGCAACATTGCATGGCCGGCAACGATGCGGATGACGATTCATCGGACAAGGGTTTCCACATCGGCGCGTCCGGCGGCAGCCGGTGACATCGTTTTTTGCTCGCGGGTGTCAATGGCCAATGCAACGTTTTGGCGTCCGCGTGCATCCCACTCCACATGACCCGAGATACCATGCGTAGCGTACTGATCATCGACGACAACCCTTCCGTGGGGGAGGCGCTTTCGCTGTTGCTGTCGATCCACGACATCCGGCCGCTGGTGGCCGCGGATCCGGACGAGGGTCTGGAGAAGCTGGCCACCGAACGGGTGGATGTGGTGATCCAGGACATGAACTTTTCGGCGGATACCACGTCGGGCGAGGAGGGCGTGCTGCTGTTCCGAGCCATCCGCGAGCAGTACCCGGATTTGCCGGTGATTCTGCTCACGGCCTGGACGCATCTGGAAACCGCGGTGGAACTGGTCAAGGCGGGCGCCGCCGATTACGTGGCCAAGCCCTGGGACGACGCCAAGCTGCTGACCACGGTGGAAAATCTGCTGGAGCTGTCGGAATCCACGCGCGAGGTGGCGCGCACGCGGCGCGAGCGGCAACAACGCCACGCGCGGTTGCGCCACGACTACGACCTGGGCGGGCTGGTGTTTGCCTCCGAAGCCATGGGGCGCACGCTGGAGCTGGCCTGCCGCGTGGCGCGCTCGGACGTGCCGGTGCTGATCACCGGCCCCAATGGCGCCGGCAAGGAAGGCATCGCCAGCGTGGTGCACCGCAACTCGTCGGTGAAGCGCGGGCCGTTCGTGGCGGTCAACTGCGGGGCGTTGCCGGGCGACTTGATCGAGGCCGAGCTGTTCGGCGCCGACGCCGGCGCCTACACCGGGGCCGGCAAGGCGCGCGAGGGGCGCTTCGAGGCGGCGGACGGGGGCACGCTGTTCCTGGACGAGATCGGTAATCTGCCACTGTCGGGGCAGGTGAAACTGCTGCGTGTGATCGAGACCGGCCAGTACCAGCGCCTGGGCTCCTCGCGTACACGCAGTGCCGAGGTGCGCGTGCTCAGCGCCACCAACGCCGACCTCAAGGCCATGATCGCCGAGGGCACCTTCCGCGAGGACCTGTATTACCGCCTCAACGTGATCGAGGTGACGTTGCCGCCACTTTCCGAGCGTGCGGACGACGTGTTGCCGCTGGCCGAGCATTTCCTGCGCGGCGGGCGTCTGACCGACGAGGCACGCGAGGCGCTGGCCGCGCATGATTGGCCGGGCAACGTGCGCGAGCTGAAAAACGCCATCGAGCGTGCGCGCCTGCTGGCCGGTGATGCGTCGATCACGGCCGAGCACCTCAACCTGCCGCAGCGTACGACCGGCACCGCCACGCGCAATCTGGACGAGCCGTCGAAGGATTCGGTGGAAAAGGCGCTGACCACCCACGATGGTATTGTCAGCCATGCCGCGCAGGCGCTGGGCCTGTCGCGGCAGGCTCTGTATCGGCGCATGCAGCGCTACGGCCTCAGCGGATAGAGGCGCGCGATGACACCCATGCGACAACCGTAGGAGCCTGCCCCGCCGGCGCTGGCCGGAGGATTCTTGTCACATCGAACCATCGCCTGCAGGGCAGGCTCCTGCGACGGTATGCTTCTCCTTGTTCCCGGTCCCTCCAACTCCCGGCTTCCAGACAACATGCGCCTGATCTCCCTCGAAGGACGTCAAAGCCTCCTGCTGGCCATCACGGCCCTGCTGGGCATGTTGATGTTTCTTGCGTTGTCGACGTGGCCGGTACCGCAGGCAGCGCGATGGCTGGCACACGCCATGGGCTGGGATGATGTCGCATGGCCACGGGAAACGTGGGTCTGGGTGCTGGTCGCGGTACTGGTGTGGCTGCCGCTGGCGATGTGGCTTGGGCATCGCAGCATGCGACCGCTGGCGCGCGTGTCGCGGGCGCTGGAAGGGGCGGTGGCCAGCTATCGCGACGGCGATTTCAGTTTTTCCATCGCCATCGATCGCAAGGACGAGCTGGGTGATCTGGTGCGCATGCACAACCGGCTCGGCCAGACGTTGCGCGTGGAGCGCCAGCGCCTTACTGAGCGCGAATTGCTGCTGGAGACGGTGGTGCAGAACACGCCGGTGGCATTGGTGCTGGCCGACAACCGGCAACGCGTCACCTATTCCAACCTGGCCGCGAGGCACCTGTTCAACGCCGGCAAGAGTCTGGCCGGCATGGATTTTGCCGAGCTGCTGAAGCGTTCGCCGGATGCCATGCAGCGTGTGGTCGAGGCCGGCGAGGACACCTTGTTCGCGGTGGAGCTGGATCACGCCGAGGAAGTGTTCCATGTGTCGCAGCGGGCCTTCCGGTTGCAGGGTCGGCCGCAGCGTCTGTACTTGTTCCGGCGCATGACCAAGGAGCTGGCGCGCCAGGAGGTCGCGGCCTGGAAGCGCGTGATCCGTGTCATCACCCACGAACTCAACAATTCGCTGGCGCCGATCTCCTCGCTGGCGCATTCGGGGGCCGAGCTGGCGCGACGCGGGGAGGGCGAGCGCCTGCCGCGGGTGTTCGCCAGCATCGGCGAGCGGGCACGCCATCTGCATGGTTTCATCGACGGCTACGCGCGTTTCGCCAAGTTGCCGGTGCCGCGCGTGCGCGAGGTGGCGTGGCCGGCGTTCCTGGAATCGTTGGCACAGCATTGCCGCTTCCGTCTGGACGGCGAGGTGCCGACGGTGGCGGGCAGCTTCGATCCGGGACAGGTCGAGCAGGTGCTGATCAACCTGGTCAAGAACGCGCATGAGTCCGGTGGCCCGGATGAGGAAGTGATGCTGCGTATACAGCTTCTGGGCAACCAGTGGCGCATCGAGGTGCTGGACCGTGGCCCGGGCATGAACGATGCGGTGCTGTCGCAGGCGCTGCTGCCGTTCTATTCCACCAAGCGTTCGGGGACCGGGCTGGGCCTGGCGCTGGCGCGGGAAATCGCCGAGGCACACGGTGGCCGGCTGGTGCTGGCCAATCGTGACGGCGGCGGTCTGCGCGTGACGATGTGGCTGCCGCTGGGGGCGCCGGAAGCCGCCTGAACGCGTCGCCCACGCGGTCGATGGCCGCGGCCGATGAACCGTCGCCATCGAACCCGCTGGCGGGCCTGCCTGCGGCGGCGTGTTGTCCGCGATAATGTGTGCCTTGTGCCGCGGTTCCGGGTATCGTGCCCGGTCCGCTGGATGACTGCGGGAAAAGGACAATCGGTGAGCGTGGTACCGGCCAATCTGGCGATGGCGGTCGCCTTCAATACGCGCGTGTCGTTCGTGACCGAATTGGCGCGCAAACTGCACCAGTACGGCACCTCGGCCTCGCGCCTGGAGGATGCCGTGTCCAGTGCCGCGCAGCGCCTGGGCATGCGGGCCGAGGTGTGGTCCAGCCCGACCGCCATCATTCTTTCCTACGCGGACATGGCGCAGGGCGAGGACGGCGTGGCCCAGGTGACCGAGGTGGTGCGCCTGGCGCCGGGCGACGTCAATCTGTCGCGCCTGTGCGAGGTGGATGCCATCGCCGATGGTGTCAACGACGGCCGCATCGGCATCGAGGAGGGCGCGCGCCAGTTGCGCGCGCTGTCCACGCCGCTGACGCCGGCGCAGCGGCGCGGCATGGTGATCGGCTATGGCCTGTCGGCAGCCGGTTTTGCCGCCCTGATCCGTGCCTCCTGGGCCGACATCGCGGTGGCGGGCCTGGCCGGTTTCCTGATCGGCCTGGTGGTGCTGCATACCTCGCGCCAGCCGCGGCTGGCACCGGCGACCGAAGCCATATCGGCCATGGTGGCAACTCTGGTGACCACGTTGATCGCGGTGTCGATATGGCCGCTGGATATCAACCTGGTGGTATTGACGGCGGTTATCGTGCTGGTGCCGGGCATGTCCCTGACCACGGCCGTGCGCGAGCTTTCCACGCAGCATCTCGCTTCCGGTGGTGCGCGCCTTTTCGGCAGCCTCGCAAGCATGCTGAAATTGATTTTCGGCGTGGTGGCGGTGGTGCAGTTGTGCAAGTGGATCGGCGTGGTGCCACCACCGCCACCGCGCATCGTCATGCCGTGGTGGGTGGAATGGGTCGCCCTGGTGGTGGGTTCATTCGGCTTCGCGCTGGTTTTTCTGGCCGCACGCCGGGATTGGTTGCTGGTGATGCTTTCGGCTATTGCCGGCTATCTGGCATCACGCCTGGTGGGCATGGAAATGGGCGCCGGTTTCGGGGTTTTCGTCGGTGGCCTGGTTTTGGGTGCGATGAGCAACGTCTATGCGCGTTTCAGGCATCGGCCCGGGACGTTGGTGCGCGAGCCGGGCATTATCCTTCTGGTACCCGGAAGCGTGGGTTTTCGGACGCTCGCTTATCTGGCCGATCGGCATGTCGACACCGGCGTGGAAACCGCCGTGCTGCTGGTGACGTTGCTGGTGGCGCTGGTGGCCGGCTTGCTGTTCGGCGACCTGCTGGTGGCACCGCGACGCTCATTGTAGCGGGGCCTCGAAAAACCGGATGCCGGACATCGATCCGTGGGAGCGGCTTCAGCCGCGATCGTGCCTGCCGGCCCTGTTGTGGGCGCGCACGCACAAAAAACGCCGGCGGAGGCCGGCGTTTTTTGGTGCTGGAACAGGGCTTACTTGATGAGCAGGTCCTGCTCCTTCTTGCCCGATTTCAGCGCCTCGTTGAACCAGCGCGGGCGCTTGCCGCGACCGGACCAGGTGTCGGTCGGGTTGGCCGGATTGAAATACTTCGGCGGCACCTTGCCGGTACTGCGACGGGTCTTGCGGCGGGTGCCGAAAACGTCTTCGAAGGTATAGCCTTCGGCCTTGATCATGTCATTGATCTTGTCGCGCAGCTTGGCGACTTTTTCCTGGCGGATGGCCTTCTTGCGATCTTCCGCTTTGTTGATGAGATCGTTGAGCTGCTTCTGGTTGAGATTGCTGATATCGACAGCCATGAAATGGCCTCCAATCAATATGATTTGTGGGAAGTGCGCATCAGCATACTGTTGCATTTGGTGCAATGCAAGAAATATGCGCCGGGTGCATTATCAGGCGTGGTTTTTCCGTGCCGCCGCGTGTCGTGCCTTTCGCGCGTTATCGTGGCAATGGGGAATATCGCCGGCACGACTTTTCCGGTGACGGTTTCAATCCAGCCGTTGCAGCAATGCCTCGCGAGTCAACGACTGGTTTTCACTGTCGCGACGGCCACGGTATTCAAACGTTCCGGCGGCCAGGCCGCGTTCACTGACCACGACGCGGTGCGGGATGCCGACAAGCTCCATGTCCGCGAACATCGCGCCGGGACGCAGGCCGCGATCGTCCAGCACCACGTCCATGCCCCGCTCGGACAGTTCACGATAGAGCGCTTCGGCGGCCTGCATGACGCTGTCGCCGCTCTTGCCGGGAATGACGCAGATGGCGACTTGCCAGGGGGCCATCGGCTCGGGCCAGATGATGCCGCGCTCGTCGTGCCCCTGCTCGATGGCCGCCGCCACAATGCGGCTGACGCCGATGCCGTAGCAGCCCATCAGCGGCGTGTGGGCCTTGCCGTTGCGGTCCAGTACCGTGGCGCCCATGGCGCGCGCATACTTGTCGCCGAGCTGGAAGATGTGTCCCACCTCGATACCGCGCGCGATATGCAGCGTACCCTTGCCGTCCGGGGACGCGTCGCCCTCGACCACCTCACGCAGATCCTCCACGCGCGTGATGCGCGCGTCGCGATCCCAGTTGGCGCCGGTGAAGTGGGTGGTGCCTTCGCCGCCGCCGCAGACGAAGTCGGCCACGACCGCGGCACTGCGGTCGACGATGACCGGAATTTCGCGTGGCAGCTCCACCGGGCCGATGAAGCCCGGCCGTGCGCCGGTGGCCGCGACGATGTCGTCCTCGCCGGCGAACGTGCAACGGCCGCCCAGTTCCGGCAACTTGGCCGCCTTGACCTCGTTCAGCTCGTGGTCGCCGCGCAGGCACAACGCGACCAGTCCTTCCTCGCCGCGCATCAGCAGCGTTTTCACGCATTGTTGCGGCGGTACGCCGAGAAAGGCGGTGACTTCGCCAATGTGTTTCTGTGTGGGCGTGTCCACGCGGGTCAGGGCGGCGGCCGGAGCCGGGCGATCCTGTTGCGGCGCCAATGCCTCGGCCAGCTCCACGTTGGCCGCGTAGTCCGACGCGTCGCTCCAGGCGATCGCGTCCTCGCCGGAGTCGGCCAATACCTGGAACTCGTGACTGGCGTTGCCACCGATGGCGCCGGTGTCGGCCTGCACGGGCCGGAAGCTCAGGCCGAGGCGGGTGAAGATGCGCTCGTAGGCGGCGAACATCACGCGGTAGGTGGCGTCCAGGCCTTCCAGGTCGATGTGGAAGGAATAGGCATCCTTCATCAGGAATTCGCGCGCGCGCATCACGCCGAAACGCGGGCGGATCTCGTCACGGAACTTGGTCTGGATCTGGAAAAACGTGACCGGCAATTGCTTGTAGCTTTTCAGCTCGGCGCGGGCGAAGTCGGTCATGACCTCTTCATGCGTGGGGCCGAAGCAATAATCCTGTTTCTTGCGATCGCTTATTTTCAGCAATTGACCGCCGAATTTTTCCCAGCGGCCGGTTTCTTCCCACAGGTTGCGCGGCTGCACCGAGGGCATCAGGATCTCGATGGCGCCGGCCCGGACCATTTCCTCGCGGACCACGGTCTCGACCTTGCGCAGTACGCGCAGGCCCAGCGGCGACCAGGTGTAGATGCCTGCCGCCAGTTTGCGCAGCATGCCGGCACGCAGCATCAGGCGGTGGCTGGCGATTTCCGCGTCGGCGGGTACTTCCTTGACGGTGGCAAGGTGAAACTGGCTCAGTCGCATGGCAAAAAAAGGCTGACAGTGTAAAAGCGCCGATTATAGTCGTGAATGCCGCCAGTTTTGCATCTCCGGGTGGCGGGTCGGCATCTCATTGCCGTCGCCGCCGGCGTGACGTCGTTTCGTGTGACGGCATGCCAGACGTCGGGCCGGGAGGGCTCCGGCCGTGACGGGCGGCGCGGCGCGATGCGCGACGGGGCGTGGCGCCGTGTCAGTCGGCGCAGAATTTGGCCTGCTGGCGACGAGCCTGGGCCAGCTGCTGTTCGCGCCCGTCGTCGGACATGGCCTTCTCGTGGCCGTCGGCATCCTGGGTGACCACCACGCGATCCGATGTCAGCAGCTTGATGTTGGCGTCGAGGTTGTCGCACAGCTTTTTGCGGTTGTCGGGGGTGTCCTCCACGCGCGACGGTGGCTGGGTGGCATCGCCGTCCCCGCCGGCCGCCTTGTCGTCCGGCCGCGATGCCGTGGTCGTTTGCGGCGTGTCCGGGGCGCTGGTGGTATGCGTGGCGACCTTCACATCCTGGTACTTGGCCCCGCCGGCCGGCGGGGCGTCGGCGTAGTGCACGGTGCCGTTGGCGTCGGTCCATTTGTACACCTGGGCGCCGGCGGCCAGCGGCAGGCCGGCCAGGGCGAGTAGCAACAGGAGGGGGAGACGATGTCGCATGGCACACTCCGGGAAGACAGCAATGGCAAGATGACCGGGGGCGGCACCCGGTTCCGGCAAGACATATAGTTAACACCGAGCCGGGGTGGCGCGAAGTGCGCGCGGTCACATGGTTTACACTTCAGTTGTCGCCGGGAAACGAAACCCGGCCGCGCGGCCCACGGAACGGGACGCGCCGTACGGGCGGCCGCACGGTCCGCCTGATGGGTTGCCGCGATGCTGGAAGCGTGGCGGCGGACCGGACATTTTTCGAGTATGGACCGTCACCTGCATGACTGAGCCTGTCACCCAACGGCCGGGGCGCTCCCGCGGCATCTACCTGTTGCCCAACCTGTTCACCACGGGGGCGATGTTCTCCGGCTTCTACGCCATCGTGGCCGGCATCAGTGGCCATTTCGCCGCCGCCGCCATTGCCGTGTTCGTGGCGGCGTTGCTGGACTCCATGGATGGTCGCGTCGCGCGCATGACCCACACGCAGACCGATTTCGGCGTGCAGTACGATTCGCTGTCGGACCTGGTCAGCTTCGGGTTGGCACCCGCGCTGGTTCTCTACACCTGGTCGTTGCAGCATCTGGGCGAGTACGGCACCGCCTGGGGCAAGCTGGGGTGGGCGGCGGCGTTCATCTACGCGGCCTGCGCGGCGTTGCGTCTGGCCCGCTTCAACACCCAGGCCGGGGTGGCCGACAAGCGCTATTTCCAGGGCCTGGCCAGCCCGGCGGCGGCGGGGGTCTGCATGGCCTTCGTGTGGGCCATGGACAAGGACGGCGTCGATGGCGCGTCGCTGGTATTCATCACTCCGCTGATCGCCATTGCCGCGGGTCTGCTCATGGTCAGCCGCGTACGCTATGTCAGCTTCAAGGCCTGGCCGGGCAACGAGAAGGTGACCTTTTTGTGGATTATCGCCGCGGTGCTGGTGCTGTTCCTGCTGACCATCGATACGGCCCACGTGTTGCTGGCCGTGCTGGCGCTGTACGTGTCGTCCGGGCCGGTCCTGACCGCCATGGCCATGGCGCGTCGTCGGCGTGGCCGCCATCCGGGCACGCCGCCACCGGCCCCGTGACGGCCATGTCCGCGACGCCATGGCCGCATCGGCAACGTATCCTGCGGGCGCTGGGCGTCGTGCCCTGCGTGTTGCGCGAACGGGCCGGCGCCGTCCATGCGGTGGCGCCGGCCGACGCGGTATCTCCCGTGACGGATGCCGACACCGGCGTCGCGCGTTGCGTCCTGGTGTTGCCGGCCGGCTTTCCGCATCGCGCCGACGCCATCCTGGAACGGGCAGTGGCGTCATTCGGGCCGTTGTGCCGGCCGCTGGCGCGCGTGGAAGTGACCGGTGACCAGCCGGCCCGGCCGGTACCGGAGGCCACGGTGTACCTGGCGTTTGGCGAGGCGCAGGCGCACGCGTTGGGGCGCGCCCTGCCGGCCACGGTGATGGCGCAGGCCGATGTGGTGTTGCTGGACTTGCCGCAAACGCTGTTGCAAGCTGGCGGCAAACGCCGGTTGTGGCAAGCGCTGGGTCGCTTGCGGCGGCAGCGGCGAGATGCGGCAGGTGGCTGAAGACACGGACGGGCTCCGGCCCGGATCCGGGGGAGGGAACCATGGCGGCGGTCGTTGACGTGTCACCTCCACGCCTGCGCACCATGGGTGTCGGGGATGTGGAACAGGTGGCGGAAATCGAGACGCGGGCATACGAGTTCGGCTGGAGTGCGGGCGTGTTCCGCGATTGCCTGCGGGCCGGGCACGCCTGCTGGGTGCTGGAGGGCGAGGATGGCATCATCGGCTATGGTGTGCTCTCCACTGGCGCCGGTGAGGCGCATGTGCTGAATGTCTGCGTGGCGCCGGCTCGGCAGGGACAGGGTCACGGTCGGCGTCTGCTGAAACGGTTGCTGGATACCGCACGCTGGTATGGTGCCGAGCGCGTTTTTCTCGAGGTGCGACCGTCCAACCGGGCCGCGCAGGGCCTGTACGACAGCGTCGGGTTCAACGAGATCGGTCGCCGGCCGCGCTATTACCCGGCACGCAAGGGGCGCGAGGACGCCATCGTCATGGCGCTGGACATGTCCGTGTTCGGGCCGGACTGAACGCCTGTGAAACAATCGTCCGCCGGCGGCGAGCGTTCGCTGGACGCATGCGCCGGCAGCCGGCCGCCCCGCAAATCCCAGTCATCGGGTTCACCGGATTCCCCGAATGGGAGGGCGGATCTGGCCACGCCCATGGCAGCGCGCTCGCGATGTCAGTCAAATTCGCCAGAAGTGCGGAGCCACACCGTATCGGCATCGCGGTCGTCCGCACGGCCACATTGCCAGTGGCGCGTGGCGGCGGCATCATGGCGCCATGCCATCCGTGGATCCGCCAACGCCACCGGTCGCCGCCGCCCCCACCGTCGGTGGCGTCGTCAACTGTGTGGCCTACGGGCGTGACGGGAGGCGCCTGGGCGATATCGACGTGTCGCGGATCAGCCGGGTGATGGCCGACCCGGAGGTGTTTGTCTGGGTGGGGTTGCACGAGCCGGGCGAGGACCTGCTGGAGCAATTGCAGGAGCAGTTCGACCTGCACGATCTGGCCATCGAAGACGCCCATTCGGCGCATCAGCGCACCAAGATCGAAGCCTACGGCGAGTCGTTGTTCACCGTGGTGCAGACGGCGCAGCTCAACGGCGGCACGATTGCCTTCGGCGAGACCCATGTGTTCCTGGGGGCGCGCTACCTGATCACGGTGCGGCACGGCGCGTCGCTGAGCTATGCGCCGGTGCGGCGAAGTTGCGAGGCCTCCCCGGATCTGCTGGCGCTCGGTCCCAGCTACGGCCTGTACGCCATCCTGGATTTCATCGTCGACAATTTCATGCCCATCATCAGCGATTTCCGCGAGGAGCTGAGCGAGCTGGAGCAGGCAATTTTCGATGCCGAGTTCGACCGCGGGACGATCAAACGGCTATACGACATGCAGCGCGAGCTGATGGTCATGCGCCTGGCTGTCGCGCCGTTGCAGGATGTCACCAACCAGTTGGTACATCTGCATCCGCAGTTGATCCACGCCGACACGCGGGCCTATTTTCGCGACGTCTACGATCACGTGTTTCGCGTCAACGAGGCCACCGCCACCATGCGCGAGATGTTGTCGGCGGCAATCAACATCAGCCTGTCGCTGGCCACGTTCGCGCAGAACGAGGTGGTCAAGAAACTGGCCGGTTGGGCCGCCATCCTGGCCATTCCCACCCTGATCACCGGCTGGTACGGCATGAACTTCACGCACATGCCGGAGCTGGCCAGTCCCTGGGCGTATCCCGCCGTCATGGTGGTGACGGGGGGGATTTGCGGCGGGCTCTACGCGTTGCTGCGGCGCGCCAAATGGTTGTAGCGGCCCGGACGTGCGCGTCCCGGTGCGCGTGAAAATGCGATCGCCGCAGCGAGCGTGTCGCTGAAAGCGTGTGTCGGCGGTGCTCGCGACAGGCGGGCGATTTTTTACCGGCTCTCAGCACTCGATGACGTTCACCGCCAGGCCGCCGCGTGAGGTTTCCTTGTACTTGTCCTTCATGTCGCGGCCGGTGTCGCGCATGGTCTTGATGACCTTGTCCAGCGACACGAAGTGCTTGCCGTCGTTGCGCAGGGCCATGCGGCTGGCGTTGATGGCCTTCACCGAACCCATGGCGTTGCGCTCGATGCAGGGTATCTGCACCAGGCCGCCGATGGGATCGCAGGTAAGGCCAAGGTTGTGCTCCATGCCGATCTCGGCGGCGTTCTCGACCTGACGCATGTTGCCGCCCAGGGCTGCGGTGAGGCCGCCGGCGGCCATGGAACAGGCCACGCCGACTTCGCCCTGGCAGCCGACCTCGGCCCCCGAGATGGAGGCGTTTTCCTTGTACAGGATGCCGATGGCACCGGCGGTGAGCAGGAAATCGACGATGCCGTCGGTGGTCGAGCGCGGGCAGAAGCGATCGTAGTAGTGCAGTACCGCGGGGATGATGCCGGCGGCGCCGTTGGTCGGGGCCGTGACCACGCGGCCTCCGGCGGCGTTTTCCTCGTTGACGGCCAGTGCGTAGAGATTGACCCAGTCCAGGATGGTCAGCGGGTCTTTCAGCGAGCTCTCCGGCTTGGCGCGCAGCTCCTCGGCCAGTATCGGGGCGCGCCGTTTCACGTGCAGCCCGCCGGGCAATTCGCCGGGAGAACGCAGGCCGCGGGCAACGCAGTCCTGCATGGCGTTCCAGATGGTCAGCAGGCCGTCGCGGACCTCGCTTTCACTGCGCCATGCCTGCTCGTTGGCCATCATCACCTGGGCGATGGTGAGGTTTTCCCGCTCGCAGGTGGCGATCAGCTCGTCGCCGCTGCCGAACGGATAGCGCACGTGCGTGGTGTCGGCCACGATGCGGTCGGCGGCGGCCTCGTCCGGGTTGACCACGAAGCCGCCGCCGACGGAGTAGTAGTCGCGCGAGGCCAGTTCATTGCCGTCGGCGTCGAATGCCGCGAAACGCATGCCGTTGACATGGTAGGGCAGCTTCTGGCGTTTGTTGAATTTCAGGTCGCGCTTTTCGTCGAAGGCGATTTCATGCTTGCCGCCGAGGCGGATGCGTTTTTCGCCGCGAATGCGTTCGAGCATCGCCGGTATGGCGTCCGGATCCACGCGGTCCGGCCATTCGCCCTCGAAACCCAGCAACACGGCCTTGTCGGTGCCGTGGCCCCTGCCGGTCAATGCCAGCGAGCCGAACAGCTCGCACTGCACGCGCGTCACGCGATCCAGCACGCCATGCTCGTCCAGCCAGTGGTCCACGAAACGCGCGGCCGCGCGCATCGGCCCCACCGTGTGGGACGACGACGGCCCGATGCCGATCTTCAGGAGGTCGAAAATGCTGACTGCCATGCTGGATTACCGACGTGGGGGTGAGGCGCTATTCTAAGGGTGATGCCGCTGCTTTTCACATCATCGAGCCATGCCCCGTCTGACCCTTTTTCAACGCGACGATTGTCATCTGTGCGACCAGGCGCTGGAAGTGATGGCGGCAGCCCGTGCGCCGGACTTTCGCAGCCTCTGGGTGGACGACGATCCGCACCTGGAAGCCCGGTACGGCACGCGTGTGCCGGTGCTCCGCGACGAGGAGTCCGAACGCGAGCTGGACTGGCCGTTCGACGTGACGGCGCTGCGCGGTTTCCTGGCCGCATCGTGAGACGCGCCGGCAGGATGGGTGGGGCTCAGTCGGTGCCGGTCGCTTGCAGCACCAGATGGCCGCTCACCTTGATGGTCTTGCTGATGCCGTCCCAGTCACCGCCCTCGCCCAGACCGTAGTCCAGGCGCGACAGGTCGGTGGTGACATCCAGGGTGGCGCGGTCCCCGTCCGGGCGAAAGTCCACCGCGAGATCGACCGGTCGGGTCGCGTCGCGCAATTGCAGCGTGCCATGGGCGAGCACCGTGCCGTCGGCCTGTTTGCGGAACGATTCGGTGACGAAGTGCGCGCGCGGGTGGTCCGCGACATCGAAAAAGTCCGTGCCTTTGAGGGTCTGGTCGCGTTCGGCGCTTTGCGTGTCGACGCTGGCAAGATCCACCTCGACGTCGAAGCGGGCACCGGCCAGGTCGGCCGGGTCGTAGACGATTGTCGCGTCGAATGTCTTGAAGCGCCCCTCGAAGGCATCACCCTGGAAGCTGCCCTGGAAGCCGAGATGGCTTTGTGCCGGTTGCACCTGCCAGGTCTTGCCCAGGGCCAGCGCGGGAACGAGAAACAACAGCACGGCAAGCAGACGTTTCATGATTCGGTGTCTCCAGTGTGGCGCACCCGCACGAACGGGAGCATGCGGCGCAGGGTGTCGTCGTTGTCGATGAAATGGTGTTTGCATGCCGCAGCGACGTGGCCGAGCACGATCACCACCATGGTCCAGAACATCCAGTGGTGCAACGCGCGGGTGAAGTCGGCCAGGCCGCGGTCAGGTCCGCCGGTGAGGCTGGGTATGGGCACCACGCCCCACCAGTGCAGCGGGCGCAGGCCGGTTGCCGAGTCGAACAGCCAACCGCTCAACGGGACCGCGAAGATCAGCACGTACAGCAGCACGTGGGTGGCGTGGGCCGACCGGCGTTGCCAGGAAGGCATGCCGGGCACGTCCGCCGGGCGCCGGTCGACGGCGCGCCACGCCAGGCGCAGGATCGCCAGCGCCAGGATCGTCAGGCCGATCGACTTGTGCAGGTCATAGACCGCGAACACGCTGGGACGCCGTGGCAGGTTCACCATGGTCAGGCCGATCACTGCTTGCGCCAGTATCAGCAGCATGATGGTCCAATGGAACGCTTTGGCCAGGCCGCCCCAGCGCAGGTCATGACTCTTCAGCATGTGGCCGTTCCCGGTGTGCAGGTGTGGCCGATCATCGCCCCTTGCACGGTATACCGCAAGACGGGCGCGTGGCCCGGCACGTGCCCGTGTCGCCGGCGTGCGCCATGCCCTTGCGCCGCCGCGCCAGTCGGCTTAACTTCACTGGCTTTCCATACTGGTGGGGGAACTCATGTCCATGAAACCGCTTGTTGCCGGCTGTCTGCTGGCCCTGACCGTGGCGCCGACCGCGGTGGCCGCCCAGGCCGACACCCATCCATTCGGCGTGCAGGACCTGGTGATGCTCAAGCGCCTGGGAGACCCGCAGTTGTCGCCCAGCGGCTCGCATGTGCTGTTCACCGTGCGGCGTACCGACTATGACGCCAACAAGGGCGTCACCGCCATCCGCAACCTGGATCTGACGCGGAGCGGCGCCGAGTCGGTGCAGCTGGTGGACAAGGCATCCAGCCCGCGCTGGTCGCGCGACGGCAAGACGGTGTATTTCCTGTCCTCGGCCTCGGGCAGCAGCCAGCTTTGGTCGGTGCCGGCCGCTGGCGGCAAGCCGGTCCAGGTCACCGATTACCCGGTGGGCATCAACAACTTCACGTTGTCGCCGGACGGTTCGCATGTGGCGGTGTCGATGGATGTCTACACGCATTGCCCGGACCTGGCCTGCACCGCGCGGCAGTTGAAGGCGGACAAGGCGACCAAGGCCAGCGGCCATCTCTACAAACAGCTTTTCGTGCGCCACTGGGACACCTGGGCCGACGGCCGCCACTCGCAGTTGTTCGTGGATACCCTGCAGGGGGCGGGTGATCCGGTATGGGTCAGCAAGGGTGTCAATGGCGACATCCCCTCCAAGCCGTTCGGCGGCGACAGCGAGTACGCTTTCTCGCCGGACGGGCGCAGCATCTATTTCGATGCACGCATCGCCGGCCACGACGAAGCCTGGTCGACCAATTTCGACATCTATCGCGTACCGGTGGACGGCTCGTCCAAGCCGCGCAACCTCACCGCCGCGAACAAGGCATGGGATGCCTGGCCGGTGCCGTCTCCCGATGGTCGCACCCTGTATTACCTGGCCCAGAAGGTGCCCGGCTTCGAGGCCGACCGTTTCGGCATCATGGCGCTGGACCTGGCCAGCGGCGAGACCCGCGAGGTGGCGCCGGACTGGGACCGTTCGGCTGGCGACATGCACATTTCCGCCGACGGTCGCACCCTGTATGTCACCGCTTCCGACAACATGCAGAACCCGTTGTTCGCGGTGGATGCCGCCAGCGGCAAGGTCGACAAGCTCGTGCCCGAGGGCACGGTGAGCGGCTATGCACTGTCGCGCACCGGCATCGTGGTGGCGCGCAACGACATCAAGCACCCGTCGGCGCTGTATACCATGGACGACAAGGGCCGCGATTTCACCCGCGTGACCCATCTCAACGACGCCGCACTGGCGAAGACCGACATGGGCGACATCAAGTATTTCGCGTTCGACGGTGCCAACGACGAGCGCGTGCACGGTTACGTCGTGCTGCCGGCCAACTTCAAGAAGCGCCGCAAGTACCCCGTGGCGTTCATCGTCCATGGTGGCCCGCAGGGCGCCATGGACAACAGCTGGAGCTATCGCTGGAACCCGCAGACCTATGCCGGACAGGGTTTCGCCGTGGTCACCGTGAACTTCCACGGTTCCACCGGTTTCGGGCAGGATTTCACCGACTCCATTTCCGGCGATTGGGGCGGCAAGCCGCTCGAGGATCTTCAGAAGGGCTGGTCCTACGCACTCGACAAATACCGCTTCCTGGACGGTGATCGTGCCTGTGCGCTGGGCGCCAGCTACGGCGGGTACATGATCTACTGGATGGCGGGCGTCTGGAACCAGCCCTGGAAGTGCTTCGTCGACCACGACGGCGTGTTCGATGCGCGGATGATGTACTACTCCACCGAGGAACTGTGGTTCGAGGAACGCGAGAACGGTGGACCGCAGTTCAAGGTGCCGAAGAACTACGAGAAGTTCAATCCGCTCAATCACGTCGCGGACTGGCGCGTACCGATGCTGGTGGTGCATTCCGATCAGGATTTCCGCATCCCGCTTGAGCAGGGCCTGGGCGCGTTTACCGCGTTGCAACGCCAGGGGATTCCCAGCGAGTTCCTGACCTTCCCGGATGAGAACCACTGGGTGCTCAAGCCGCACAACAGCGTGATGTGGCACCACACCGTGGAGGCGTGGCTGAAGCGCTGGACGGCGCCGGCCGACACGAGTGATGCGGACGACTAGGCGGTCGCCGGCCACGTTGACCAGGCGTCGCTGTCCCCGGAGCCGTCCGGCTCCGGGGACAGCGACAGGCGGCGATGACCGCCATGCCTTGTGCTAGCGTTGAATCATGACCGACGACACCTTCCGCCGCACCAAGATCCTGGCCACACTGGGCCCGGCCACCGACGAACCTGGCGTGCTCGAGGCGATCCTCGAGAATGGCGTGGACGTGGTTCGGCTGAACCTGTCCCACGGCACGCCGGACGAGCATCGGCACCGGGCCGCCCGCGTGCGCGAGGCGGCCCGGACCGTCGGACGCGAGGTGGGTATCCTGGTCGACCTGCAGGGCCCCAAGATACGCATCGAGACGTTTGCCGACGGCAAGGTGTCGTTGCACGCCGGCGCCGAGTTCGTACTCGACTGCCGGTCCGACGCGCCTCCCGGTGACGCGCACCGCGTCGGTGTCAGCTACCACGGCCTGCCCGATGACGTGAGTCGGGGCGACGTGCTGCTGCTGGATGACGGACTGATCGCGCTGGACGTGCTCGAGGTCGACGCACCGCGCATCCGCTGCCGGGTCCAGACCGACGGCGTCCTGTCCGACCGCAAGGGACTCAACCGGCAGGGCGGCGGGCTCAGCCTGGATGCATTGTCGGACAAAGACCGCCACGACATCCGGCTGGCCGCCGAGCTGCAGGCCGATTTCCTGGCCGTGTCCTTCGTGCGCAGCGGCCGCGACTTGGACGTGGCGCGTCGCCTGCTGCGTGATGCCGGCGGCGACGCCGCGCTGGTGGCCAAGATCGAGCGCGCCGATGCCATCGGCGTGCTCGACGGCATCATCGATGCCGCCGACGCGGTGATGGTCGCCCGTGGCGACCTGGGCGTGGAAATCGGTTACGCCGAGCTGCCCGGCCTGCAGAAAAAGATCATCCGTGAGGCGTTGGCGCGCAACCGCGGCGTGATCACCGCCACGCAGATGCTGCAGTCGATGGTCGAGGCTCCCATTCCGACCCGGGCCGAAGTCCTGGACGTGGCCAATGCCGTCATCGACGGGACCGATGCGGTGATGCTGTCCGCCGAGAGTGCCGCCGGCGCGCACCCCAACGGGGCGGTCCAGGCCATGCGCCGCATCTGCCTCACCGCCGAGCGTCAGTTCGAGCCCGAGGATGACCTGGACACCCGCGGCCAGCAGCTGGACCGCAGTGACCAGGCCATCGCCCTTGCCGCGGTGTTTCTGGCTGCACGGTTGGGCGTGCGCGCCATCGTGGCACTGACCGAGTCCGGCGCCACCGCGCAATGGTTGTCACGTTACCGTTTCGCCATGCCGATCTACGCCCTGTGCCCCGGCGCGGCGGCCCGCCGGCGCATGCTGCTGCTGCGCGACGTGCAGCCGGTGGCGTTCGAGCACGGGCAGATGGACCCGGCGCATGCCGCGCGCGCCGCGGTGCAACACCTGTTCGCCCTGGGCAAACTGGGCGAGGGCGACCGCGTCATCCTCACCCACGGCGACCACACCGGCCTGGGCGGCGGCACCAACACGTTGAAGCTGTTGCGCGTGTGTGCGGACGGGATCGCGGAGAGTTTGCGGGATTTGTGAGGGGTGGGGAGTGCGATGCGGTTCGGGACTCGGGACCCGGGACCCGGGTCCCGCTCTTCGATGAGCATCATGCGGGCATGAGTCATCCGGCTTCGGGATGGCGGCGGGGTGCGTAGTCGAAGCGGTTGAAGGGTTGCCCCCATGTGCTGGTGCCGATGGTGAAAGGGTGTTTCGCGTTCACCGGCGAAGGCTTGCCGCGTCCCAACCGGAGCATGCAGCGCGTCCCCTGCCGACGTTATCCTCAAACCCCGAACTCCGAGCCCCGACCTTCGACGCGACTGTGTAACCACGTCGACCGTAGGCGGCCTTCGGGGTGCTGGCCGTGATGCCCGCGCGCCCGCATCCCCGCCGAAGCCCAGGTCCCCAAGCACGCCATATCCGATTTGAATCACGGGTCCCGGGTCCCGGGTCCCGGGTCCCGGGTCCCGAGCCCCGAGCCCCGAGCCCCGAGCCCCGAGCCCCGCCATTGGCCGCACGCGCACGCGCGCGTTAGACTTAGACAGCTGCCTGCCGCGGTGTCGTGGCGGCTACCGTATTCCTGAACATCCGGCGTGTCCCCGACGCCGTGGAGACCTTCACCATGGATCAAATGCAAGACGTGCTCGACCAGGACCTCGATCCGGTCGAGACCCGCGAGTGGATCGAGTCGCTCAGTGCGGTCATCAATGCCGACGGCACCGATCGCGCCCATTTCCTGCTGGAGCAGATGGTTGATGAAACCCGTCGTTCCGGGGGCCATCTGCCGTTCAACCCGACCACGGCCTATGTCAACACCATCCCGCCCAGCCAGGAGGCCAAGAGCCCCGGCGATCCGGCCATGGAGTGGCGCATCCGTTCGCTGATCCGCTGGAACGCCATGGCCCAGGTGGTGCGCTGCAACCGGCGCCCGGGCAAGCTGGGCGGCCACATTGCCAGCTTCGCGTCCTCGGCGACGCTGTACGACGTCGGCTTCAACCATTTCTGGCGCGCGCCGTCCAAGGAGCATCCCGGCGACTTGATTTTCTACCAGGGCCATTCCAGCCCCGGCCTGTATGCGCGCTCCTTCCTGGAAGGCCGCATCAGCACCGAGCAGATGGACAACTACCGCCGCGAGGCGTCCTGCCCGCATGGCACCGCATTGTCGTCGTATCCGCATCCGTGGCTGATGCCGGACTACTGGCAGGTGCCGACGGTGTCGATGGGGCTGGGTCCGATCCAGGCCATCTATCAGGCACAGTTCTTCAAGTACCTGGAAGCGCGCGGCCTGATTCCGAAGTCCGACCGCAAGGTCTGGTGCTTCATCGGCGACGGCGAGATCGACGAGCCGGAGAGCCTCGGCGCCATCTCGCTGGCCGGCCGCGAGGGGCTGGACAACCTGATCTTCGTGGTCAACTGCAACCTGCAGCGGCTGGACGGCCCGGTGCGCGGCAACGGCAAGATCATCCAGGAACTGGAAGGCGTGTTCCGCGGCGCCGGCTGGAGCGCCATCAAGCTGATCTGGGGCTCGTACTGGGATCCGCTGCTGGCCGCCGACACCAAGGGCGTGCTGCGCAAGCTGATGATGGAAACCGTGGATGGCGAGTACCAGGCCTGCAAGGCCTTCGGCGGCGCCTATACGCGCGAGAACTTCTTCGGCAAGTATCCGGAGACGGCGGCCATGGTCGCCAACCTGTCCGACAACGACGTGTGGCGCCTGAACCGCGGCGGCCACGATCCGCACAAGGTGTACGCGGCCTACCACGCGGCCGTCCACACCGAGGGCATGCCCACCGTGATCCTGGCCAAGACGGTCAAGGGCTACGGCATGGGCGAGGCCGGCGAGTCGCAGAATATCGCGCACCAGGCCAAGAAGATGGACAACGAGGCCATCCGCCTGTTCCGCGACCGCTTCAACATCCCGGTGTCCGACGAGCAGATCGAGGGCGATGGTCCCGATGCCGTTCCGTACTACCACCCCGGCGTGGATTCCGAGGAGGTGCAGTACATGCTGGCGCGCCGCCGTGAGCTCGGCGGCTTCCTGCCGCAGCGTCGCGAGAAGTCCGACGAGGACATTCCGGCGCCGGACATGGACGCGTTCAAGTCCATCACCAAGGGCACCGGCGAGCGCGAAATCAGCAATACCATGGCGCTGGTGCGCGGCATGAACCTGTTGCTGCGCGACAAGAAGGTCGGTCCGCGTATCGTGCCGATCGTGGCCGACGAGGCGCGTACTTTCGGCATGGAAGGCATGTTCCGCCAGATCGGCATCTATGCGCCGTTCGGCCAGA
>CAZMKO010000014.1:0-45453 GCA_964566965.1 uncultured Rhodanobacteraceae bacterium
TCGGCGACGAAACCGAGGTGATGGTGCTGGACGTCGACGAAGAGCGCCGCCGCATCTCGCTGGGCATCAAGCAGACCCGTTCCAATCCGTGGGAAGCGTTTGCCGCCATGCACAACAAGAACGACAAGGTGTCGGGCCAGATCAAGTCGATCACCGACTTCGGCATCTTCATTGGCCTGGACGGTGGCATCGACGGCCTGGTGCATCTGTCGGACATCTCCTGGCAGGGTACCGGCGAGGACCTCATCCGCGACTTCAAGAAGGGCGAGGAAGTCGAGGCCGTGGTGCTGGCCGTGGATCCCGAGCGTGAGCGCATCTCGCTGGGCATCAAGCAGCTGGAGCAGGATCCGTTCGGCCAGTTCATGGCCGCGCATCCGCGCAACTCCATCGTCAACGGTACGGTCAAGGAAGTCGACGCCAAGGGTGCCGTGGTCGAGCTGGGCGAGGGTGTGGAAGGCTACGTGCGTGCCAACGACATCGCCAAGGAGCGGGTCGAGGACGCCACGCAGTACCTGAAGGTCGGCGACGCGGTCGAGGCCAAGTTCACCGGCATGGACCGTCGCAGCCGTCAGTTGTCGCTGTCGATCCGCGCCAAGGACGAGGCCGACGTGCAGGACGCCATGGCCGATCTGCAATCGGCGCACACCGGCACCACCAAGCTGGGCGCGCTGCTGAAAGAGCAGATGAACAAGTCCGAGTAATCCGGATTGCCGGACGTGCGGTCAACGCGCCGCACGTCCGGTCCGCTCCCGGTGATTGCCCGGGGCGCCGGAATGAAGTGATGTCATGTCGATCACACGCTGGTTTGCATGACCAAAGATGCATGCCTGTGACGATCTGGCGTCGTACAGTGCCTCTTTGCAGCAGTCTGCACGAGATTTGGGGATCATGACGAAGTCCGAGCTTATCGAAGCGTTGGCCCGACGCCAGAGCCATCTGGCCTTCAGTGACGTCGAGATGGCGGTCAAGAACGTGCTTGAGCAGATGAGCCAGTCGCTCTCGCTGGGCGACCGTATCGAAATCCGTGGCTTTGGCAGTTTCTCGCTGCATTTTCGTCCGCCACGCATGGGGCGCAACCCCAAGAGTGGCGATGCCGTGGCCTTGCCCGGCAAGCATGTTCCGCATTTCAAACCCGGCAAGGAGTTGCGCGAGCGCGTCAACAGCACTCGCCAGTAGATAACGTGGCCCTCCCCGAAGGTGTTCACGGCCGCGGCTTCGCGAACCGTTTTCACCGTTATCCGGGTCGTCCGACATGGTGCGATCCCTGCCCGTCGTGGAAGTAATCGGGTACAGTCTGCGCATGCGCCTGTTTCTTCTTGTCCTGATCATCATTGTTTTTGTTCTGGCCGGCATCATCTTCGGTGCGCTCAATCCGGCCATGGTGGACTATGACCTGGGGTTTGCCCGCCTGGCGGTGCCCAAGGGAGCGGCCATCCTGGCGGCACTGGTGGTCGGCTGGCTGCTGGGCGGTATCGTCGCCTGGCTCGGGTCCGGCGTGAAACGCCGCCGCAAGGCCGATCGATCCGCACGGAGTGGTTCCGCGGAACGACCATGAATCCGATGTACGTCCTTTTCCTGTTGCTGCCGTTGGCTTTCCTCAGCGGCTGGCTGGTGGCCCGGCGCGTACGCGGGCGGGGCGCCTCGGCGCACGCGCAGACGCTGTCGTCGGACTACTTCCGTGGCCTGAACTACCTCTTGAACGAGGAGCAGGACAAGGCGCTGGAAGTGTTTCTGCGCCTTGCCGAGTACGACCACGACACCGTCGAGACGCATCTTGCCCTGGGCAACCTGTTCCGGCGCCGCGGCGAGGTCGATCGTGCCATCCGGATTCACCAGCATCTGGTGTCGCGCCCCAACCTCGATGACGACATGAAGACCATCGCACTGCTGGAGCTGGGCGAGGACTACATGCGTGCCGGGTTGCTGGACCGCGCCGAAACCCTGTTCTCCGACCTGGTCAGCATGAATGCCCACGCGCCGTCGGCGCTGAAGCACCTGATCGCGATCTACCAGCATGAACGCGACTGGCACGAGGCGATCGAGCAGGCCCGGCGCCTGGAATCGATGACCGGCGAGTCGCAGGCCCACTCAATCGCGCATTTCTATTGCGAGCTGGCCGAGCAGTCACGCCAGCACGGCGCCCTCCAGGAGGCGCGCGGTTATTTGGACAAGGCCTTCAGCTACAAGCCCGAGTGCATGCGCGCCCACATCATCAGCGGCCAGATGCTGGCCGCCGAAGGCCGTTACGCCGAGGCCGTCGACACCTACGAGCACGCCATCGCCAACGACACGTCCTACGTGCCGGAAATCCTGCCGCTGCTGTTGACCAGCTGGCGCGAGGCCGGGCAGATGGATCGCGCCGAGCCGTTCCTGCAGAAGGTGCTGGAGCGCTACAACGGCATTTCCGCGGTCCTGGCGCTGGCGCGGATCCGGGCCGAGAACGAGGGCGAGCGCGCGGCGATCGACTTTCTCACCCGACAGATGCAGCGACGTCCCTCGGTGCGCGGCATGATGGCGCTGATCGACGCGACCATGGCACATACTTCCGGCGAGGTGCATCAGGACTTCCTGATCCTGCGCGATCTCGCCCACAAGCTGCTGGACGGGCAGGCCATGTATCGCTGTCGCCACTGCGGCTTCGGTGCCAAGGGGCACCATTGGCAGTGTCCCAGCTGCAAGCAGTGGGGAACGGTGCGCCCCATTCACGGCGTGGCCAACGAATGACCTTCGCCGGCGCGCCCGCGGCAGCGACGGTCGCCGTGTCGGCATTCGTGTCGTCGCTGCTGCTGACCCGGCAGGCCATCACCTACGCCCGTCGCCGCGGCATGCTCGACCAGCCCGGTTTCCGGCGCTCGCACACGATGCCGACCCCACGTGGCGGTGGCATCGGCATGGTGCTGGCCTCGTTGTGCCTGATGGCCGTGACATTGCCATTCGGTCGTGCCGCGTGGGACGCCTGGACGGTGCTGGCAGCCTGCGCCGGTGCCGTGCTGGTGGCCGCCGTCGGCTGGATCGATGATCACCGTGGGCTCGGCGTGGTATCGCGCCTGCTGGCCCAGCTGCTGGCCGGCGCGGCGCTGATGACGGCGTTGTCGCATGCGACCGGTCTGGCCTGGTACTGGTTGCCGGTGGGCGTGCTGGTGGCGGCCTGGAGCATCAACCTGCACAACTTCATGGACGGTATCGACGCGCTGCTGGGTTCGCAGCTGGTGTTCGTGGGCCTGTCCCTGGCGTGCCTGGCGCTGACGCTGGGCCAGCCGGCGCTCGGCTACGCGGCATTAGCGCTGGCCGCCGCCGCCGTGGGGTTTCTGGTCTTCAACTGGCCGCCGGCGCGGATCTTCATGGGGGACGTGGGCAGCGGGTGCGGCGGCTTCCTGGTCTTCGCGCTGGCGGCCATGCTGTGTGCGCGTGTTCCGCTGGCGTTATGGCCCACCTTGATATTGTGCTCCGGATTCGCCATTGACGCGGGGCTGACGCTGGCCTGGCGCATGTGGCGTGGTAAGCGGTGGTACAGCCCGCATCGCGAACATTTGTACCAGTGGTTGGCCAGGAGCGGATACGGACACATGCAAACCGGCTTCATTTACATGGCGTGGAACCTGTTGCTGACGGTGCCGCTGGCGGTGCTGGCGGTGCGGGTGCCGGTCGCCGCGCCGTGGGTTTGCGTGATGGTGTATGGTATCGGCGCTTGCGCATGGTGGCAGGGGCGCCGGATTTGCATCGCCAGGGGAGCGGGACATGCTGCGTAAATTGATGGCTCACATCCATCCACGGGCCGCCGTGGTGATCCATGACCTGCTCATGGTCGCGCTGGCCTGGGGCCTGGCCAAATACCTGCGCTATCTCATCTTTCCGCCCGGCGACAGCATGGGTTTCGCGGCGTTGGAATTCCCCATCGTGCTGGCGGTGCAGGGCCTGGTGTTCGGCTGGATGGGCATCTACAAGGGCCTGTGGCGTTTCGCCAGCCTGCCGGACCTGTGGAATATCGCCAAGGTGGCCCTGATCGGCGCCGCCGGCATCTATCCGGCGCTTTTCATCTACAACCGCCTCGAGGGCGTGCCGCGCTCCGTGCTGGTGGTGTATCCGCTGGTGCTGATGGTGCTGCTCAGCCTGCCGCGGCTGTTGTACCGCAACTGGAAGGACACGCGGCTGGGCATTTCGCTGAAGTCACGCTGCCAACGCGTGGTGGTGATCGGCGCCGGCCCGGCCGGCGAGGGCCTGATCCGCGACCTGCGTCGCGCCGGGGAATACCAGGTGGTCGGTTTCATCGACGACAGCCGGCGTTTGCGTGGTACCCGCATCCACGGCATCCCGGTGCTGGGCGCATTGGAGGACATGCCCGGTCTGGTGGCGGACGTGGCCGCCGACATGTTGCTGATCGCGATGCCGGCCGCCGACGCGGCCGAGATGCGGCGCGTGGTCGAGGCGTGCGAGGAGATCGGCCTTCCGTTCCGCACCATGCCGCGTTTCGAGGACGTGGTGTCCGGCCGCGCGCAGCGTCACGAAGTGAAAAAGGTCGCCATCGAGGACATCCTCGGCCGCGACACGGTGGAGCTGGACTGGACGGCCATCCGTGAATCGATCAACGGCAAGCGGGTGCTGGTCACCGGTGGCGGCGGTTCCATCGGCTCGGAACTGTGCCGGCAGGTGGCACGGCTGGGTGCTGCAGCGCTGACCGTGGTGGACATCAGCGAATACAACCTTTACCGCATCGAACGCGAGCTGCGCAAGAACTATCCCGACCTGTTGTTCCGTGGCGTGCTGGCCCATTGCTGCGATCCGGCGGCCGTGGATCGCGTGTTCACCCAGGCGCGTCCGCAACTGGTGTTTCATGCCGCCGCCTACAAGCATGTGCCGATGCTGCAGGACCAGCTGCGCGAAGCCTTCCGCAACAACGTGGTGTCCACGCGCATCGTTTCCGGTGCGGCGGTGACGCACGGTGTCGAGGGCTTCGTGCTGATCTCCACCGACAAGGCGGTCAACCCGACCAGCGTGATGGGGGCCTGCAAGCGCATCGCCGAGATGCATTGCCAGGATCTGGCGCGGCAGTCGGAGATGCGCTTCATCACGGTGCGTTTCGGCAACGTGCTGGACTCGGTCGGTTCGGTGGTGCCGCTGTTTCGCGAGCAGATCCGCAAAGGCGGGCCGGTCACGGTCACGCATCCGGAAATGTCGCGCTACTTCATGACCATTCCCGAGGCCTGCCAGCTGATTCTTCAGGCCTGCGCGCAGGGCAACGGCGGCGAGATCTTCGCGTTGGACATGGGCGAGCCGGTGAAGATTCGCGACCTGGCCGAGCAGATGATCCGCCTCACCGGCAAGCGGCCCGGGCGCGACATCGCCATCGTCTATACCGGATTGCGTCCCGGCGAGAAGCTCTTCGAGGAGCTGTTCCACCCGCAGGAAAACTACAGCGCCACCCGACACGCCAAGATCTTCCTGGCACAGTCGCGCAGCGTGCCGCACGAGATGCTGCGCACACGCCTGGAGCGCGCCGAGCGCGCCGTGGAAACCTATGATGTCGCCGTACTGCGGGAGCAGGTGTCGGCACTGCTCCCGGCCTTCAGCTGGAGCGGCCGGCCAGGCAGCGACAGCAACGTGATTCCGATCAGAAACAACAGCAACGAGGGAGCTGCATGAGCAAGCCGCTGCGCAAAGTCGTTTTTCCGGTCGCCGGCCTGGGTACGCGATTCCTGCCCGCCACCAAGGCCGTGGCCAAGGAAATGTTGCCGGTGCTGGATCGCCCGCTGATCCAGTATGCCGTGGACGAGGCGGTCGATGCCGGTGCCGATACCCTGATCTTTGTCACCAACCGCTACAAGCATGCCATCGCCGACTACTTCGACAAGGCCTACGAACTGGAAGCCAAGCTCGAGGAGAAAGGCAAGGAGGCCATGCTGGATATGGTGCGTGGCACCCTGCCGCCGCACGTGCGCGCGGTGTTCGTCACACAACCCGAGGCGTTGGGGCTGGGTCATGCCGTGTTGTGCGCCAGGCCGGTGGTGGGTGACGAGCCGTTCGGTGTGGTCCTGCCGGATGACCTGATCATCAACGACGGCCCCGGAGCGTTGCGCCAGATGGCCGACGAGGCCCTGTCGCGCGATGCCGGTGTCATTGCCGTGCAGGAAGTACCTCACGAGGACACCCACAAGTACGGCATCGTCGATGTCGGTGACGACCGCCACGAGCGTGCCGGTGCCATCCGGCACATGGTGGAGAAGCCGGCGCCGCAGGATGCGCCGTCGAACCTGGCCGTGGTCGGCCGCTACGTGCTGCCGGGGCGCGTGTTCGAGCTGCTCGAATCCACCCGCCCGGGCGCCGGCGGGGAGATCCAACTGACCGACGCGCTGGAAGCGTTGCTCAAGCAGCAGACGATGCTGGCCTACCGCTTCCAGGGACGCCGTTTCGACTGCGGCAACAAGCTGGGATTGGTGAAGGCCACGTTGCACCTGGCCATGCGCGACCCCGCGCTGGCGCCGGCCGTGCAAGAATGGCTGCGGGCCGACCGCGAAACCGCCACGGCCTGACAGTATCGTGGCACGGCGTGAACACGCCGTGCCGTGTCGATCCTTGGTCGGGGAGGGCGACCGGATGTCGGTGGCGACTTATTACGGGAGTGTCCGTTCCGCACCGGCCGCACGGGAACCGCTGACCGGCACCCGGGAGTGCGACACGATCGTCGTCGGGGGCGGGTTTGCCGGCCTGAACACCGCGCTGTCGGCGGCCGAACGCGGTGCCCGTGATATCGTGCTGCTGGAGGCCCATGTAGTCGGACACGGCGCGTCCGGGCGCAATGGTGGTTTTGTTTTCGCCGGCTATTCCCTTGGTGAGCAGGCGCTCATCGTGCGTGCCGGCGCCCGGCGCGCGCGTCAGTTGTATCTGTGCAGCGTCGGCGGCGTGGAAAAAATCCGTGCGCGCCTCCACGAATACGCCATCGATTGCGACCCGGTACAGGAAGGCGTGATATGGGCCAACTGGTTCCGCGATCCGGCCATCCTGCGTGACCGACAACGCTTGCTGGAAGACGCATTCGGCGTGCATTGGGCGTGGCTGACGCGCGACGAGATCCGCGCACGGCTGCATACCGACCGCTACAGCGGCGGCCTGTTCGAGCCGTCCGGCTTTCACTTGAATCCGTTGCAGTACGTGCGTGGCATCGCCGCGGCGGCCGAGCGCCATGGTGTGCGGATTTTCGAGCATAGCCGTGTCGAACGCCTGCGCCGGTTGGAAGGCCATGCGGGGTGGGAGGTGCGCACCACCGATGGCGCCGTCGTGAACGCGCGGCGGGTGGTGCTGGCGTGTGGCGGTTATCTGGCGGGACTGCATCCACGCATCGACCGCGCGGTGCTTCCCATCGCCACCCACGTCGTCGTGACGGAGCCGTTGGGGCGGCACTTGGCGGACATCATGAGTACGCGCGCGGCCGTCTACGACACGCGTTTCGCCTTTGATTATTACCGGGCATTGCCGGACACGCGGCTGCTCTGGGGCGGTCGCATCTCGGTACGACGTCCCGGCGGCCGTACGATCCGACGTTTGCTGCGCCGGGATATTCGCCGCGTATACCCGCAACTGGCCGATGTGCGCATCGATCACGCCTGGTCCGGGCTGATGAGTTACGCACGTCACGAAATGCCGCAGATCGGACATGATGGAAACGGGTTGTGGTGGGCACAGGCCTTCGGCGGGCATGGCCTGGCTCCGACCACCGTCGCCGGCGAGTTGCTGGGCGCGGCGCTGGCCGAAGGCGACGATGGCTGGACGGTATTCGACGAGTTCGGCCTGGTCGGCGCGCACCGGCCGTTGGGATACGTGGCCGCACAGGCACGCTATGCCTGGCTGCAATGTCGTGATCGTTTGAAGCAGGTGTTGGAAGGATGAGCAATACAACCATCGACTGGGATGATTTCAGCAAAGTCGTGCTGGTAGCGGGAACGGTAGTGCGTGTGGAGCCGTTCCCCGAGGCACGCAAACCGGCCTGGAAAGTGTGGGTGGACTTCGGCCCTTACGGCGAGAAAAAGACCAGCGCGCAGATCAAGGCCTTGTACGCGGCCGAGGACCTGGTCGGCAAGCAGATCGTCGGGGTGGTCAACTTCCCGGAGAAGCAGATCGGCCCGGTGCGTTCGCAATTTTTGCTGACCGGATTTCCCACCGGCGAGGGCGTGGTCATCACCACGGTCGAGCGCCCGGTGCCGAACGGCACGCGCATGGCGTGACCACGTCCGGGCGGCGCCGAGTCAGTCGGCGCGCCGACGCCTCTCCAGCCAGACTTCCAGGCCCTGCGCGTTGAGTTCGGTGTCGATGGCCAGCAATTTCCCGGCCTCGTCTAGGCGGTCGGCCGCATCGGTGGTGTCGCCCAGATGGGTCTGCAGTCGGGTGCGGTACAGGGCCGCCAGCGCCCGTACCAGCGCCTCGTGACGGTGGACCTCGTTGGCGTGCGTCTCGGCGATATCGACCATGGCGTCGATGCATTGATGCATATCCGTACCCAGGCGGGCGATGTCGGTGACCGGTCCGAAATGCGTCAGGTAGATGGCGGGCGGTTGCAGATCCACCAGCCGCGACACCGAGGCATGCAGCGCCTCGGGATCGAAGTCCACCGGCGAGGTGGTGGGAATGATGAACGGTCCGCATGCCGAATCCAGTTCGCGGTAGGACAGCCCGAACGTATCGCCGCTGAAGATGCAGCCACTGCCGGTGTCGTGGATGGCATTGTGGTGCTTGGCATGGCCGGGTGTGGCCAGGCAACGCAGAATGCGACCACCCAGGTTCACCTCGTGGCCGTCGCCGGCCTCGACCACGCGGTCGGCGGGGATCGGATGCAGCTTGCCGTAACTGCGCTGCATCTCCTCCTCGCCGTAGACCGCCGTCGCGCCGGCCCAGAGTTTGGAGGGGTCGATCATGTGCCGTGCGCCGCGTGGATGCACCACAAGCCGGGCGTTGGGCAGGTGGGCCATGAGTTCGCCGGCTCCGCCGGCGTGGTCCAGGTGGACATGGGTGAGGATCAGCCAGTCCACCGCGTCGACACCGAGCCCGGCGGCGGCCAGTGTGTCGAGCAGGCGCGGCCGCGAGTGATTGGTGCCACAATCGATGAAGGCGCCGCGACCGTTCTCGACCACCAGATAGCAGGCGTCGAATCGCGGACGCTGGAAGCCGGTGTCGATGACATGGATATGGGGTTCGTGATGCATGAGCGGAAGCCTAACACTTGACCCGCCTCCAGCGTTGCCGGCACCGGGGGGCTTGGGTACTCTGCGCCGGAATCTCCCGTTGTCGGGGGCACCACGGATACCCGATTCTCCATGTCTGCCATCAACCTTCCGCGTCGTCGTTTCGTGCAGGGGCTCGCCGTGGGTGGCATGGCCACGGGATTGGGATTGTGGTTGCCGCCGACGGCACGCGGCGTCACCTCATCGACGGCGGGCGGCACGGTGCTTCGGGGCGACGACTTCGATCTCTCGGTGCGGCAGGCCACGGTCAATCTGATCGGCCGTGAGCGTGTCGCGGTCACCGTCAACGGCGGGGTGCCGGGGCCACTGCTGCGCTGGAAAGAGGGCGACACGGTCACGCTGAGGGTCCGCAACCGCCTGCCGGTGCCGACATCCATCCACTGGCACGGCATCCTGTTGCCGTACCGTATGGATGGCGTCCCCGGTCTGAGTTTTCCGGGCATCGCGCCCGGCGAGACCTTCACCTACCGGTTTCCGGTGCGCCAGAGCGGTACCTATTGGTACCACAGCCACTCCGGTTTCCAGGAACAGGCGGCGTTGTACGGCCCGCTGGTGATCGAGCCGGCAGGCGGCGAACGCCATCCGGCCGACCGCGACCACGTGGTGATGCTGAGCGACTGGACCGACGAGGATCCGGCACGCATCTTCGCGGCCCTGAAAAAGCAGAGCGACTACGACAATTTCGCCGAGCCGACCTTCGGCGAGTTCATGCGCGATGTGCGGCACCTGGGCTGGGGGAAAGCGCTGGACGCCCACCGCATGTGGAACCGCATGCGCATGAGTCCGTCGGACCTGTCCGATGTGACCGGGCACACCTACACCTACCTGATGAACGGCGCTACGCCCGCCGGCAACTGGACCGGCCTGTTCCGGCGTGGCGAAAAAGTGCGCCTGCGGTTCATCAACGGCTCGTCGATGACCATCTTCGACGTGCGTATTCCGGGCCTGAAAATGACCGTGGTCGCGGCCGACGGACAGGACGTGGAGCCGGTGAGCGTCGATGAATTCCGGTTGGCGGTGGCCGAGACCCTGGACGTGATCGTCGCGCCGGCCGACGACCGTGCATGGTGCATCTTCGCGCAGGCCATCGACCGCTCCGGTCATGCCTGCGGCACGCTGGCTCCGCGTGCGGGCATGCGCGCATCGGTACCGGCCATGGATCCGCGATTCCATCTGGACATGGTGGACATGATGGGCGCCATGGTGCATGGCGGAGGTGATGCGGACGGCGGGCACGGCCATGCCATGGGCGCCATGCCGGAGATGGCCCACGCAAACGGACACGGTGGCCACGCGGAGGGCATGGCCCGGCGGGACGTTGTGGCCCGGCATGCCACCAGCGAATTCGGCAACCCCGGTGTGGACATGCGCGTGGACACGCCGCGCGTCAATCTGGACGACCCAGGCGCCGGTCTGCGCGGGAACGGGCGGCAGGTGCTGACCTACGCGGATCTGCACACCATCGGCGGCCCGCTGGATACCCGCGAACCGGCCCGCGAGATCGAATTGCATCTCACCGGCAACATGCGCCGTTACATGTGGTCGTTCGACGGTATCAAGTACGCCGATGCCAAACCCGTGCATTTTCGGCACGGCGAGCGCCTGCGCATCGTGTTGGTCAACGACACCATGATGAACCATCCCATTCATCTGCACGGTATGTGGAGCGAGCTGGAAAGTCCCGATGGCACCTTCCAGGCACGCAAGCACACCGTCAACGTGCAGCCGGCGCAACGCATCAGCTACGCGGTCACCGCCGATGCACCGGGGCGCTGGGCCTACCATTGCCACATGCTGTACCACATGGAGGCGGGCATGTTCCGCGAGGTGGTGGTGTCGTGACCGTCCGGATAATCACCTGGCTGGCGATGTGGATGCTCTGGCTTTGGCCGGTGGCGGCCATGGCGCAGGACGCCGCGTCACCACCTCACGCACGACACGCCACCACGCAGGACAAGCCCGCGTCGGCGTCACCTCCCGAGCATGCCATGATGCACCACACGGCAGCCGCGCCGATGTCCGCGCATGGCCACGGGCACGGGCAGGCGTCGTCCGTACCGCGCAGCCCCGATTACTCCGATGGTGTCGGCCACGCCGGCATGTCCGGCATGGACATGGCCGACGACCGCCCCATGGGCAAGCTCATGCTGGACCAGTTGGAGACATTCCACGACCGGCATGGCGACGGGCAACGTTGGGATCTGCAGGGCTGGTACGGGGGCGACATCGACAAGCTGTGGTTGCGCAGCGAGGGCGAGCGCCGTGACCGCCACCTGGATGACGGCAGCATGGAATTACTGTGGAGCCATGCCGTGTCACCGTTCTGGAACACCCAGCTCGGTATGCGTCATGATCTCGGCCCGGGGCCGGATCGCAACTGGGCGGCTTTCGGCATCGAGGGCCTGGCGCCGTATTTTCTGGACGTGGAAGCCACGCTCTATGTCGGCACCTCCGGACGTACCGCGGCACGTGTGCGCGTGGGCTACGAACTGCTTCTCACCCAGCGCCTGATCCTGGAACCGGAGCTGGAAGCCAACCTGTACGGCAAGGCCGATCCGCAGCGCGGTCATGGGGCGGGTTGGTCCGATGCCAGTCTGGAACTGCGTCTGCGCTACGAAATCAGTCGCCGTTTCGCGCCGTATGCCGGCGTCGGCTGGCATCGCCGTTTCGCCGCCGCCGCGCGCGCCGATGATCATGCCGCCGGCGAGCGCCAGTGGATGGTCGGGGTACGGATCTGGCTCTGACGCGTTCCCGGCTCAGGTGTTCGTTGTCGGCCAACCGGTGATGATGCACGGCCGCTGCATCGGGCAGGGCGGATTGCCTGCCGTGGAGGGCCTCATGCGTGCCGGCCGCGACAGGCGGCTTCGATGGTCGCGATGTCGATCTTTTTCATTTGCATCATCGCCTCGAAGGCACGCCTGGCCACGGCGGGGTCGGGGTCGCCAATCGCCCGGGTCAGGGCGATCGGCGTGATCTGCCAGGACAGGCCCCATTTGTCCTGGCACCAGCCACATTCGCTCTCTTGTCCGCCATGGCCGACAATGGCATTCCAGTAGCGATCCGTTTCCGCCTGGTCGGCCGTCGCCACCTGGAACGAGAACGCTTCGTTGTGCTTGAACGCGGGACCGCCGTTGAGGCCGAGGCAGGGAATGCCCAGCACGGTGAACGCAACGGTCAGCACATCGCCTTGCTTTCCCGCCGGATAATCTCCCGGCGCGCGTTGCACGGCATGCACCGATGAATCGGGAAATGTTTCCGCGTAGAAGCGTGCCGCTTCCTCCGCGGCGCCGTCGTACCAGAGGCAGATGGTGTTTTTCGCGGGTGTTGTCATGCCATGTCTCCGTGGAGCCGGTCTCCGTGGATCCGGATGCGCCGGTTCGTGCAAATTTGGTAAAAAGAGGCGATGAATGGGAATGGCGGTCAGTCACCTTTCCGGCAGTTGACCATCCATGACACGCCGAACTTGTCCACCAGCATGCCGAAGGCGTCCGAGAAAAACGCCTTGGCCAGCGGCATGCGGACCTGGCCGCCGGTGGATAGTGCCTTGAAGGCGCGTTCGGCCTCGTCCACGCTGTCGACACCCAGTGCGATGCTGATGCCCTTGGGCGGCTGGAACGGCTCCGCGCCCATCCAGTCGCTGGCCATCAGCAAGCTGCCGCCAAGGTCCAGACAGGCGTGCATGATCAGGTCGGTGGATGCCGGTTGCGCCGCGCAACCGCTGCCGGGGTCCTCGTCCGATGCCGCATCCGGCGGCATGTCGCCGACGCGCATCATGGCCTTGATGTCGCCGCCGAGGGCCTGTGCATAGAACTCGAACGCCTCGCGGCAGTTGCCGTCGAAAAACAGGTAGGGATTGGCTTGCATGGGAGGTTCCTCGTCAACGTACTTGGAGAGCCGGCGTCGGCCGATGATGGTGTGGCGCAGGCCACAAGGTCGAACTCGGCATGGGTGTCATGACGCCTGTGCCGGATTCAATCAGGACTTCCGTGGTTGCCGACATGGCGGGCGGGATTGTTGATCGCCCATTGCGCGGCAAATGCCCGCTGGTAGGCGGGCCGTGCTTCCGCGCGGGCAACATAGGCCGCCAGGTTCGGAAATTCGTCGAGCATGCCCGACGGCCTCAACCGGAGCAGTACGTGCGCCATCATCAGGTCGCCTGCACTGAACGCATCGTCGAGCCAGTCGGCATCATCCAGATGAGCGGAAAGCTGGTCCAGCCGATGGCGAATTCGATCCTGGATCAGGGGCAGGCGCTTCGCCTTCCAGGGCCGGTTACCTTCCATGAATTTTGCGGTGACAAGTTCGAGAATGGGCGGCTCGACGGTACTGATCGAGGCGAACATCCACATGATCGTGCGTGCCCGCGCATGGGCATCGTGCGGCAACAGGCCTGCATGGCGCTCGGCGACATGAAAGACGATGGCCCCGGTTTCGAACAGAACGAGATCCCCCTCCTCGTAGATCGGGATCTGGCCGAAGGGATGACGTGCCAGATAGGACGGCTGCCGCATGGCCTGCAATGAAACAAGGCGAACCTCGTACGCCTGGCCCGCTTCTTCAAGAGCCCAGCGAACGCGCATGTCACGCGCCAGGCCCAGGCCCCCATCGGGTGAGCGGTCAAAAACTGTAATGGTGATGCTCATCGGGTGTCTCCACCGGTGGGGGTCAGGCAACGAGGTCTGGTGTTGCCCGGACGGCGGTCGCATACGGATCACGCCAGGCGTCCAACTCGCACAGTCGCTCGTGCCAGCGGGCGACGGCGGGAAATGCGTGCAGCGGGATATGCGCGGTCTCGGCGTAGGGCAGGGGCGAGGCCACGGCGAAATCGGCGATGGTGAGCGTGTCGCCGGCCAACCAGTGGTGTCGCGCGAGATGGGCGTCGAGGATGGCGGCGAAGGTGCGGAATGCCTCCGTGGCCTGTTTGACCGCTGCCACGTCGACGTCGCCGAGATGGTAGCGCGGCTTGATGATGTACTCGAAATACAGCGCGCCGCCGTGCGGATAGAAATGCTGCAGGTTCCAGCTCAGCCAGCGCATGACCTCGGTCTGGCGGCCATCCTGGGGCCACATGTCCGAATCGCAGCGGGCGGCCAGATGCACCATGATGGCATCGGCCTCCCACAGCACGCGGTCACCGTCGACCAGGGTGGGCACCTTGCCGTTCGGATTCAATGCCAGATAGTCGTCGGTGCGGTTTTCGCCTTTGCCCAAGTCCACCCGGACGAACTCCACGGGCGATGCCAGATGGCGGGCCAGCGCGCAGGCGCGGCGGGGAGAAAGGACATCGTCGTAGTAGAGCTTCATCAGGGACTCCGGTTCAGGTGGAAGCGTGGAGGGGCAAGGGCATCACGCACGGGCCGCCAGCCAGTCGGCGCAAGCCGTCCGCGGCCGCCCCGCCCAGGGTGTCGGAAAGGGTGTGCTGGACGTTGCGCCAGGTGTCCATGGCACCGTCCAGGCGGCTCTTGCCGGATGGCGTGATCGCGGCGAGGCGGGTGCGGGCATCCCCGTCGGCGGTACGCACGACGACCAGGCCGTGTTTGCGGACCACGTCCAGGTTGCGCGTGATGGTGGTGCGATCGGCGGCCAGGAGGTCGGCCAGAGCGCTGATCGACAGCGGCCCGGCCAGATCGAGGGCGGCGAGCAGGGTGAATTGGGTGGCGCGCAGACCGTGCGTGCGCAAGGCCTGGTCGAACTCGCGGGTGATGACACGTGATGCACGCCGCGCGGCCAGGCACAGGCAGCGTGTGGTTTCCGGGTGGGGTGAAGTGGTGTTCATGGTCAATAAGTGTATATACACGTATTGACAAGTCAAGCAGCAGGACGATGCGTCCGGTTTTTTACTCGCTTGCGGTGGCCGATCGTTCCAGCTGATAGGCGCCGCTGTGCAACGACGTCAAACCACGCTGGCGAAAGCCCGGTTCGGAGGCCAGGATGTCGCGCCGGTCCAGCACCTGGATGTGCCAGCGCGCGTCGAACAGCGTGTCCAGCATGTCGGCGCTGACCGAAAACGGCGGGCCGTCCATTTGCGCCTGAGCGTATTCCAGGGTGATCAGCAACGCCCGGGTGCCCGATGCCAGGCGGCCGTAGACCGTCTCGACATACCGCTGGCGCATGTCCGGCGGCAGTGCGACGATGGCCGCGCGATCGTATACCGCGCCGCAGGTGGCCAGTGTGCTGTCGTCCAGGTTGAAGATGTCCCCCTGGATGATCTCGATGCCGTCGGCGCGGTAATGGGTGCCCATGGCCGAGGTGGCGGTTTCCGGTACCAGATCGTGGGTGGCAAAAAATTGCTTGACGGCCAGCGGCGACAGCTCCACGCCAAGTACGGGGTGTCCCTGGCGGCGCAGCCACATCATGTCGGGTGTCTTGCCGCACAGCGGTACCAGCACGCGGGTATCGGTCGGCACCGGGAGATGCGGCCAGTGTCGGGTCAACAACGGCAGTGGCGTGTCGCGGTGAAAGCCGATGCGGCCCTCGCGCCAAGTCTGCAACCAGAATGCGTTGTCCATCATGCGACTCCATCGAACGTCGGTGCCGACGGTAGCAGATGCCGGCGATGTGGCACGCAGGTCAGGACGTGGACGGGACGCTTGTCGACAACGCCGCCACGTACGCGTGCCAGCGTTCGATGGCGGCTTCGTCCTCGTCGTCGACCTCGATCATGCCGAACCACGGCAGTGCGCCGCTTGCGCGCAGCCAGTCGTCCAGGCGGTGGCCGAATCCGCAGAATGTGTCGTAGGCACGGTCGCCCAGGCCGAGCAAGCCAAAGCGCAGGCGTGGCAAGGCCGCCGGTGAGCCCATGGCTTCCTGACAGAAGGTCTCGGCCATGTCCGGCGGATCGCCGTCGAAGGTGGTGCTGGCGATCAGAAGCCACTGCCGATGCTGCTGCAGTACCGGCACGCTGAGGTCGTGGAAATCCATCATGTGCGCATCCACATCGGCCATCTCCAGTTGCTCCAGCGTTGCCTCGGCGATGCTTTCGGCCGCGCCGGTCTGGGTGGCGAAGGCGACCATGACCGGGCCGCCGCCAAACCCGGCCCCGGCCGGCGCGGCCACATCCGTGGTGCCGGCGGGGGTGGCGTCGACGAACAACTCTTTCAGCCAGTTGGCAGGAAACATACCCATGCGCCCATGCTAACGGGCCGGCCTTGACGCGCGATGATCCGCGTCAAGGCGGGTATCATGCCGACCATGCAGACGACATGCCGTTCACGATGGGCTGGCTGGGCAGGGGCCGGACTGGTCTGGTTCGTGTTGACCGTGCTGGTGAGCCAGATACGGCGGCCGGACCTGGACTGGATCCAGGTGCCGCTCAGCTTTTACCTGCTCGGGCCGGGCGGAACCGCGTTGCGGGTGGCCTACGTGGTCATGGCCGTGGCGCTTGTCTTGCTGGGAGTGTCCGGCTGGTTGGCGGCGTCGCCGTCCCGGCGTCGCATCCTGCCGGCGGGCCTGTTCGTGTTCGCCGCGGTGGCGTTGTGTGTCGTGGCGTTTGCCGACACCAACACCCGGGAACATCCCGACACCCTGCATGGGCTGGTGCACGGGGTGGCCGCACAGGCGACATTTCTCGGGGTGACGGTCGCGATGATGTTGCAGGCCTGGTGGTTGCGCGCCGACCCGGCGTGGCGCGGACGCATGCGCGGCGCGTTGCCGTGGGCCGTGATCTGTTTCATTGCCCTTTGGGTGCTGGCATTGGACCGCGATCTGCCGCGCGGTCTCGGCCAGAAGATGCTGGTGCTGATGATCGTGTCGTGGCTGCTCGTATTTGCCTGGCGGCTTCGGCGGGGACCGGCGCCCTCCAAATAATCGGAATCGGGCCGTTTGCCGGCCTCGATTTCGATCAGAGCTTCCTTGACATGCCTTCAGGCCTGGACATGTTTTTCGCCGGGATCGTCCACGGCAAGCCGGCTGAGCAGCGTGTCCAGCAGGGCGTCGATCCACGCGGCAAAGCCCCATGGCGGATTGATCACGGCCAGGCCGCAGCCATTGAGGCGTGCGGCGCTGTCGGCGGGATGCAGCAACCAATCGGCGATGACCAGCTTGTCACCGAAACGCTGCGTCAGCCAGCGCTGGAACGGTCGCACATGCTGGCGCAACTTGATCGGGTACCACACCGCGTAGCGTCCGTTGGGCCAGCGCCCAACGGCGCGCTCAAGGGCTGAGCGGATGATCCGGAATTCCTCCTCGCGGGCCTCGAACGGCGGGTCGATGAGCACCAGTCCACGTTTTTCCCGTGGCGGCAACAGCGCGCCCAGCGCCTCGTAGCCGTCACGCTGGTGCACGTGCACCGCGTGCCGGTCGGAAAACAGGTGACGCAAGGCGGATGCTTCATCCGGCTGCAGCTCGCACAACATCGCACGGTCGCCCTCGCGCAGATATTGCGCGGCGATCCATGGTGAGCCGGGGTAGCATCCGGCGTCTTCATTGGCGCCGAGGCCGGCCCGTGACACCAGCTGCAGGTAGGGACGCAGGATGTCCGGCGTATCGCCGGCGTCGAGCAGCCGCATCACGCCGGCATCGGACTCGGCGGTCTTGCGTGCCTGGATGCCCCCCAGGTCGTACATGCCGCGTCCGGCGTGGGTGTCCAGGTAGCAGAAAGGCGTGGTTTTGCGGTGGAAGGATTCCAGCAGGCCGATCAGGGCGGCATGCTTGAACACATCGGCGAAGTTGCCGGCGTGGTAGGCGTGGCGGTAATTCAGGGGGCGAACGAGCTTCATGCGCCAAGTATATCGACAGTCCACCCGCGTCTCCGTGGCAGTGACGGTTTGCCGAGCGGTGTCCTTGCGCCCGAATCGTTCCCGCAGAGAACTCCGGACCCCTGGCCTGATTTCTCGAGGGCTTTTTATCCATTGTGGATGCGGCCATATCCGCGGGCTCAGGTTTCGTGCCGCCATGCACATCACCCGCAACATTTATGCGCCGCCATCCTGATCGCCGAAACGCGGGACGACGCGACCGTCGCCTCGTCCCATGTTTTCGCATTGCAAGGGCGACGGTGTGCCGATGCACCAGCCGCCGCCAGACATGCCACATACGTGACCTGCACAAAAGGGCCGGGGCCTGCCATGCTCCGCGACAACGGGGTACGACGGCCGCCTATACTGTCGCGGCGTCAGCGTGATCCACTACATAGCCAAGGCGATCGAAATTCATGTTGGCCCCGGATACCACGGCGACCAACGGTCCGCATGCACTGGGCTGCGCGGTGGCGTATTGCTTCAGACCAGCCAGTGCCAGCGCACCAGAGGGCTCCGGGACGCAACGCGTTTCCTGGTAGACATCACGAATCGCCGCACATACGGCGTCTGTGCCGACACGCAACATGCCATCGACATGACGCCGGCATTGATGAAATGTGAGATGTCCCACACGCTTGACCGCCGTCCCGTCCGCGAACAGGCCGACACGGGGCAGGGTGATACGTCGTCCGGCCTCCAGTGAACGCGCCATGGCGTCGGAATCGACAGTCTGCACCCCGAATACCTTGATGCCCGGCCGATGTATTTTGATCCAGGTGGCCACGCCAGCCAGCAAGCCGCCGCCGCCAACGGGTACGAATACCGCGGCGAGATCCGGCGGTGCCTGGTGCAGCAGCTCGCGCCCGACACTGGCCTGGCCGGCGATGACGTCAATATCGTCGAAGGGGTGCACGAACGTTGCCCCCCGTTCTGCTTGCAGGCGCGACGCTTCGGTCTGTGCCTCGGAGAACGATTCGCCGGTCAACACGACGTCCACATGCGTACCACCAAGACGTCGTACCGCGTCGACCTTCACCTGTGGTGCGGAAACCGGCATCACGATCACCGCGTGTACCCCAAGTCGCGTCGCGGCCAGCGCGATGCCCTGCGCATGGTTGCCGGCTGACGCCGCTATCACGCCGCGTGCACGTTCGGCCGCCGACAGCCGATGCATGCGCTGGTACGCGCCGCGCAGCTTGAATGAAAACACGGGTTGGCGATCCTCGCGCTTGAGCATCACGCGCACGCCGAGTCGTGCTGCCAGGAGCGGTGCCGCATCCAGAGGCGTTTGTGTGGCCACCTCGTAGACCACCGACGACGATGCGCCGGCCATGATTGCTGCATCGATGTCCCGAATGGCGTGGTTACCAACAGAAGCGGTGGCGTCGGCGTATGGCATGGACATAATGAGGCCCTTGACGTGGTCGTTGGTGTGGCTGGCATGAAAAAACCCCGCATCCGTTTCCAGGTGCGGGGTTTGGTGTGTCTTTTGGAGCTGTAATGCGCGCCCTTACCCCGACCTTTCACGGCCAATAATGGAAATGACGGCAATGCCGGCGGCCGGGGAGGCCGCGGTGCTCACGCGCATCGGCGCACCAGCAGGGAAGAGCCGGTCATGGCGGTCGGGGTGCGGGTGGCATGGACGTGGCATGGCCAGATACTAACAGCCCGCCACCACGGAATTCGACCGGAAGGCCGCGAAAGTGTCGGTGTCGAAACGACCATTTGGCATAAGCTCGATATCCCGCGCGCGGGCGGAGGCAACATGAGCCGTCGCACTGCAGACCATGTTCATGGCCGGACATTCGTGCCGGCAAGACTTGATCGTGGCCGAAGCCACTCCCGCGGGTCGATTCGTTCCCTCTGTTCTGGGGCGCTCCATGGCCGCGATCATGCTCGCCGATGCCTGGTCTGCTTCCGGAAACTCCGGCTTCGAGATGCGTCATCCGACGACGTTCTTTCAGCCGGCCGGGTCTCATAAAAAGGGAGGCGTCCGCAGATGCCGCCCTTTCGTGAACGGCGCGGCAGAGCGCCTCAGCGCACCGCGTCACCCGGGCCACCGCGATGGCGCCGGCGGCGGTTGCGGGCGTTTGCCGGCTTGCCCGCATTGGTATTCTGGCGTGCGTCGGTACTCGCGTTTTTGCCGGCCCGCACCTTGCCGCCGCCACGGCCGCGGCGGCGCGATGAGTTGCCGGGTTGTGCCGCACGACCACCGCCGTGATGTCCGCGCTGCTTCTGCTTGGGTCGTGCGTTGCTGTCCAGGCGCAGCGGTTGTTCCGGTTCGTAGCCCTCGACTGGCACGATTTCGAGCGGATCCTTGAGAATCTTCTGGATGTCTTTCAGCAGACCGGTTTCCTCGTGGCTGACCAGTGAGATGGCCAAGCCACTGGCGCCGGCACGCCCGGTGCGCCCGATGCGGTGCACGTAGTCCGCCGCGACCATCGGCAAGTCGTGGTTGATGACCAGCGGCAGTTGTTCGATGTCCAGCCCGCGTGCCGCGATATCCGTGGCCACCAATACCGTAACGCGGTGGTTCTTGAAATCGTCGAGGGCGCGGGTACGTTGGTTCTGGCTCTTGTTGCCGTGGATGGCGGCGGCGCGGATGCCGAACTTGCTGATGAACCGCACCAGCTTGTCCGCGCCGTGCTTGGTGCGGCCGAATACCAGCGTCTGGCGTCGACTGTCTTGGGCCAACAAGTGCAGCAACAGATCCTTTTTGCTGGCCGCATCCACGGGATGGATCCGGTGGCTGACCGTTGCCGTGACCGTATTCGGCGGCGTCACGGACACCTCGACGGGGTCACGCAGAAACTGCTGTGCCAGCTGTCGGATTGGGCCGGCAAAAGTCGCGGAGAACAGCAAAGTCTGACGTTGGCGCGGCAGTTTCGTCAGAATCTTTTTCAATGCCGGCAGGAAACCCATGTCCAGCATGCGGTCAGCTTCGTCCAGCACCAGTACTTCGACCTGACCGAGGTTGGCCGAGCCCTGGTCCATGTGGTCAATCAGCCGACCCGGGGTGGCCACCAGCAAGTCCAGGCCCTGGCGCAAGGCGTTGAGCTGGTTGCGCATGCTGACGCCACCGAAAATGGTCGTGCTGCGCAAAGGCAGACCCTTGGCCAATTCGCGAGCATTGTCGTGCACCTGCGCGGCCAGCTCGCGGGTCGGGGTGAGTACCAGCACGCGCGGTGCACGCTGTCGCTGCGCTGCGGACTCGCCGTGAGGGAACAGATGTTCCAGCACGGGCAGCACGAAAGCGGCTGTTTTGCCGGTGCCGGTTGGCGCGCTGGCCATCACGTCGCGGTCATCCAGCACGGCCGGCATGGCTTGGGCCTGGATCGGGGTGGGGCGGGTATAGCCTTGCGCATCGAGTGCACGCAGCAGCACGGGCGAAAGCCCGAAAGAAGCAAAATCCATGATTGGCTCCGATAACGGATGTCTGCCCGGATCCGACACATCACATCATCAACCCGTTGAACGGCCGGAAAGCCGCGTCGAACGCGTGGAGACGACGGACGCGACGCCCGGGCGGGCATCGCGGGTGCCCGGAGCGTTCCCTGGGAACCGCGCTGCGAGCGAGTGATGGGACGGATGGCACCCATGGTGCCTTGTCCGGATCGCGGTCCGGCATCGAACGGGACGGCAGGCATGCGGCCATTGCGGCAGCAGCGGCCACGGGAAAATCGATGCCCGGTACCAGCGTAACCGAACAATTGTACCCGAACCGACGACAAACAAGCCAGCCACTTACCCCCTAAAAAGGGGTCAGAGTGATTTTTATTTTTCAAAAATCACTCTGACCCCTTTTTGGACCCCTTTTTTAGGAGGCTGTCAGACGGTGTTCGGTGTGGCGCGATAGAGCAAGCTTGGTGGCTCTCCGGAAACGTCGGCGGAGGAAGAGAACTGGATGAAACCCGTCCTTTCCAGAACGCGGCGGGACGGAATGTTGAGTGGTCGAACAAGGCCAAGGACTTCGGTGGCTCCAAGTGTGTTGAAAGCAAGATCAAGACTGGCACGCGCCAACCGGCTTGCATAGCCTCTCCCCCAGGCCTCCGGGGCAAAGCGAAAATATATGTTGAGGCCGTGGAGGTGCCCCACATTCTTGTACATGAGGCCACCGAAGCCGAGAATGTCCTCCGGCCGCGACGCATCGGCAACCGCCCAGTATCCAAACGTGTGGGCATTCCAGTGGGCGATCCAGGCGTCAAGCATGACGGGGACCTCCGAAGGATCTGCGGAACCTGTTGGATTGAACCGGTTGGTTCGAGGGTCGCAATGGATACGGGTTGCCGGATCCAAATCAGAGTGTCGCGGACGACGCAGGTGGAGTTCTGGCATGTGGTTCGATGGTGGGTCGCGGAGCGGGATCGAAAAGGGGTTCAAACCCGAAATTTTCTTTAAAAAATGTCTCTGACCCCTTTTTTGATTGCGCGGCCTCGCCGGGGGAGGTGGTCTGACGCCCGAGCCACCTGGGTCGTCCCGGGCAGGCGTTTGCGGTCAGGCGCATGGCGGTTCCTTGCCGTCGGATGGCGTGCGACTCGGACGTTGGTGACCCGGGGCAAACGCGGCAAGTGAAACAAGGACGCCGACGCCCGAGCTGACGAAAGCAATACCAAGCCCGATCCCCAGCGCAACGTTGCCGATGACCGACCCTACCAGCGCGCCAACGATACAACCCAGTGCAATCCCGCCAAAGGCGTATCCCACCACGCGTCCGATAGACAATTTGCTCATAAAGCCCTCCTGCGTTCCTATCGCAGCCGACCTCATCATGAGGTGTCATCTCAAGTATCCCATCCCGGACACGCGCTGACAACGCCGATTAATGGCTTTGGAGTCAGTAGTTTGCTTACATGCTGTCCGTGCACGCGGGGTGGTTGGTTCGCCGCCTCGCTTAGGTATCGCTGCAGGGCATGACGGGCGTCTTCTCAAAACGCAACGAACCGCGCCGGATCATCCGTCCTGGCGCGGTTCGTGCCGGCGTGCGTACCGGAAATACTCAAAGCACTTCGAACACCCCGGCCGCCCCCATGCCGGTGCCGATACACATCGTGACCATGCCGTATTTCTGTTTCTTCTGGCGCATGCCATGGACCATGGTGGCGATGCGAATGGCACCGGTGGCACCGAGAGGATGACCCAAGGCGATGGCGCCGCCGTGCGGGTTGACCTTTTCCGGGTCCAGGCCAAGTTCGTTGATGACGGCCAGCGACTGGGCGGCGAAGGCCTCGTTGAGCTCGATCCACTGCATGTCGTCCTGCTTCATGCCGGTGGCGGCCAGCGCCTTTGGAATGGCTTCCTTGGGACCGATGCCCATGACCTCGGGCGGCACGCCGGCGACGGAGAAGCCGACAAAGCGGGCCAGGGGGGTGAGGCCGTAGTCCTTGATGGCCTGTTCGCTGGCCAGCATCACGGCGCCGGCGCCGTCGGACATCTGCGAGGAGTTGCCGGCGGTGACGCTGCCGTCGGCCTTGAATACCGGGCGCAGCTTGGCCAGCACTTCGGGCGTGGAGCCGGGGCGCGGGCCTTCGTCGTTTTCGATCAGGCGCTGGTCTTCGCGCACGCTGCGGTTGGCGACGTCGGGGTAGCGGTCGTCCAGTTTGAACGGGGTGATTTCGTCCTTGAACAGGCCGGCTTCCTGCGCGGCGAGGGCGCGGCGGTGGCTTTCGGCGGCGAAGGCGTCCTGGGCCTCGCGGCTGATTTTCCAGCGCGTGGCGACGTTTTCGGCGGTGATGCCCATGCCGTAGGCGATGCCGATGTTCTCGTCGTTGAAGATGGCCGGGTTCATCTGCACCTTGTGGCCCATCATCGGCACCATGCTCATGGACTCGGTGCCGCCGGCCAGCATCAGGTCGGCTTCGCCGAGGCGGATGCGGTCGGCGGCCATGGCCACGGCCTGCAGGCCGGACGAGCAGAAGCGGTTGACGGTCACACCGGGCACGGTGTCGGGCAGGCCGGCCAGGAGCAGGCCGATGCGCGCCACGTTCATGCCTTGCTCGGCCTCGGGCATGGCACAACCGATGATGACATCCGCGATGCGCGCCGGGTCGATACCCGGGCACTGGCCCAGCGCGGCCTGGATGACGTGCGCGAGCATGTCGTCCGGACGGGTGTGGCGAAATACGCCGCGCGGCGCCTTGCCGACGGGTGTGCGGGTGGTGGCGACGATGTAGGCGTCTTGTACTTGCTTGGTCATTGGGGAACCTCGGTATTTTGAAAGTCGGGACCCGGGACCGGGGACCCGAGAACAGCAAAAACGCGTGGCTTTTGCGGGTCCCGGGTCCCGGGTCCCCGGTCCCGTTTATCAATTGCGGAGCGGTTTGCCGGTCTTCATCGTGTGCGCGATGCGGGCCTGGGTCTTTTCGGTCTGCGCCAGGGTCACGAAGTGCTTGCGCTCCAGTTCCAGCAGCCATTCTTCGTCGACTTCGCTGCCGCGCTCGATCTGGCCGCCGCACAGGGTGTCGGCGATGCGGCTGGCGATGTCCATGTCGTGTTCGGAGATGAAGTGGCCGGCCAGCATGTTGACCAGTTGCGCCCTGAAGGTGGCGGTGCCGACGTCGCCGGCGACCTTGATGTGGCGCGCGGGCAGGGGCGGGCGGTAGCCGGACTCGGCCAGCGCACGGGCTTGTGCCTTGGCCACGTACAGCAGTTCGTCGGCGTGGTAGACGACCACGTCCTCGGGACGCAGCAAGCCCAGCGCCTTGGCGTCCAGCGCGGAGGCGGACACTTTGGCCATGGCGGTGGTCTCGAAGGCACGCTTGATGTTCTCGAACGCGTCGCCTACTGGCGACTGCGAAGCGCGCAGGGCCAGCTCCTTGAGGCCGCCACCGGCCGGCAGCAGGCCCACGCCGGCTTCGACCAGGCCGATGTAGCTCTCGAACGCGGCCACGGTGCGCGCCGAGTGCATCTGGAATTCGCAGCCGCCGCCCAGCGCCAGCCCGCGCACGGCCGACACCACCGGCACCAGGGCATGCTTGATGCGCATGCTGGTGCGCTGGAAATTGGCCACCATGGCCTCGAACTCGGCCAGCTTGCCGTCCTGCAGCAGGCCCAGCGCGCCCTTGAGGTCGGCGCCGGCGGAGAACGGCTCGTTCGGCTGCCAGATCACCACGGCGCGCAGCGTGTTTTCGGCGATGCCGATGGCTTCCTGGATGCCGTCGAGCACGTGGTCGTTGACGGTGTGCATCTTGGTCTTGAACGACAGGATGCCGATGCCGTCGTCGCCCAGCGTCCACAGGCGCACGCCGTCGTTTTCCCACACGGTGTCGCCCTCGGGATGCTTTTCGCCGAGGAGGATTTCGGGGAACAACTGGCGTGCGTAGACCGGGTGCGAGGAACGCGGGATGTCCTTGTCCTTCTCCGGCGAATACGAGCCGTCGGCGTGATGGACGCCTTTGCGGCCATCCGTGACCCAGGCGGGCAGCGGCGCATCGCTCATGGCCTTGCCGGCGGCGATGTCTTCGGCGATCCAGTGGGCGACCTGCTGCCATCCGGCGGCCTGCCAGGTTTCGAACGGCCCGAGTTTCCAGCCGTAGCCCCAGCGGATGGCGAAATCGACGTCGCGCGCGGTCTCGGCGATGTCGGCCAGGTGGTAGGCGCTGTAGTGGAACAGGTCGCGGAAGATCGCCCACAGGAACTGTGCCTGCGGGTCGGCGCTGTCGCGCAGCTTCCCGAATTTCTCGGCCGGGTCCTTGACGGCGAGGATGGTCGCGACCTCGTCCGAGGCTTTCTGTTCGGAGGGGCGGTAGTCCTGCTTTTCCAGGTCCAGCACGTTGATCTGCTTGCCGTCCTTGCGATACACGCCGGCGCGGGTCTTCTGGCCCAGCGCGCCCTTGTCGATCAGCGCGGCGAGCCAGTCCGGTGTCTTGAAGTACTTGTGCCACGGGTCGTCGGGCAGGGTGTCGGCCATGGTCTGGATGACGTGCGCCATGGTGTCCAGGCCGACCACGTCGGCGGTGCGGTAGGTGGCGCTCTTGGGACGGCCGATGGCCGGGCCGGTCAGCGCGTCGACCGCGTCGAAGCCGAGGCCGAAGGCGGCGGTGTGGTGCATGGTCGAGAGGATCGAGAACACGCCGATGCGGTTGCCGATGAAGTTGGGCGTGTCGCGCGCGAACACCACGCCCTTGCCCAGCGCCGTGGTCAGGAAGGCTTCCAGGCCGTCGAGCACCCTGGCGTCGGTGGTTTTGGCCGGAATCACCTCGACCAGGTGCATGTAGCGCGGCGGATTGAAGAAGTGCACGCCGCAATAGCGGTGGCGCAGGTTTTCCGGCAAGGCCTCGGCCAGGGTGTTGATGGACAGGCCCGAGGTATTGGAAGCGATGACGGCGTGGTCGGGCAGGTGCGGCGCGACTTTCCGGTACAGGTCCAGCTTCCAGTCCATGCGCTCGGCAATGGCTTCGATGACCAGGTCGCAGTCCTTGAGTGCGTCGAGGTTTTCGTCGTAATTGGCTGGAATAATGGCATTTGCCAGCGACTTTATGCCAAGCGGTGCGGGTTTCAGCTTGCCCAGGTGCTTGAGGGCCTTGAGCGCGATGCCGTTCTTCGGACCCTCCTTGGCGGGCAGGTCGAACAGCAGCGTCTCAATGCCGGCGTTGGTGAGGTGCGCAGCGATTTGCGCGCCCATGACACCGGCGCCGAGCACGGCGGCCTTGCGGATGTGAAGGGAGTCAGTCATGCCAGTCTCCGTCAGGGAAGATCAAAAAGGGGAGTGGATCGGGTCAGGTCGAGCGCAGTCCGGCGGCAGCGAACTGCACCAGGTGACGTTCGGCGTCGATGCGGTGTTGTTCTTCGCTGATGTCTTCGCGCCGGCGGGTGATGCCGAAGTTGGCCATGGCGTAGGTCAGCGCGCCGGTAACGATGTCCAGGCGCCAGTAAAGTTCCGGCTTGTCCAAGGCCGGCAGGCGTGCAGCCAGTTCGACGGCAAAACGCTTGAGCACGTCGCCGTAATTGGTGGAAAGGAACTCGCGCAGCCGCGCGTCGTGCTCGGCGTAGGCGCGTGCCATGATGCGCACGAAGGCATCGCCACCGTCGGTTTCACGCGACAACGCCAGGGCCGGGTGGATGAACGCGGTAAGCACATCCTCCAGCGTGGCGTCCGCACTCAACGCGTCCAATGCCTCTCGGCGGCGCTGGTTGAGGATGTCCAGGCGGCGCCGGAACACCTCTTCGTGCAGCTTTTCCTTGGATCCAAAGTGATAGTTGACCGCTGCCAGGTTCACGCCGGCGCGCGAGGTCACCTGACGCAGCGACGCTCCCGCGAAACCGTGTCGGGCAAACAGCTGTTCGGCGGCGTCGAGGATCCGCTCCTTGGTCGAGAACGGCGATGAGGTCACGTGGTGATTCCGGGTGGATGGCAGGCGGGCGTATGAAACGATCGTTTGAGCATAGGCCCGGCGATACGGCCCGGTCAAACTCGACGTTGCCGCGTGCATGCAAAATCGTGGGCAAACGGCTGTCAGCCCTTGCAATTTCGTCGGATTCTGTCACCATTTTGTGAGCCAAACCCGTTATGCACGCGGGTTTTGGCGTAACGTTGACCTGAAGGAGGGGGGGAAGGTCGACAGTGGTTCCGATGTCCGGCTGTTCCGGACACGTCGTTGGCCGCGCAGGGATGGCGGACATGGCGACCTGGCGGATGCCCTGGCCTTGATGGCCCGGATGTGCGCAAGTCGGGCGCGGAAGCCCGCGACGTGTCGACAACGGTTCAGCAGCATGTTCAACATTTTTCCCGCCTATTTACCTTACCGGAGCTGATCCATGGCGCTGGAGCGCACCCTGTCCATCATCAAACCCGATGCCGTCGCCAAGAACGTCATTGGTGAAATCTACAGTCGCTTCGAGAAGGCCGGCCTCAAGGTCGTTGCCGCGAAGATGAAACACCTCAGCAAGGAAGAGGCCGAAGGCTTCTACGCCGTGCACCGTGAACGCCCGTTTTTCCCCGCGCTGGTCGAGTTCATGAGCTCCGGTCCAGTGATGATCCAGGCGCTGGAAGGCGAGGGTGCCATCGCGAAGAACCGCGAGCTGATGGGCGCCACCAACCCCAAGGATGCGGCGCCGGGCACGATCCGTGCCGATTTCGCCGATTCCATCGACGCCAATGCCGTGCACGGTTCGGACGCGCCGGAAACGGCGAAGACCGAAATCGGTTATTTTTTCACTGAAGCCGAGATCTGCCCGCGCTGAGGCGCTGGAGTGTGACGTCGTGACCGAGGCCGCAAAAACCAATCTTCTCGACCTGGACCGCCAGGGCCTGCGCGAATTTTTCGTCGGGCTGGGCGAAAAGCCCTACCGTGCGGACCAGGTGATGAAGTGGATCTACCATCGGCTGGAGAGCGACTTCGAGGCCATGACCGACCTCGGCAAGTCCCTGCGCGGCAAACTTGCCGAGGTCTGCCACGTCGTTCCGCCCAAGACGGTGTTCGAGAAAGCCTCCACCGATGGCACGCACAAGTGGCTGCTGGGCATGAACGGCGGCAACGCCATCGAGTCGGTGTACATCCCCGAGCCCACCCGTGGCACGCTGTGCGTGTCCTCGCAGGTCGGTTGCGCGCTGAACTGCCAGTTCTGTTCCACTGGCGCGCAGGGCTTCAACCGTAACCTGTCCACGGCCGAGATCATCGGCCAGGTATGGGTGGCGGCCAAGCACCTGGGCAACGTGCCGCACCAGGCCCGACGCATCACCAACGTGGTGATGATGGGCATGGGCGAGCCGCTGGCCAATTTCGACCACGTCGTTGCTGCCATGAGCCTGATGCGTGACGACCTGGGCTTCGGTCTGGCCAACAAGCGCGTCACGCTGTCGACCGCCGGCATGGTGCCGCAGATCATCAAGCTGGCGGATGTCTCCGACGTGTCGCTGGCGGTGTCGTTGCACGCGGCCAACGACGAATTGCGCACACGCATCATGCCGATCAACAAGCGGTATCCGATCGCCGAGCTGGTCGATGCCTGTCGCTACTACTTGTCGACACGGCCGCGTGCCACCATCACCTTCGAATACACCTTGATGAAGGGCGTCAACGATCAACCCGTGCACGCGCGTGAACTGGTCAAGCTGATGCGCAAGGTGCCTTCCAAGGTGAACCTGATTCCTTTCAACCCGTTTCCGGGCACGCAATTCGAGCGCTCGGAGCCGGACACCATTGCCGCATTCCAGCGCATCCTCAACCAGGCCGGCCTGGTGGCGCCGGTACGCCGGACCCGGGGCGACGACATCGATGCCGCGTGCGGACAGCTGGTCGGCCAGGTGATGGACCGGACGCGGCGCAGTGCACAGATTCGCAGACAGGCGGAGGGGGCGTCTCATGCGCTTTGACGTGGTTCGCGTGGCATCCGCCATGCTTCTGGCCGGGATTCTGGCCGGATGTGCCACCGGTGGCGGACACCATCTCAAGAGCAAATCCAGTGACAAGGAAAAGGCGGCCCAGGTGCATACCCAGCTGGGGCAGGGGTATTTCCGCCAGGGTGACCTGAAGACCGCCATCGAAAAACTGCACACGGCATTGACGTTCGATCCCAATTACGCTCCGGCACACACCGTGCTTGGCGCGGTGTACGAACGTCTGCACCAGCTGCCGGAGGCCGAGAAGCATTATCGCCGTGCCGTGCAGCTGCACCCCAAGGACGGCGACACCAACAACAATTTCGGTGTCTTCCTTTGCCGCGAGGGCAAAGTGGACGAAGCCATGCCGTATTTTCGCAAGGCGTTGGCCGACCCGTTCTACGGGACGCCGGCGGCGGCATGGACCAACGCCGGCATCTGCCAGATCCGTGCCGGCAACTACCAGCAGGCCGAGGAACACCTCGGCAAGGCGCTGGACGTGGATTCGCGGTATCCGGATGCGCTGTACCAGATGGCGCGGGCGTTGCACCTTTCCGGTGACGACTTCCGTGCCAGCGCGTACATCCAGCGTTATCAGACCCGGGGCCGCAGCAGTGCCGAGGCACTGAAACTCGGTTACGACATCGAGACTCGACTGGGCGACGCGGAGGGCGCCCGGGATTATGCACGCCAGTTGCGCAGCAAGTTCCCGGATTCGGAACAGGCGCGGGCTACCAGCAACACGACAACTCCATGAATGATTCGAAGTCTTCCACGAACGTGGGCAAAGACCAGCACGGGCCGTCGGACATGTCCGCGGGGGATGCGGTTTCCCGACACGACGGCGGTGGCGAGCCGCTGCGCATCCGGCTGGGCCGGCAATTGCAGGCTCTCCGAGATAGCCGCGGCCTGGATATCCCGCAGTGTGGCGAAGCGCTGCGTCTGCCGGTTCGGATCCTGCGCAAACTCGAGGCCGGCGATTACGACGGCATCGACCACGGCGTCTATCTGCGCAACTACCTGGAGACCTACGGTGCCTATCTCGGCATGCCCGAGGCGGAGCTGCACGCAGCCGTCGATGCCCTGGCGCCGCGGGAGGACAAACCGCAACTGGTGTCCACCGGTGGCATATCGCGTTCGCATTACATGTGGCAGCGTTACACCACGGCGGCGACCTACGTGGTGCTGACCGCGGTGATCGTGGTGCCGCTGGTGTGGCTGGGCATGAAGGGCGGTCTGGACCGCGAACTGACACATCTGGAGCCGCTCAATTCGGCCCCCGTGGCCAAGCAGGAGCTGGCGCTGGACGCGACTGATGGCGACCGCTCCGCCCCTGACGATGCCGTCGCCGTGAGCGAAACGTCCTCGCAGGGCGGCTCGCGCGGCCATGACGACGAGCGGCCGCTGATGGCTTCCATGGCGCCGTTCTCGGCGCTGGACAGCGTGGCACCGGTCAAACCGCGCATGCCCGACATCAAGGTGCCGGGAAGCCACGTTCTGCGCCTGACGCTGAGTGCGCCCAGTTGGGTGGAAATCACCAACGCCGATGGCGAACGTCTGGAATACAGCCTGCTTCCGGCCGGTACCGAGCGCACCTATCGCAGTAGTCAACCGCTGCAGGTCAACATTGGTGACGCCGGCGGCGCCCGGGTCGTGCTGGATGGCAAGCCGGTTGAACTGACGCCCTACCAACGCGCCAACGTGGCCCGCTTCCGCGTGAGCACGGACGACGGCGAGGCCAGCATCCAGACCATGTGAGCATCACGCTATCGGCGATGGTTTCGCGCCGGGGTGACGGCGCGACCGATGCTCATCGAGGGTGTGCGGAGCTGGGTATTTGTGTGATCATCCCCGGGTGATCCGGTGCCGTTCGCCGGAGGTTTCAGGAGAGGATCCATGCGCAAGAGTCTGCTGTGTCTGTCGGTGCTGTTGCTCACCGCGCTGGCCGGTTGTGTCACCATCAACGTGTACTTCCCGAAGGCGGCGGCGGCCCAGGCGGCCGACCAGTTCATCGGCTCGCTGATCGATCCGGGTCAGGACGGCGACCACGGCGACACGTCGGATGATCCGTCTCCGGCGGCATCCAGCGAGCAGGATCCCGATCAGGGCATGCAGCCTCTGGCGGCGGTGATGCGGGTGCTGGTACCGGCCGCGCAGGCCGCCGACACGCCGAATCTGCGTATCCACACACCGGAAGTGAACGCCATCCACTCGCGCATGGCGCAGCGCTACAAACGTTCCCTGCGCAAGCTGCTGGACGCCGGCACCATCGGTTACACGCACGACGGCCTGGTGGCGGTACGGGACGCATCCGCCGTGGCGTTGTCCGAGCGCGCCATGGTCAACAGTACCGTGGCCGACGAGAACAAGGACCGCAAGGCCCTCTACGACGCCATCGCCGAGGCCAATGGTCACCCCGAGTGGACCGCCAAGATTCGCACCACGTTCGCCGAATGGTGGATTCGCAAGGCTCATGCCGGCTGGTATGTGCAGGCGGCCAACGGCAACTGGAAGAAAAAATGATCCCGGTGGTACCGGCGGCGCCCGGAAGGCCTCCGCGGGTCATCCGGGCGCCGCATGTTGTTGAAAACGCATGAAGAAAATCATCCACGCAGACGCGGACATCACCGACCTCACCCATGATGGTCGCGGGGTGGGACATGTCGACGACAAGGCCCTGTTCGTTCGTGGCGCGCTGCCCGGCGAACGGGTACGTGCGCGCATCACCAGACGACATCGGCATTTCGACGAGGGAGTGGTGGAGGAACTCCATACCCGTTCCGCCGAACGTGTCGAGCCGCGGTGTCGCCATTACGGTATCTGCGGTGGCTGCTCCCTGCAGCATCTGGCGCCGGACGCGCAGATACTGGCCAAGCAACGGGTACTGGCCGAGAACTTCCAGCGCATCGGCAAGGTGGAGCCCGAACGCTGGCTGGATCCCCTGGTCGGACGTCAGTGGGGGTATCGGCGCCGTGGCCGTTTGTCGGTGCGGCGGGTGCCCAAGAAGGGGCGTGTGCTGGTGGGTTTCCGCGAACAGGCCAACCCGCGCTATGTCGCCGACATCGTGCATTGCGATGTGGTGCATCCGCGCCTGGGCGAGCGCATCGGCCTGCTGGGCGAGATGATCGGCACGCTGGATGCGGCCGCGGACATCGCGCAGATCGAATTCGCCGCCGGCGACGACACGGTGGCCCTGGTATTTCGCCATCTCAAGCTGCTGGGACAGCGCGACCTGGATATCCTGACCGCCTTCGGTCGTGAGCACGACTTCGCCATCTATCTGCAGCCCGGCGGCAACACCAGCGTGCATCCGTTGTGGCCCGAACAGCCGCGCCTGGCATTCCGTTTCGACGACGATGCATTGGAGCTGGAATTCCGGCCGCTGGATTTCGTGCAGATCAACAGCGACATGAATCAGCGCATGCTTGACCATGCCCTGCGTCTGCTCGACCCGCAACCGCATGAGCAGGTGCTCGACCTGTTCTGCGGGCTGGGCAATTTCACCCTGCCACTGGCCCGGCGCTGCCGTGAGGTGGCCGGCGTGGAAGGCGAACATGCGCTGGTCGAGCGCGCCGACGCCAATGCCGCGCGCAACGGCATCGGCAACGCGCGCTTTCATGTTGCCAACCTGTTCGAGGATCAGCGCCACAGCGAATGGGCGCGCCACGACTGGGACAAGATTCTGCTTGACCCACCCCGTGCCGGCGCCGACAAGGTGCTGGAATACCTGCCGCGCAAGACCACCGGTCGGATCGTCTACGTTTCCTGCCACCCGGCCTCACTGGCGCGTGATGCGGCCATTCTGGTCGAGCGGCATCGTTTCCGGTTGACCGCGGCCGGCGTCATGGACATGTTTCCGCATACCGCACACGTGGAGTCGATCGCGGTGTTCGAGCGTGCGGAGCGCTGAGCATGGGGACCGAGATCGAGCGCAAGTTCCTGCTCGCCGACGACAGCTGGCGTCCGCTGGCCGATGCCGGCACACACATGGTGCAGGGCTATCTGGTGGATGCCGATGCGTTGCGCCGGGGGCTGGCACTTGCCTCGGTGCGGGTACGCATCGACGGCGACACGGCACGTCTCAACGTCAAATCGGCACAGCTGGGCATCGCGCGCCAGGAATACGAGTACCCGTTGCCGCTGGCCGATGCGCGCAAAATGCTCGACACGCTGTGTCGCGGTTGCGTCGAAAAGGTCCGTCACCGCGTACCGGTGGACGGGCACGTGTTCGAGATCGACGAATTTCTGGGCGAGAATCGGGGACTGGTCGTGGCCGAGGTCGAGCTGGCGCATGCCGACGAGGCCCATCCGCACCCGGCCTGGTTGGGCCGGGAAGTCAGCCACCTGCCGCGCTACTACAACGTCAACCTTATTGATCACCCCTGGCGTACGTGGAGCCATGTCGAACGCCTGGGGCAGGAGACCAACTGATGCTGCTGATTGGCCTATCCGGATTGTCATTGACAACGCGTGAGCGTGAACAGTTGCTCGTGCCGCATGTCAGCGGCGTGGTGTTGTTCGCGCGCAATTTCGCCTCCCGCAGCCAGCTCCTGGATCTGGTCGCGGCGCTGCGCGAGGTGCGTGACGATGAGGCTTTCGTGGTCGGGGTCGACCAGGAAGGCGGCCGAGTGCAACGTTTTTGCGAGGGCTTCACGCGGCTTCCGGCCCTGGCGCGCCTGGGCGAAGTATGGGACCGCGATCCGCACCGCGCGGTGGAACTGGCCGAGGAACATGCCTGGCTGATGGGCAGCGAACTGCGCGCGACCGATGTCGATGTCAGCTTCGCCCCGGTGCTCGATCTCGCCCGCGGCAGCCAGGCCATCGGTGACAGGGCGTTCCACGCCGATCCGGCGGTGGTCTCCGAACTCGGGCAGGCCTATGCACGCGGCATGCACCTGGCCGGCATGGCGGTGACACCCAAGCACTTCCCGGGACACGGTTCGGTCCAGGCCGACACCCATCACGATGCCGCGGTCGATTCACGCGACCTGGAGACGTTGCGGCAGGCCGATCTGCTGCCGTTCGTCGATGTCATCGACAACCACGCCGAGGCGGTGATGATGGCCCACGTCGTGTATCCACAGGTCGATGCCGCGCCGGCCGGCCAGTCGGCACGCTGGATCGGCGACATCCTGCGGCGGCAAATGGGCCACGCGGGCCTGGTCCTCAGCGACGACATCAGCATGGCGGCCGCCGGCGCCGCCGGCGATGTCGGCGCGCGCATCCGCGCCCATCACGAGGCCGGCTGCGATCTGATCCTGGCCTGCCAGCCTGAAGCGGTCGAACCGGCGTTGCGGGCCGCGCGCGATTTCACGCCCTGCGATGCCGCGCGTGTCGCACGCCTGCGCGGCAACGTTGCCAGCACCTGGGCCTCGCTGGAGGACAATCCGCAACGCGATCAATTTGTCGCCCGCGTCACCGCACTGGACACGCCATGAACCATCTCGAACAAGCCCTCCGCCGCGCCGACCTGCTGTACGACGAAGCGGCGATCCGCGAGGCCATCGCCCGCATGGGTCGCGACATCGATGCCGCGCTGGACGGCGAGGACGCCGTGCTGATCACCGTGATGAACGGCGCTCTGATCTTCGCCGCGCAACTGGCGCTGTCGATCCGTTCCGACCTCACCTTCGATTACGTGCACGCCACGCGCTATCACGGCAACCGCGGCGGACAGTTGCGCTGGTTGCGCCGGCCGGCGGTGGACCTGACCGGCCGCAACGTGCTGCTGGCCGATGACATTCTGGACGAGGGGCATACCCTCAAGGCGGTACGCGAGGCGTGCCTGGAGCAGGGCGCCTCGCGAGTGCTGGTGGCCACGCTGAGCACCAAGATGCACGGACGCCGCGTGCCCGGCATCGAGGCGGACTTCAACGGCGTGGAACTGCCCGATCGCTATGTGTTCGGCTACGGCATGGACTACCACGAACAGGGCCGCAACCTGCCGGCCATCTACGCATTGCCGGCGGAGAATCCGGCATGAGCGGTATCGACCTGGCGGTCATCGGCGGCAGCGGCCTTTACGATTTTCCCGGCCTCACCGACGTGGAGGAACACGCGCCGGCGACGCCGTTCGGCCCGGCTTCCGACAGCATTCGCGTGGGGCGATTCGGGGGTCGCCGCCTGGCGTTCCTGGCCCGCCATGGGCGTCGTCACCATCTGCTGCCGCATCGGGTCAACTATCGCGCCAACGTATGGGCGCTGCACCATCTCGGTGCCCGCGACATGGTCGGCATCAATGCCGTCGGCGGCATCCGCGACGACATGGGGCCGCGTACCGTGGTGGTGCCCGACCAGATCATCGACTACACCCACGGACGGGCGGACAGCTTTTGCGACGTGGAGGGTGCCGAGGTGCGCCATGTCGATTTCAGTGAGCCTTATGCCGGTGCATTGCGCGAGCGCCTGCTCGACGCCGCCGTGCGTGCCGACGTGGCGGTTGTCGATGGCGGCTGCTACGGCGCCACCCAGGGACCGCGTCTGGAAACGCGGGCGGAAATCACGCGCATGCGCCGGGACGGTTGCGACCTGGTCGGCATGACCGGCATGCCCGAGGCCGTGCTCGCCCGGGAACTGGACGTCGCTTACGCATGCCTCGCGTTGGTGGCCAATTGGGCCGCCGGATGCGATCCGGAGCAGGCCCCGGAAATCAGTGTGGAAGCGATTTTCGCGCACCTGGAATCGGCCAGTGCAAAGGTCCCCGCCATCCTGTCGCGACTAGCCTGAAAGGCTGTGGAAAACCACCCGCCATTCCTACTACAAAACCCTTCGATTGATTAAAACATCAGCACATGCGTGGCCCGCATGTCGATATGTGCGCCCACTCCTTGCATTTGGAGCAAAAACGCGGTGATACTTCGCGGGTGCGGGGGACATGTGTATATTCGCTTGCCGCGCTCGCACATACGTTTCATGTGAGGGGTTTTTCAATGCGTTTCGGTACAGTCAAATGGTTCAATGACGCCAAGGGCTTCGGCTTTATCGCCCCCGAGGATGGTGGTGACGATGTCTTCGTGCATTATTCGGCCATCAATTCAACGGGCTTTCGCAGCCTGAAGGAAGGCCAGCGTGTCAGCTTTGAAGTGACCGAAGGTCCGAAGGGAGCACAGGCCTCCGCGGTTGCCGCCGTGGAATAAGGCTCGCAAGAACCATGCAGGACGAAAAAACCCGCGTCCGGGACGCGGGTTTTTTCATGCATGGCCATCCACGAACATGTGCATCTCCCGCCATCGCTTGTTCGCGGCGCTCATGGGCGCGGTCGCGGCATCACGGTGCCATGAACGCGAATGCCACGGTCCGTTGCGAAGCGATTGAAAGCGGCGCATGGTGTACGCATGTATCTCCTACGACATCACGAGGAAGCCCCATGAATGCAACCGCCAAACTGCACGACCTTGGTCAGAGCCTGTGGCTGGACAACATTACCCGCGACATGCTCGATGACGGCACGCTGGCTCGGCACGTCAGTGCATGGCACCTCACCGGCCTGACCTCCAACCCGTCCATTTTCGAGAAAGCCATCGACGGTTCCGGTGCCTACGACGACGGCATCCGCGATAAGGCCGGGCAGGGGCTTTCGGGCGAGGAATTGTTCATCGAACTGGCACTCGAGGACCTGCGTCGCGCCGCGGCCCTGTTTCGTCCCGCGCACAAGCAAACCGATGGCGTCGACGGATGGGTGTCGATGGAGGTGTCGCCGCTGCTGGCCAACGACACCGGCGGGACCATCGACGCCGCCTCGGCGATCCACCACAAGGCCGATTGTGACAACCTGTTCGTGAAGATTCCCGGCACCCCCGAGGGCGTGCCGGCGATCGAGGAATCGATTTTCGCCGGTGTGCCGATCAACGTCACGCTGCTGTTCTCCCGCGAGCAGTACCTGGCGGTGGCCGATGCCTACATGCGCGCTCTGGAGCGCCGCATCGAGGCCGGCGAGTCGCCGGACGTGCCCTCGGTGGCCTCGGTGTTCATCAGCCGCTGGGACGTGGCCGTCCAGGATCAGGTACCCGACACGCTGCGCAACAAACTGGGTATCGCCATCGCCGGACGCGTGTATCGCGCCTATCTCGACGTGCTTGCTTCCGAGCGCTGGCAGAAACTGGCCAAGGCCGGTGCCAAGCCGCAGCGCCTGTTGTGGGCCAGCACCGGCACCAAGGATCCGGATGCGTCGGACACGCTGTATGTCACCCATCTGGCCGCACCGGACACCATCAACACCATGCCCGGCAAGACCATCGAGGCCTTGCAGGATCACGGTGAGATCGATGGTGTCATGAGCACCGACAGCGACGATGCCGAGGCGATGTTGAAGCGGTTCGCCGATGCCGGCGTCGACATCGATGCCCTGGCGAGCCGGTTGCAGGTGGAAGGTGCCGAAGCGTTCGTGAAGTCCTGGAAGAAGCTGTTGTCCAGCATCGAGGAAAAATCCCGCGCGCTGGCTTGATCAGTCGTCGGCGGACACGCAGGCGGCGCACGCCGCCTGCGTGGTCGACCTGTCAATGCTTGAATGTGTGGTGCGGGAGTGGTGGAAACCGCGGCCGGCCCCGCGACAAGGCACGCCATGTCCCCGCACCGCCGGTCGCGCCCTCCGGCGTTTCGGGTAGCCGCAAGCGGACGTCGTGTGTGGTGCGGCCGGGGTACCCGCAGACAATGCGGGCACATCAAACAAGGTCAAAGCAGCTCGAACGCCAGTATGGCCACGATGGTCGGCCCCAATGCCGCCGCCAGCAGCCCCAGCGCACTGATGCTTTCGCCGTCGAAGCTGCCCTTCAGGATCGAGTAACCGGCCGGATTGGGGGCGTTGGCGATGACCGTCAGACCGCCGCCGGTCACCGCGCCGGCCACCAGCGAATACTTGAATTCGTCGGTGAGGCCTTCCACCAGCGAACCGAGATAGGTCAGGGCGGCATTGTCGGTGATGGCGGTGAGCATGGCGGTGCCGTAATAAGCCACCTTCGGACTGATACCGTCGAGCAGCTCCTGCAACCACCATTGTTGCTGCCCGCCCAGCACCACCAGGCCGGCGAGGAAGAAACCGACCATCAGGCCCTCGCGCAGAATCAGCTTGCCCTGGTGGCGTCCGTAGGCGTGCACGACACCCATGAACAACAGGAACAGCGCCACGAAAATCGTGGGGTGATGGGCAAACACCACGATGCCGGCCAGGACCAGCACGTGCAGCAGTGTCAGCATCCGTGGAATCGCGGTCGGCTTGCGTGCCTCATCCAATACCGTACCGCTGATCTCGCGCCGGAACACGATCGCCACGCCGATGGCGTTGACGACGACCGCGATCGCCGAGCGCCAACCGAAATGGGTCAGCATGAACGAGAGGTCCCAACCCCATGTGCTGGCGACCATGAGGATCGGCGGCGCGGCATACGGGGTCAACGTGCCGCCGATGGAAATGTTCACGAACAGCACGCCCAGCGTCGCGTACTGCAGCCGGCTGGACAGACGTGCCGAATAAAAATTGTCACGCAGCAGCAACGCCGCCAGCGTCATGGCGGCCGGCTCGGTGATCAGCGAACCCAACAGGGGAACCAGTGACAACGTGACCATGTAGGTCGCCATTGGCAGCGGAATCGGCAGCAGACGCGAGACGCGGTCCACCAGAGCCAGCGCCAGATTGAGGATGGGACGGCTGGCGGCCACTACCATGATCACGAACACGAACATCGGCTCGGTGAAATCGCGTGTTTCCAGGTATTCCAGCGCTTTCTCGGGACCGATGACGAGTGCCATGTAGGCGATCAATATGCCGGCCCAGAAACCGAACACGATCTCCACTTCGGCCAGCAGGCGCCAGACTCCCGCGTGCGCGGTGTCGCGGTCGGCCTGGCGATCGAAATACTTGACCGAAAAGGTGTGGGTGATGGCAGCGGCGAAAAGGATCAGCGCGCCAATTTTCAGCATGTCGGGACTCAACACTTGTGCTCCCCTGCGGGTGATCGGGACGATTGGCGCCGACGGAGGCAGTCGCTCGCGGCCAAGGAAAGGGCAGATTATCATGGCGCGGTTGCCCCGGAGTGTCTGATGAGTTCAAACGCCACACCCGACCAAGCCGTTGCCCGCGCCGCCGAACTGCGCGCCGAGCTGGATGACGCAAGCTACCGCTATCACGTGCTGGACGACCCGCATATTCCGGATGCCGAGTACGACAAGCTGATGCGCGAACTGGAAGCGCTGGAAGCGCGCCACCCGGACCTGGCCAGCAGCGATTCGCCCACCAGTCGCGTCGGCGCACGCGCGGACGGCGGGTTTGCCGAGGTGCGGCATGAATTGCCGATGTTGTCGCTGGGCAATGCTTTCGAGAGCGAGGGTGACGACGACCGCACGCGCTTCGTCGAGGTGGCCGACTTCGTGCGCCGCATCCGTGACACCCTGGACCGCGACGCGCCGGTATTTTCGGTCGAGCCCAAGCTGGACGGCCTGGCCATCAGTCTGCGTTACGAACAGGGTGTGCTGGTGCGCGGCGCCACACGCGGCGACGGCACCACCGGCGAGGATGTCACCACCAATGTGCGCACCATCCGCTCGATTCCGCTGAAATTGCGAGGGCACGGCTGGCCCGGCGTACTCGAGGTACGCGGCGAGGTCGTCATGCTCACCCGCCATTTCGAGGCTTTCAACGCGCAGGCGCTGAAGCGGGGCGACAAGCCGCTGGCCAACCCGCGCAATGGCGCCGCCGGTTCGTTGCGCCAGCTGGACCCGTCGGTGACGGCGCGTCGCAAGCTGAGCTTTTTCGCCTACGCCACCGGCGTGGTGGCCGACGGCGAATTGCCCGCCACCCATTCGCAGACGCTGCAGCGGTTGCGCGAGTGGGGCTTTCCCGTGTCGCGGGAAGTTGACACCGCCACGGGCTTCGAGGGGCTGATCGCCTATTTCCGCCGCATCGGCGAGCGCCGCAATCAATTGCCCTACGGCATCGACGGCGTGGTCTACAAGCTGGATGACTACGCCGGCCAGGACATCATGGGATTCGTGGCGCGGGCGCCGCGTTGGGCCCTGGCACACAAGTTTCCGGCCGAGGAGCAGGCCACCACGGTCAAGGCCATCGACATCCAGATCGGCCGTACCGGCGCGGCCACACCGGTGGCACGCCTGGAACCGGTGCAGGTGGCCGGTGTCACCGTCACCAACGCCACGTTGCACAATGCCGACCAGATCGCACGGCTGGACGTGCGCGTGGGGGACGCGGTCATCGTCCGTCGCGCCGGCGACGTTATCCCCGAGGTGGTGCGGGTCATCCCCGAACGCCGGCCCGCGGCGACGCACCCCTGGCACATGCCGAGCTGCTGTCCGGTATGCGGTTCGGCCCTGGTGCGCGAGGAAGGGGCCGCGGCGTGGCGCTGTTCCGGCGGGCTGGTGTGCGCCGCGCAACGCCGCGAGGCACTGATCCATTTCGCCTCGCGCAAGGCCATGGACATCGACGGTTTGGGTACGCGCCTGATCGAAAACCTGGCGGAATTCGATGCCGTCAAGACGCCGGCCGACCTGTATCGACTGGATCTGGACACGTTGCTGCGGGTCAAGGCGGCGGCCGACGAGCGTGACGGCACCACTCCGCAGACCGCGCGCGACGGCAAGGTGGCCAGCCACTGGGCGGAAAAGCTGCTGAAGGCGATCGCCGCCAGCAAGCAGACCAGCCTGTCGCGGTTCCTGTTTGCGCTGGGCATCATCCACGTGGGTGAAACCACTGCAAAAACACTTCACAAGTGGTTGGGAAACCTGGCGCTGATACGGGAAACTCCCGCCGCCGTCCTGACCTTGCTGCCGGACATCGGAACCGAGGTGGCCCAGGCCATCGCCACGTTTTTCCGCCAGGACGGCAATTGCCAGGTGGTCGACGATTTGCTGGCCGAGGGAGTCCGCTTCGATGACGAAACCGCCCCTTCACCCCGCCTGCGCGAACGTCTTGGCCTGGGCGCGCTGTTGTCGGCGGTATCCATTGATCGGGTGGGGCCGACGGGTGCCGCACGACTGGCCGAACATTTCGCCGACGTGGATACCCTCGTCGCGGCCGGCCCGGCCAAATGGTCCAGCGTCGGTCTGTCCAGCAACGCGGTGGCGGGCCTGGAGACCCACCTGGCCGACCCTGATCGTGCCGCCGTGCTGCGCGAGGCCGACCGTGCCATGAAGGTGCTGCTGGAAGCGATCCCTGCCGAGGCCGGCACCGGCGGCCTGCCGCTGGAAGGCCAAACCCTCGTTCTCACCGGTACCCTGTCGGCGCTGACCCGCACAGACGCCAAAAAACAGTTGGAAGCGTTGGGGGCCAAGGTGTCCGGCAGCGTGTCGGGGAAAACCGATGCCGTCGTCGCCGGCGAATCGGCCGGTTCCAAACTGGCCAAGGCGCGCGACCTCGGTGTCGACGTCCGGGATGAGGCGTGGCTGCTCGATCTGCTCAAGAAGCACGCCTCGTGAGCCGCCACACGGAAATGGCCGATCCCGTCATGCCGGCGTCACGTCGGGCCATGCTGCGGCTTCGCGCGCGGCTTTACGCCTGTATCCGCGCTTTTTTCGATCAACGCGGCGTACTCGAGGTGGATACCCCCATCCTGTCCGCGGCCGGCAATACCGAGCCCAACATCGCCGGTTTTCATACCCGCTTCACCGGTCATGTCGATGCCGGTTCGCCTGACCGCTACCTGCGCACCTCGCCCGAATACCCATTGAAACGCCTTTTGGCCGAGGGCCTTGGCGACTGCTACGAATTGGGCCGCGTGTTTCGCAACGGCGAGGCCGGACAACGTCACAACCCCGAATTCACCATGCTGGAGTGGTATCGCACCGATTTCGACGACGTGCGCCTGGCGCGCGAGACCGTCGAGCTGGTGCAGCAGGCCCGTCATCTGGCCGGGCAGGGCGACGCCGTCGTGGACACCGTCACTTACCGCGACCTGTTTCGTCAGGGCGTCGGGGTGGACCCGTTCGAGGCCGGCATCGACGCCCTGCGCGCGCCGCTGGCGGACTATCGGATCGATCCGGACGGCCTCACCCGCGACGACTGGATGGACCTGTTGCTCACCCACCGCATCCAGCCACATTTCGGTACCGATCGGATCACCGTCATCCACGACTGGCCGGCCACCCAGTGCGCGCTGGCGCGCATCCGACCGGGTACGCCCCCCGTCGCCGAGCGCTTCGAACTGTACCTCGGCCCCCACGAGTTGGCCAACGGCTATCACGAACTGGATGACGCCACCGAACAACGGCAACGTTTCGAGCGCGAAAACCAACGTCGGTCCGAACGCGGTCAGCCGGTACTGCCCCTGGACGAGCACTTTCTCGCCAGCCTCGACGCCATGCCGCCCTGCGCCGGCGTGGCACTCGGCATCGAACGCCTGTTGATGTGCCTGCTCGGCACCGACCGCATCGCCGATGTCATGGCGTACACCTTCGATCGCGCCTGACACACCCCGGTGAGTACAGTTTGCGTCGGCGACCGAAGCCCCTCCCCAAAAAGGGGTCAGAGTGATTTTTCAGGGAGCCATACCCCGGTCATGGCATGCCGCACGTCCCATGCGAACGACAGGAACTACAGGGTCAGGTTGTAGGTGTAAAACGCGTCCTCGCGTATCCAGCCCAGGCTTTCGTACAGTCGTTGCGCCGCCATGTTGTCGATGGCGGTGGAAAGGGTCATTTGCGTGGCGCCATCGGCGCGGGCGTGTGCCGCCGCTGCGGCGATAAGGTGGCTTGCCGCGCCCTGGCGGCGCGCCTCGGGCATCACGAACAAGTCGTTCAAGATGAAGGCGCGTGATGCCGACAGGGACGAAAAGATGGGATACAGCTGGGTGAATCCGACCGCCGGCATGCTTGGTCGACCGGCCAGGAAAATGACCGAGTCGGCGCGCTGCAAGCGGTCACGTACAAAAGCGCGGGCCGTATCCGGGTCAGTGGGTCGGCCATAAAACACGCGATAGGCGTCGAACAGGCGGGTGACCGTGTCGATATCGTCGATACCGGCGCGTCGGACAGGGAAGAGGGCGTCTGGTTTCATGGAATCGGGCTCCGGATCGGTATGGTCACTCCGCCGTCATCGTCAACACCACCTTGCCGAAATAACCACCGGCTTCCATGTAGCGGTGCGCCTCGGTGGCGGCAGACAAGGGGGATGTCCTGGCAATGGTCGGCATGCATTTTCCTTGGTCGAGCAGTGGCCAGACCCGCTGACGCAACTCGCGCGCGATGTCGCCTTTTTCCGCGTTGCTGCGCGGGCGCATGGCCGAACCGGTGACGACGAGACGTCGTGCCAGGATGGGGGTCAGGTCAAGCGTCTCGACCACGGCACCGCCACTGAATCCGATCAACACCAGGCGGCCGTCCATGCCCAACGTGGCCAGATTGTCGGTCAAGGCCGGTGCGCCGATGTGATCAAGGATGACGTCGGCACCATGCCCGTCGGTCCATGACATGACGGCATCGGAAATGGTGGTTTCGCGATAGTTGATGACATGGTCTGCCCCCAGTTCCCGGCAATCACGGCACCCCTGATCACTGCCGGATGTGGCGATGACACGGGCACCCAGGGCACGGCCGAGCTGGATGGCGGTGGAACCGACCCCGCCGCGGCCACCATGAACCAACAAGGTTTCGCCGGACCGCAGACGTCCGGCCTGAAAGACATTGGCCCATACCGTGGAGAACGATTCGGGCAGGGCGGCGGCCTGGACAGCATCGAATCCCGTCGGCCACGGCAACAACTTGACGGCCGGTACGGCGGAAAATTCGGCATAAGCACCGCCCTCGACCAGCGCACACACGGCGTCACCGACCGCCCATCCCTCGACGTGCGCTCCGAGCTCGACGACATGGCCGGCCACTTCCAGCCCGGGAATCGGGTTGTCACCGGCCGGTATCGGGTAGCGGCCCTCGCGCTGAAGCAGGTCGGCACGGTTGATACCGGCCGCGGCGACGCGGACCAGCACCTCGTCGGCGGCCGGCTTCGGCATGTCCCGGGTCGTCATTTCCAGGACGTCGGGCCCACCGCTGCGTCGACAGACGATGGCACGCATGGTGGCGAACGGTGGCATGGCATATACCTCGAGACAGGAAGGGCGAGCAGGTCAATTGTCGCTCATTCGCCGCTGGTGATGGGCAAGGGAAAAGGCATGTACCGTGCCTAGGGAAATCCCGTATTGCGCCCCGTGGCGTCGCCACATGTAATGGCGACATGTCCCCTTGCTGTGGAATTTCGCATGTTCCAGGTTGAATCCCTTGGCGGCGGTCAGCCGCGTACCCCACCTGCCGAGCCGCCGGTGCAGACTTACACCGTCCAGGCGGGCGACAGTGTGGAGTCGGTCGCTTCGTCACGCGGCATCACGGCCGAGGAGTTGGCGCGCCACAATGGCATCACGGCGGATGCCACGTTGAAACCGGGAAGCGAGTTGGCGTTGCCGGCCAACGCGGTGCGTCCAGCGGCTACGCCCGGTGACGACAAGCCGCAGACTCCCGCCGAAAAAACGGACGCGGCCATTGGCAAATACCATGACGTGGTGGCCAAACGTGACAAGGCGGTACAGGATGCGCCGCAAAACCAATGGATGCGCACCGACGTGTCGCGGTCGTACGATGGCAAGCTGAAGGCGGCGCGGAGCGCCATGGACAAGGCCATCAAATCCGAGATTGACGGTGTGGTCGCGGCGCGCAGGCATGGCGTGCCAGTCCAGTATCAGGCCCCGAAGGGCAAGTTGGCCGATGCCGCAGGCAAGGACATTCTCGCCCGCCAGCCCAAAGGTTCGTCGACGACGAAAGACGCGGTCAAGCAGTCCATCACCGACCACAGCAGCGACATCAAGGCCAAGACGTTGATACCGGCGGACAACCGCGACGTCAGTGCCGCCGACAAACTCCACAACATCAATCTGGACGGCCAGCCGAAAGCCGTGGTCGACAAGGTGATGCACGATCCGCGCGTGCAGTCGTGGGTCAAGCAGACCGCCGCGGAAGTCGCCAAGCCGTATGAAGGCGTGGATGACGATCGTCTGGACGTGGCGCTGGAGCCATCCGGCAAGGCAGCGAAAAAACTGGCCGACATCACGTCCGGGCTGAATCCCGACCTGGCGGCGGCGGTGGCGCGCGAAAGCCTGCCCACACTGCAGAAAATGGGCAAACTGGATCCGCGTTATGCCGATGCACCATTCGGCTCGCTGTCCCAGGTCGTCGACAA
>CAZMKO010000015.1:0-41675 GCA_964566965.1 uncultured Rhodanobacteraceae bacterium
AGGAGCGGCGGAAGCCGCGATCGGACCTTGCCGCAAGCCACGCCATTTTCCCGCGTTACCGGTCGCGCCTTCCAGCGCTCCTGCAATCGAACCTCAAGGCTCGAATGTGAATTGCAGGAGCGGCGGAAGCCGCGACCGATGGTACCGCAGCGCCATGTGACGACGGTGAAATAAGGGTGGCGCGCGTCAACGGCGCCCCGGAAACTGCAGCACGGCGACGGCGCCGGTGGTGTCTGGGCGCGGTTGCAGCGACACGTCCCAGTGGTACAAGTCGCATAGGCGCTTGACGATGGCCAAGCCCAGGCCGGCACCGCTGCCGCTGGGAGCATCCTTGCCGCGCACGCCGCGCAGGAACAGGTTTTCCGCATCCTCGGGCTTGATGCCGGGGCCGGTATCCTCAACCACGACACGGTCATCCAGCACGCGCACCGTGACTTGCCCCTCGCGGGTGTATTTGATGGCATTTCCCACCAGGTTGGTCATCACGACCGACAACACCGAGGCCGGTGCGCTGATGGTCAGCGGCTGCGTGGAGGCCAGCGTCAGCTCGATGGGGCGACCGCGCAGCTGGGGGCGCTGGCTTTCGACGACATCGGCGGCGACTTTGGCGGCGTCGGTGGTCTCGCCCATGGTCGGGCCGCGACGTTCGGCACGCGAGAGCAGCAGCAGCGCCTCGATCATTTCAGTGGCCTGGCGTGAGGAGCGCTCGATGCGTTTCAGGCGCTCGCGCAGTTTGTCGGTGAGATCGGGCGAGGACTGCAGCAGCTCGGTGGTGCTGCTGATGACGGCCAGCGGGGTGCGCAGCTCATGGCTGACGTCGGAATTGAATTCGCGGTCGCGGGCCACCATGGCGGTCAGGCGCTCGGCATATTCGTCCAGGGCCTGGGCCAGTTCACCCACCTCGTCGCGGGCGAAGCGCGGTGCCAGCGGCTCGGCCTTGCCCTCGCGACGGAATTCGCGCAGGCGCTCGGCCAGTTCGGTCACCGGACGCATCACCCGGCGCGACAGCCACAGTCCGATGGCCAGCGACAGCAGACTGAAAAGGATGACCGCCGCGATCAGGCCGATCAGCAGCTGGTGCTTGCCCAGTTCGTCGCGACTGACGTCGTAGCGCACGAAGCCGATGATGCCGTCCTTGCGCCGCACCGCCAGCTTGTAGTGGCGCCGGTTGCCGTCGGCGTCGGTGTCATAGATGTCGTGTACGCCGCTCTTGAGGTCCTGCCAGGCCAGCGGCATCTTGTACAGCGTGCGTTCGCTCTTGAACCATCCGCGCAGCAGTTCGGTCACCGGCGGCTTTCCGGCGAGCGCGCGGTCGACCGCCTGGTCGACATCATGCTGCAGCGCATTGACGACCAACTGATCCTCGACCTTGGCACGCACGTACATGGCGGCCACGGCAAACAGCACGCTCAGCCCCAGGCCGAACAGCGCGAACGAGACGATCAGGCGCGTGCGCAGCCTATGTCGGGAGCGCATCGGGGTCGACCATGCGGTAGCCGATACCGTGGCGGGTATGGATCAGCGGCTTGTCGAACGGTTTGTCGATGGCGGCGCGCAGCCCGTGGATGTGCACGCGCAGCGAGTCCGAGTCGGGCAACTCCTCGCCCCAGACCTTTTGTTCCAGATCCTGGCGGGTGACCACCGACGGGCTGGCTTCCATCAGCGCCTGCAGCAGCTTCAGGCCAATGGGATTGAGCTGGATCGACTTGCCTTCGCGGATCACCGTCAGGGTGTCGAGGTTGAAGGTGAGGTTGGCCACCTTGAGCACGCGGCTCTGCGGGCCCTTGCCGCGGCGGGCCAGCACCTCCAGGCGTACGCCCAGCTCTTGCAGCGCGAACGGTTTGGTCATGTAGTCGTCGGCGCCCGATTCGAAACCGGTGATCTTCTGTTCCAGCGCGTCGCGCGCGGTCAGCATCAGGATCGGGGTCTGCTTGCGCGCCTCCTGGCGCAGCTTGCGTGCCACCTCCAGGCCGTCCATGCCGGGCAGCGTGAGATCGAGCACGATGACGTCGAAGTCGTGCACCACGGCCAGGTGCAGCCCGGTGACGCCGTCGCCGGCGAAATCGGCCACGTGGCCGCGGTCTTCCAGATAGTCACCGATGTTGGTGGCCAGGTCGTTGTTGTCTTCGATCACCAAGACGTGCATGGGGTTCCTCGCGGTGACGGCGCCGATTTGTCACGCACAGCTTAGCCGGAATCGGCCGTACTGGCGATGACCGGACGCTGAGCCGTGGTCGCCGGTCGGCACATGCACGAACCCGGCGGACGGCGGCCGCGTGACGAATCGGACAGGCAAGAAAAAACCCGGGCTGGCCACGTCACTGGGGAGACGCCATGCCCGGGTCAAGTTGACTGCCCCGATCACCATGCACTGCCGCATCCGCAGGGATGCATCAGCCAACACAGTGGCAATGATCATACGATTGGGAGGTTTAAACGCCCGTTAAGAAAACGCTTGAAAAACGCGGTCGCGTGGTGGCGCAGAGGGCGTGGCCGGCGCGGATGGGCGGGTCGGCGGGAAAGGAATGGAGCGGGCGAAGGGAATCGAACCCTCGTCAGTAGCTTGGGAAGCTACAGCTCTACCATTGAGCTACGCCCGCGCCGCACCGGCATGGTACCTGCCTCGAGGCGGATTGGGAATATGTGTCCGGTGCGGGTGGTGCGCGGGTTACAATGGCGCCATGCAAATCACCCTCAATGGCCGCGCCGGCGATTACGCCGAAGCCACCACTGTCAGCCAACTCCTGGAACAGGCCGGATACGCGCAACGGCGTGTGGCGGTCGAGGTCAATCGCGAGATCGTGCCGCGCAGCCGACATGCCGGGCATGTCCTGCATGAGGGTGACCAGGTCGAGATCGTTCAGGCCATCGGCGGTGGCTGAACCGCTGCCGTTTCCGTTTTTCACCCGCATTCGATCGTTGCCATGAACCAACCGCCCACCGACATCCCCGATTCCCTGGTCATCGCCGGCACCCGCTACGCCTCGCGCCTGCTTACCGGCACCGGCAAATACCGCGATTTCGACGAAACCCGCTCCGCCACCCTGGCGGCCGGTACGGAAATCGTCACGGTCGCCATACGTCGCACCAACATCGGCCAGGATGCCGACCAGCCCAGCCTGCTGGACGCCTTGCCGCCGTCGGAATTCACGTTGCTGCCGAATACCGCCGGTTGCTACAACGCGGCCGATGCCGTGCGCACCTGTCGGCTGGCGCGTGAACTGCTGGATGGCCACAAGCTGGTCAAGCTGGAAGTGCTGGGCGATGACAAGACGCTGTATCCGGATGTCACCGAAACCCTGAAGGCCGCCGAGGAACTGGTGGCCGACGGGTTCGACGTCATGGTCTACACCAGTGACGATCCGATCCTGGCGCGGCGGCTGGAGGCCATCGGCTGCGTGGCGGTGATGCCGCTGGCGGCGCCGATCGGCTCCGGGCTGGGTATCCAGAACAAGTACAACCTCATGGAGATCGTGGAGAACGCCGGTGTGCCGATCATCGTCGATGCCGGCGTGGGCACCGCCTCGGATGCCGCGGTGGCCATGGAGCTGGGTTGCGACGGGGTGCTGATGAACAGCGCCATTGCTGGTGCGCGCGAACCGGTGCTGATGGCGCACGCCATGAAACTGGCGGTGCAGGCCGGCCGTGCCGCGTTCCGTGCCGGTCGCATTCCGCGCAAGCGGTACGCCTCGGCATCCAGTCCCGTCGATGGAACCATTGCCTGAATCATGCCCACCCAAGACACCCCGCCAACCGCCGATCCGCGCCGTCCCGGTGACGCGCCGCACCGCCCGGTACGCAGTTTCGTGTTGCGTGAGGGCCGTATCACGCCGGCGCAAAAACGTGCCTTCGACGCGCACTGGGCCCGTTTCGGGCTGGATTACCACGGCCGCGAACGCGACCTCGACGCCGTGTTCGGGCGCCGGGCCCCGCGCGTGATGGAGATCGGCTTCGGCAACGGCGAGGCATTGGCCTGGGCCGGTACGCACGATCCGGACCGGGACTACATCGGCGTGGAAGTACATCGTCCGGGTGTGGGGCGGCTGATGAATGCGCTGGCCGATGCCGGCGCCGACCATGTGCGCGTGTACCGGCACGATGCCGTGGAAGTGCTGCGCGACGAGATCGCGCCGGGCGCGTTGTCCGAGGTACGCATCTGGTTTCCCGACCCGTGGCCGAAGAAGCGCCATCACAAGCGGCGCCTGGTGCAGCCGGCGTTCGTGGACCTGGTCGCCTCGCGTGTCGCTCCGGGCGGGTTGCTGCATCTGGCCACGGATTGGGCCGAATACGCCGAGCACATGCGCGAGGTGATGGCGCAGGCCCGTGGCTGGCGCAACCGTTCGGCCAGCGGCGATTACGTGGACTGCCCGTCGTGGCGCATCACGACGCATTTCGAGCAACGCGGACGCAAGCTCGGGCATGGCGTATGGGACCTGCTGCATGAACGCATTTGACTCGCCGCGCGTGGCGGGCAAGCATCAACCGTGACATTCGGGTAATCCCGATCCGAGACTGCGCTGGGAAGACGACACTTCGATGGATACTGCCGCCGCCGGTTTGAGCCTGAGCCCCGACATGATGCTGGTGCTGGGCCTGGTCGGTTTCACCATGTTCATGCTGGTCATGGAGTGGATCCGTGCCGACATGGTGGCGTTGCTGGTGGTGGTGGTGATCGGCCTGACCGGACTGATTCCGCCCGAGCAGGTGTTCGAGGGCTTCGCCGGCAACGCCGTGATCGCCATCATCGCCATCATGATCATGGGCGAGGGCCTGGACCGTGCCGGCGTGCTCACGGTGACCGCCAACTTCGTGATGCGCGTGGCCGGCGGCGTGGAATCGCGCCTGGGCGTGGTGATCAATTCGGTGGCCAGCGGCCTCAGCGCCATCATCCCCAGCCAGGCCCTGGCCACGTTGATGATCCCGATCTCGGGCCGGCTGTCCTCGCGCACGGGCGTGCCGTTGTCGCGCATGTTGCTGCCGATGGCCTGCTGCATCCTCACCGGCACCAACACCACGTTGATCGGCAACTCGCCGCTGATCCTCCTCAACGATCTGGTCGACAGCGCCAACCGCAACCTGCCACCGGGCGCGCACACCATTCCCAAGTTCGGCCTGTTCAGCGTGACGCCGGTGGGCCTGGCGCTGGCGGTGCTGGGCATCGCCTTTTTCTATTTCTTCTCGCGCAAGCTGCTGCCGGCACGCGAGGGTGAGCGCCAGAAGGTCACGCCGGGGCGCACCGAAAGCTATTTCGCCGACACCTACGGCATTTCCGGGAATACCGTCGAGCTCACGGTCACGGCCGAAAGTCCGCTGGTGGGCATGAGCGTGGTCGAAGCCGAGCAGCTGTACAACGCGCCCCTCATCCTGGCCATGAAGAACGGCAACGAGTCGCGCATGGCGCCACCGGCCGACCAGATGATCTGGGTCGGCAGCATCCTCGGCGTGCTGGGCAGTCGCGAGCAGGTGGCCGAATTCGCCAACAATCAGCTGTGCCGGTTGTCGCCGCGCATGCGCCAGTTGTCGGACCTGTTCAATCCGACTCGCGCCGGCATTTCCGAGGTCGTGATTCCGCCCGGCTCGCGTTTCATCAAGCACACCGTGGGTGAGTTGCACCTGCGCAAGCGCTACGGCATTTCGCCGCTGGCGCTCAACCGCGGCGACCAGGTGTTTCGCGAGGATCTGCGTGACGTCAGCATCCGGGCCGGCGATACCATGGTGCTGCACAGCCATTGGCGCGACCTGGTGATGGCGCAGGAAGACCGCGACATGGTGGTGGTGACCGATGTGCCCAAAGAGGAGCAGCGGCCCGGCAAGCTGTGGGTCGCGGTGAGCATTTTCCTCGGGGCCATGGCGTTGTCGTTGTTCACCCGGCTGGACCTGTCGGTATCGATGATGACCGGTGCGATCGCCATGCTCCTGACCGGCGTGTTGAACATGGACGAGGCCTATCACGGCATCAACTGGAAGACCATTTTCGTCACCGCGTGCCTGTTGCCGTTGGGCTGGTCCATGGATGCCACCGGTGCCGCCACTTGGCTGGCACAGGAGCTGCTGGTGTTCTCGCACGGGTCGCCACAGTGGCTGCTTCAGACGATCATGGCGGTGCTGACACTGCTGTTCTCGCAGGTGATGAGCAATGTCGGTGCCACCGTGATGATGGTGCCGATCGCCATCTCCGTGGCCATCGCCACCGGCGGCAATCCGGCCGCCTACGCCATGATCGTGGCGGTGTCGTCCTCCAACACCTTCCTGATCATGTCCGGCCATCCCAGTCTGATGCTGGTCGCCGGACCCGGCGGCTATCGCAGCAGTGACCTGCTGCGGGTGGGTGTGCCGCTGACCTTGCTGGTGCTGGCCGTCACCCTGGTTGTCATCAACTTCACCTACGGCTGGTAATCGAAGGCATCCGATGGAATTCGACCTCATTGACATCATCCGCACGCGCACGGCGGCGACGCGTGCGGATGTCGCCCTCGGCATCGGGGACGACGCGGCCCTGTTGACGCCACCGCCGGGTCACGAACTGGCCGTCGCCATCGACACGCTGGTCGAGGGCGTGCATTTTCCGCGTGGTACCGCGCCGGCGGACATCGGCTGGAAGGCGTTGGCGGTAAATCTTTCGGATCTGGCGGCGATGGGCGCCACGCCAGCCTGGGCGGTGGCTTCGTTGACGCTGCCTCAGGCCGATGCAGCCTTCGTGGAGGCGCTGGCGGACGGCTTTTCACAACTGGCGCGACAGTTCCACGTGGCACTTGTGGGCGGGGACACCACGCGCGGACCGCTCAGCATGTCGGTGGCCGTGCACGGATTCGTGCCGGCTGGTCAGGGGCTGATGCGTGGTGCGGCCCGGCCCGGCGACCCCTTGTTCGTGACCGGCACCCTGGGAGACGCCGCCGGGGCCCTGCATTGCCTCGGTCGCGACGGCGCCGACGTGCAGGCGCTGCGTGCCCGGCTGGACCGGCCGCAGCCAAGGGTGGCCGCTGGCCAGGCGCTGCGCGGCGTGGCCCATGCCGCGATCGACATTTCCGACGGTCTGCTGGCCGATCTCGGCCATGTCTGTCGGGCCAGCAATGTGGGTGCCGATATTCGCATCGACGCGCTGCCGTGTTCGCCGTCGCTGCTGGCATTGTTCGATGAGCCGAGCGCACGCGAGCTGGCGCTGACCGGCGGCGACGATTACGAATTGTGTTTCAGCGTGCCGCAGGCGCGCTCGACCGAAGTGGTCGGGAACATGGCACGGGTCGGCGGCGGTGTGACTTGCATCGGGCGCATCGTCGAAGGTGAACGCGTTCGCGTGCTGGACGGGCAGGGTCACGAGGTCACGCCCGCGAGCCGCGGCTGGGAGCATTTTCACGCATGAACGACAAGATCACGCTCAGTGTCGCCCAACGGCGGGCGCTGGTGACCGATCCGGCGGGCTGGATCGCGACCGGATTCGGCTCGGGCCTGGTACCGCGCATGCAGGGCACGGTCGGTTCCGCCGTGGCGTTGCTGCCGTGGTGGTTCCTGTGGTGCGGGTTGTCGTTGCCGGCCTACCTGTTGATGCTGGTATTGGCGTTCGCGGTCGGGGTCTGGGCCTGTCGCCGCAGCAGTCAACGCATCGCCTTCGCGGACCACCGCGCCCTGGTGTGGGATGAATTCGTGGGCCAGTGGCTGGCGCTGCTGCCACTACTGGCCGGGCCGTCGCCATGGTGGATGGTGCTCGCCGGCTTCGTGTTGTTCCGCGTGTTCGACGTGGCCAAGCCGTGGCCCATCGGCTGGCTGGATGCACGCGTCAAGGGCGGCACCGGCGTGATGCTGGATGACGTCGTGGCCGGCATTTTTGCCGCCATCGTGTTGGCTGTCGCCAAGGTGTTCCTGGGCTAGCGCGGCGGGACACGGTGTTGCGCCAGGGACGCAGAAGCGACATCCGGTGCGGCGACGGCGGGAACCTCGAAAAACCGGATACAGGGTCAGCCTGTGGGCGCGGCCTCAGCCGCGATCGGTGCTTGCGGGTATCTCGTCATCGCGGAGATATCGGCACATGCCGGCTGCAGCGTGTCGCCCGGTTACAGGCTTGGACCGCTGAGCGCGATCCATACGGCCAACACCGCAAACAGCAGTGCCGCGGTCATGCGCGTGGCTTTCAACGGCAGTCTGTGCGCGAAGCGCGCACCCAGCCAGACCACCGGCACGTTGGCCAAAAGCATGCCCACCGTGGTGCCGGCCACGACTTGCCACAACGGATGGTATTGCGCGGCCAGTACCACGGTCGCGACCTGGGTCTTGTCGCCCATCTCGGCCAGGAAGAAGGCGATGATGGTGGCCAGGATCACGCCGTGGCCGCTGCCTTTTTCCGCCTCGTCGGCATCCACCTTGTCCGGTACCAGGGTCCACAGTGCCATGATGGACAGCGACGCCACCACCACCCAATGCAGTACCGTGGGTGTCAGCCAGCGTGCCACCAGTTCACCGACGAAGCCGGCCAGGCCGTGGTTGACGATGGTGGCCAGGAAAATGCCGATGCAGATCGGCCAGGGTTTGCGGAAACGCGCGGCCAGGATCAGCGACAGCAACTGGGTCTTGTCGCCGATCTCGGCCAAGGCCACCACGCCGGTGGCAATCAGGAAACTTTGCACATGGAATCCTCGGGGCCGGAGACGAACGCAAGTTCATGCGCGTCGTCCGACCCGGGCGATGCGCATGAACCAGCGGTCTTGCCGGACGTCGGATCGGATCCGACGTTTCACGTGCCATGGCTTTTGGCCAAGTGTGTTGACACGCGCCCCGCGCTTGCCGCGGTCGGCTACTCCCCGTTGGAGGCCGCCAAGCATAGCCGAGGCTGCCGGGGGACGGCAAGCCGGCGTGCCGCATTTCGCGGGAGCCGGTGCATCGCGGCCATGGGTCGCTCCCACAGGGCACTTCGAAAAACCAGGTGCGGGACATCAACTTGTGGGAGCGGCCCATGGCCGCGATGGCCAGGGTCTCAATACAGCAGGCGGGTGCGCAGCGTGCCGGGAACGCCGGCCAGTTGCTGCTTCAGTTCCAGTACCTGGTCCTCGGGTGCCGACACGTCGATGACCACGTAACCCAGCTGCGGGCTGGTGCGCAGGAACTGGCCGTCCACATTGACGGCCGCGCGCGAGAACAGCTCGTTGATGCGCGACATCACCCCCGGTTCGTTGCGGTGGATGTGCAGCAGGCGTCGGCTGCCGGCGTGTCCAGGCAGGGACACCTCGGGAAAGTTGACTGCCGACAGGGTGGAGCCGTTGTCGCTGTAGCGGACCAGCTTGGCCGCCACCTCGCGGCCGATGTTGGCCTGGGCCTCCTGGGTGCTGCCGCCCACGTGCGGGGTGAGGATAACGTTGTCCAGGCCGGCCAGGGGCGAGGTAAACCGGTCGCTGTTGCTCTTCGGCTCGGTCGGAAACACGTCGATCGCGGCGCCGCCCAGGTGCCCGTCGCGGAGTGCGTCGTGCAGTGCGGGGATATCCACTACGCTTCCGCGCGAGGCGTTGATGAGCATGGCGCCGGGGCGCATGCGCGCGAGCTGGTCGGTGCCGATCATCTCGGCGGTGGCCGGGGTCTGCGGGACATGCAGGGTGACGATGTCCGAGCGCGCCAAAAGGTCGTCGAGGCTGGCGGCGGCCGCGGCGTTGCCGAGTGCCAGCTTGTCCTCGATGTCGTGGTAAAGGACATGCATGCCCAGGCCTTCGGCCAGCACGCCGACCTGGGTGCCGATGTGGCCGTAGCCGATGATGCCCAGCGTCTTGCCGCGGACCTCGTGGCTGCCCTCGGCCGATTTCAGCCATTGCCCGCGATGGCAGGCCATACTGCGCTGCGGAACACCGCGCATCAGCAGCACGGCCTCGGCCACCACCAGTTCGGCGACGCTGCGGGTATTGGAGTACGGGGCGTTGAAAACCGGGATCGCCGCGTCGCGTGCCGCTGCCAGGTCGACCTGGTTGGTGCCGATGCAGAAGCAGCCGATGGCCATCAACCGGCGTGCCGCCGCCAGCGCTTCGGCGTCCAGCCGGGTACGTGAGCGCAGGCCGACGATGTGGGCTTCGGCAAGACACTCCAGCAGCTGCGCGCGGGGCAGGGCGGTGCGCTGATAGTCCACGTTGGTATAGCCGGCATCGTGCAACCGGGCCACCGCGGTCTGGCTGACACCTTCCAGCAGCAGGATACGGATGTCCTTCTTGGGAAACGAGGTTTTCATGGCGATTGGCGGGAATCGGTAACGCTGCGACTATGCCAGAGGGACCGGACCGCGGCTAATGCGGGCATGGCATGAACCGTCGCCGGCGGGCGGCTACACTGGTGGCTCCTTCACGCGTGTGCCCCGCATGTCCCACGAATCCGTCCAAGCGCTGGTCTCCCTGTTGTCGTCCGAACGGGTCACCACCGATCCGGCCGATCTGCAGCACTACGGCCGCGACTGGACCCGCTGGTGGAGCCCGGCGCCGCTGGCCGTGGTGTTTCCGGAAACGATCGCGGAGGTTCAGGCCGTGGTGCGCTGGGCCGGCGCGCAGGGCGTGGCGATCGTGCCTTCCGGTGGGCGCACCGGCCTGTCCGGCGGCGCCGTGGCGGCCCGTGGCGAGTTGGTGGTGTCGTTTCAGCGCATGCATCGTATCGGTGATTTCGATGCCTTGGACCGGACGTTGGTGGTCCAGCCGGGCGTGGTCACCGAGAACCTGCAGCAGGCGGCGCGCGAGCACGGACTGTTCTATCCGGTGGATTTCGGCAGCCGTGGTTCCAGCCAGATCGGCGGCAACATCGCCACCAACGCCGGCGGCATCAAGGTCATTCGCTATGGCATGACCCGCGACTGGGTGGCCGGCTTGAAAGTGGTCGATGGCCGGGGTGAGCTGCTGGAGTTCAACCGCGGCCTGGTCAAGAACGCCACCGGCTACGATTTCCGGCATCTGATGATCGGTTCGGAAGGGACGCTGGGGCTGGTGGTCGAGGCCACCATGCGCCTCACCGACCCGCCGCGTGATCCACAGGTGATGCTGCTGGCCGTGCCGACGTTCGAGGGGGTGATGCGGCTGCTGCAACTGATGCGCTCGCGCCTGCACCTGACCGCGTTCGAGTTTTTCACGCACCGCGCGTTGCGGCACGTGCTGGCGGCTGGCGCGCAGCGCCCGATGGAAAGTGACGCTCCGTGTTACGTCCTGGTCGAATACGAGCCGGGTGAGGACGAGGACGCGGCCACGGACGCGTTCCAGACGGCGGCCGAAAAAGGTTGGGCGCTCGACGGCGTGATGGCGCAAAGCGCGGCCCAGGCGCGTGCGCTGTGGGCGTTGCGCGAGGGCATCACCGAATCCATTGCCCGCTTCACGCCGTACAAGAACGACGTGTCGGTGACGGTCTCACGGCTGCCCGCGTTCCTGTCCGACATGGATGCCTTGTTTGCCCGTGAATATCCGGATGTCGAAGTGGTCTGGTACGGGCACGTCGGCGACGGCAACCTGCACGTCAGCGTGCTCAAGCCCGACGCCATGGACAAGGCGGCCTTCGAGCACGCCTGCGGTCGCGTCACCGGGCAGCTTTGCGAGGTGCTGGAAAAGCACGGTGGCAGCATTTCCGCCGAGCACGGCGTCGGACTGCTGAAAAAACCGTACCTGTCCCACGTGCGCTCGCTCGCGGACATCGCCCTGATGAAACAGGTGAAACAGGTCTTCGACCCGCATGGCATCCTGAACCCGGGCAAGCTGTTCGATTGACAGCGGGGTTCGGGGCTTGTGCAGCATCACGGCTTCAGCCGCGATTGCTCGTGACCCGGGGCGCTGGAGCCCAAGGCCGAAGACGGATTACGGAAAGCCGAAAACGCCTTACCCGTCCCCATGGCAAGCCAGCACCGCCGCCAGCGCCGCCAGCGCCGCGGTTTCGGTGCGCAGCACGCGCGGACCAAGATTGAGGCTGGCGAACCCCGCCCCGGTCAGCGCGTCGATGTCGCGCGGTCCCAGACCGCCTTCGGGACCGACGACCAGAGTGAGGCCGGTCGGTGGGACCGTCAGATCGCGCACCCGCTGACCGGCGCCGGGCATCAGTGCCAGGCGCAGACCGGCATCGTCGTCCAGCTGCCGCAGCCAGTGCTCCAGCCGCTGCGGGGGTTCGACGACGGGCACGCGGGCCCGTCCGCATTGTCCGCTCGCGGCCCGCGCCACGCCTTGCCAATGGCGCAGGCGCTTGTCGGCGCGCTCGCCGTCCAGGCGCACGTCGCCGCGTTCGGCATGCAGCGGAACCACCGCGCTGGCGCCGAGCTCGGTCGCCTTCTGGATCACCAGATCCATCTTGTCGCCTTTGGCCAGGCATTGCGCGATACGCAGCGGCCAGGGCGGTTCGTTGTCGATGCGGTGGCGCGTCCCGGTTTGCACCGTGGCGCGGCGCCGGTCGGCGTGCATGAGGGTGGCCGGATAGTCATGTCCGTCGCCGTTGAACAAACTCAGCCTGTCGCCGGCCTTCAGGCGCAGGACCCGGATGGCGTGGCCGGCGGCATCCTCGGGCAGCTCGAAGGTGGCGTGCTCGGCCAGGGGCAGATCGACGTGCAGGCGGAGATGGCGCATGGGACGGTCACGGATGGGGTGGTTTGTCGGTCGGGCGACTGGCATGGCGCAGGTGGCCGACGAGCAGAGGCAGCAGGGCGAGCAATGCCAGCGCCAACAACGGAAGCAGGATGTGCGGGCTCATCAGCATCGCGCCGAGATCGAAATGTTGCTGGCCTTGCTCCAGGCTGTCGGCGATGCCGGTGCCGATGGCGGCTTCGATCACCGACATCACCAGGGCTCCGGTGGCGGTCGCAACCACGAACAGCTTCAGCGGGCAGCGCAGCCAGGCCAGCGCGATGGTCACGCCGCCCCAAGGCAAGCCGGGAGCGAGACGCAAGAACAACGTGTAGTTGACCGGGTGGTGTTCGTAGCCGTGGCGCAGGCGTTCGACCAGCGCGGGGGCATGACCGCGCCGTCGGCCCAGGGCCAGTTGCGTGGCGGCGAACAGCAGCAGCGAGCCCAGCGTCACGCCGACGGTGGACCACAGTGTCGCCTCGGTCATGCCGAACAGCACGCCGGCGGCCACCGTCACCACCACGCTGACCGGGATGCCGGTGGCCACCACCAGCGCCAGTAGGCCGATGTAGCCCAGCCGCGCCAGCCACGGGAACTGTGCGATGCCGCTGCGAAGCTGGCCGTGGGTGTCGGCCAGTTGCGAGGGGGTCAGGTTGTCCAGCGCACCGGAGGTGAACAGGGCGATACCGGTGGCGACCAGCAGCAGCAGCGGCAGGGCGGCGCGCAGGCGTTTCATTTTTTCTGCTTGGCAGCCCAGTTGTCGCGAAGGGTCACGCTGCGGTTGAACACCGGGTGTTCCGACGTGTGGTCATGGCGATCGGTGATGAAGTAACCCAGCCGCTCGAACTGGAAATGCGTCTCCGGCGGCACGCCAGCCACGGCGGCCGGCTCCAGCCAGGCCTGCACGATGCGTCGCGATGCCGGGTTGAGGTGGTCACGGTAGCCGCCTTCGCCGGCATCCGGGTCGGGTACGTCGAACAGGCGGTCGTACAGGCGCACCTCGGCTGACAGGGCGTGCCGTGCGCTGACCCAATGGATGGTGCCCTTGACCTTGCGGTTGGCTTCGTCACGGCCGGGGCGGGTGTCCGGGTCCAGCGTCACATGCACGGTCCGCACGATGCCGTCGGCGTCCTTGTCCAGGGCCACGCACTTGACGATGCCAACGCCGCGCAGGCGGACTTCGCCGTCCGGCTTGAGACGGCGGAAACCCTTGGGCGGCACTTCGGCGAAATCGTCGCGCTCGATCCATACCTCGCGTGCGAACGGGATGTCGCGTTCGCCGAAGTCCGGGTTCTTGGGGTGGTTCGGGAAACGGATGTGTTCCTCGTGCTCGTCCGGCAGGTTGTCGATGACCAGCTTCAACGGATCCAGCACGGCCATGCGGCGTGGCGCGCGGGCATCCAGGTGTTCGCGTACGCAGCCTTCCAGCACACCCATTTCGATGATGCTGTTCTGCTTGGACAGGCCCGCACGCTGCCAGAAGTGACGCACCGCGGCGGCCGGAAAGCCGCGCCGGCGCACACCGGCCAGCGTGGGCAGACGCGGGTCGTCCCAGCCGTCGACCATGCCATCGGCGACCAGCTGCGCCAGCTTGCGCTTGCTCATCACGGTGTAGTCGAGGTTGCCGCGCGAGAACTCGATCTGGCGTGGTTTCGCGGGTTTCACCGCCAGGCCGGCGTCGGCCAGGTCCTGCCACAGCTCGGGGTGGTTGGGAAAGTCCACGGCGTCGACGAACCAGTCATACAGCGGACGATGGTCTTCGAACTCCAACGTGCAGAACGAATGCGTGATGCCCTCCAGCGCGTCGGACAGGCAATGCGCGTAGTCGTACATCGGGTAGATTGGCCAAGTGTCGCCGGTACGCGGATGGGCCAGCTTGCGGATGCGATAGATGGCCGGATCGCGCATGTTGATGTTGCCGGCGGCCATGTCGATCTTTGCACGCAGTGTCTTCCCGCCGTCGGCGAACTCGCCGGCACGCATGCGTTTGAACAGGTCCAGGTTTTCCTCGATGGAACGCTCGCGGAAGGGCGAGTCGCGGCCCGGCTCGGTGAGTGTGCCGCGGTAGGCGCGCATCTGGTCGGCGTCGAGGTCGTCCACGTAGGCCTTGCCGTCCTCGATCAACTTCAATGCGGCGCGGTAGAACGCCTCGAAATAATCCGACGCGTGGCACTCCGCGCTCCATTCGAAGCCCAGCCAGTTCACCTCGTCCTTGATCGCGGCGGTGAAGGCGGGGTCTTCCTTGCCGGGATTGGTGTCGTCCAGGCGCAGGTTGCAGCGTCCCTTGAACTCGCCGGCGATGCCGAAATCCAGGCAGATCGCCTTGGCATGGCCCAGGTGCAAGTGGCCGTTGGGCTCGGGCGGGAACCGTGTCTGGATGGCGGTGTGCTTGCCCGAGGCCAAGTCGTCCATGACGATCTGGCGGATGAAATTGTGTGCGGGGAGGGTGTCGTTCGCCATGGGAGACCGGTTTGCAAGCGTGGAGTGAAAGAGGCAAAGTTTAACCCAAGGCACGCTAGGTTCCCTACCGTGGGGAGATGGCGCGGGCCCGCCGGGGCGCGTTTCGGAGAGGACAGCATGCAAACGGTGTATCACGCGGAAAGCCTGGTCGACGCGCATCTGGTCAAGGATTATCTCGAGCAGGCCGACATCCCCGTCTTTATCGCCGGCGAATACCTGACCGGCGGGGTCGGGCAATTGCCGGCGCGCGATTTTCTGGCCGTGCAGGTGCCCGACACCTGTGTGGCCGCCGCCGAGCCGCTGGTACGGGAGGCCGTGGCCATGCTGAGTGAGGCACGCGAGTCGATCGGGAAGGATCCGGCCGATGATCCCGGTCTGGCCCCATCCGTGTCATGATGCGCGGCTGGTTTTTCCGGGAACACCTGCATGCCTGAGTGGGCTTCGTTGATCCGTGACATCGCCGACTTTCCGCACCCCGGTGTGGGCTTCAAGGACATCACGCCACTGCTGGCCGACGCGGCCGGCTTTGCCGCTTGTCTGGATGATCTGGCCGCGCCGTGGCGCGATGCGGGCGTCGACGTGGTTTGCGGCAGCGAGTCGCGTGGCTTCATCTTCGGTGCCGCGCTGGCGCCGATTCTGGGCGCGGGTTTCGTGCCGTTGCGCAAGGCAGGCAAGTTGCCGGCGGCTACCGAGGGTGTCGATTATGCGCTGGAATACGGTCAGGCGCGGCTGGAAGTCCACCGTGACGCGGTCGGCCCCGGACAGCGCGCGTTGATCGTCGACGACGTGCTGGCCACCGGCGGCACGCTGGTGGCGTCGCGTCAGCTTGTCGAACGCCTGGGCGCCACCGTGCTCGGCGCCGCCGTGGTGCTGGAACTGGGGTTTCTCGACGGCCGCAAGCGTTGGGGCGATAACTCGCCGTTGCATGCATTGGTTCGATACGGCGAGCAATAGTATTAATAAAAACTATCGTATTTATTTGTTTAATCGATTTGGAAAATGGCCTGGACAGGCGCAAGCTGAATATACCTCATTCAGCACGGGAGAAAGGCCATGGGCAATGGTATTGCGGGTCCGCGGAAGCTTGGGCCACTGACGCCTTTGGTCGGGGAATGGGAGGGCGATGTCGGTGTCGATCTTTCCTATCACAACAAGGACGACGAAACGTCCGAAACCAGTTATTTCGAGAAGGCCTGGTTCAAACCGATTCCGATCCAGGAAAACGGTCAACAGTCCCTGGAAGGACTCAGTTACAAAATGACGGCCTGGCGTCATGGCGAGGAAGCCATGGATCCGTTCCATGATGAAGTCGGTTATCTGCTGTGGGACAAGCAGCACGGCCAGGTGATGCGTAGTGTTGTGTTCGGCCGCGGTATTGCCATTCTCGCCGGCAGCGATGCCGGATTGCGCGACACGGTGCTGCATTTCAACGCGCTGCCGGGCGAGCCGTGCTACGGCATTTTGCAGAACAAATACCTGTTGGAGCGTGCCGAGCTGAAGGGCTTCGAGAGCACCTTCACGTTCAACGACGACGGGACCGTCAGTTACACCTCGGATCTGATTCTGCGGCTGGTTGCCATCGGCGAGGAAATGCACCATACCGATCGCAACACCCTGCATCGCGTGAAACGCTTCCATCCCAGCGACGGAACCGCCTGAGAGCTTGTGAAAAAATCACCCATCTGCTGCGAGTGCCGGTGACGCGTGTCGCCGGCACCGTCACGGTGCCATGGTGGCGCCGGCGTGTGCCGCCGCCAGCGTGGCGGCTCGATGGGCGTCCAGCAGTTCGGGGGGCAATTGCTTGAAGACATCGGCGACCTGCATCAGGAAATCGCCCATGGCCGAGCTTTTGCGCCACAACATGGCGATGCGCCGGTGTGGTGGATGACCACGGAATTCGACCAGCTGCACGTTGGGTGCCTGCACCACCGGCGGCATGACGGCGAGACTCGGCAGCAGGGTGATGCCGACATCGGCCGCCACCATCTGGCGCAGGGTTTCCAGGCTGGTGGCGCGGAAGCCGCTTTTTTCGCCGGCGCCGGCCATTTGGCATACCTCCAGCGCCTGGTCGCGCAGGCAGTGGCCGTCTTCCAGCAAGAGCAGGTTTTCGCCCTCCAGGTCGGCCAGTTTCAATGTCTTGCGGCGGGCCAGTGGGTGGCCGCGTGGCACGGCCAACAGGAAGGGTTCCTCGAACAGGAACTCGGCATGCAGGTGCTCGTCGGGAACGGGCAGGGCGATGAGGCCGGCATCGAGTTTGCCCTCACGCAGGCGCGTCAGCACCTCTTCGGTCTTTTCCTCCACGAGTAGCAGCTCCAGCCGTGGAAAGCGTTCCCGCAGCATCGGTACGACGTGTGGCAGAAGATACGGCCCGAGAGTGGGGAACATGCCCAGCCGCAACGTGCCCGATTCCGGGTCGCTGCTGCGTCGCGCCACCCCCCGTATCTGCTCCACCTCGTTCAGCACCGTGCGCGCCCGTTGTGCGATGTCGCGACCGATGTCGGTCAACAGCGCCTGACGCGGCGTGCGCTCGATCAGGATCACACCGAGCTCGTCCTCCAGCTTGCGGATTTGCGTCGAAAGTGTCGGCTGGCTGACAAAACAGGCCTCGGCGGCGCGCCCGAAGTGGCGATGTTCGGCCAGGGCCAGCAGGTATTGGAGATCGCGCAGGTTCATGGGCTGAAAGATTCATAGATGTCATCAATGATTATGCGCATTGACGATGATTTCGTAAATAAAAAAAGGCCCCGGCAAACCGCCGGGGCCTGGAGGAAGCACGAGGCTTGTGCAGCGAAGCGTCGTGCTCAAGGACACGTCATTGGTAGTAGCCCATCACGTTCAAATTCATGAACGGTTGCTCGCCGACTACCAGCAGATAGTAGGTACCCGCCTGCGGATGGCTGATGACGGTGGTCTCGGTGTTACCGGGGCGGTTGGACGCGAAGTCGTGAACGGTGTCGGTCGGTGCTTCGTCGTAGGACACGTAGGTGGACACGTCACCGCTGCCACCGAAGGTGCGCAGGTTGAGCACGTTTGCGCCTTCCGGTACCACGATCTTGTACAGCAGGGTGTCGCCGGCGGCACCGGTCTGCCCGGCCAGCGGCATGCGGTTGTCCAGCAACGTCGCTTCGATGTCGCTGCCGCTGTCGTCCGTGGCGGCGGCCACGGCGGCCGCTGCATCCAGAATGCCGGCTCCGATCGGCGTGTTGCCCGGCGGCTGGACACCAAACGGTTTCACAGTGGCGCGCAGGATGTCCTTGACGCGCTTGGGCGAAAGCGGATCCAGACCGGCGGAAACGGCCGCGGCCTGCATCAACGCCACAGTCGCCGCGACGTGCGGCGTGGCCTGCGAGGTGCCGATCATGCCGATCAGGGCATCGCCGTCGGGGCTGGCCACCGGTTCGTGCTCACCGGCGTTGCCCAGCGACCAGATCCAGTGCTCGTTGCTGTCACCGCCGCTCTGCGCATCGCCGCCCGGTGCGGCCAGTGCCACGGTGGGGCCGTAGTTGGAGAACCAGGAAATCTCGCCGTCGTGACCGACTGAACCGATGGTGATCACGCCTTTGCAACTGGCCGGTGAGAAGTTGGCTGCGTCCGCCGAGCTGTTTCCGGCCGCCACCACCACGGTGGTGCCACGTTCGATGGCGCCGTCGATGGCTTCCTGGGTCACCGGATCGTTGGCGCACGAGCCGCCGCCGCCCAGGCTCATGTTGATGACCTCGGCGGGGTTGTCGTTCTCGGGGACACCGTCGACGTGACCGCCGGAGGCCCACACGATGGCATCGGCGATGTCCGAGGTGGTGCCGCCGCAGTGGCCGAGCACGCGGACCGGTTCGACCTTGGCGCCATAGGCGACGCCGGCGATGCCCTTGTTGTTGTTGGTCACCGCGGCGATGGTGCCGGCCACATGGGTACCGTGCCATGAGCTGTTGGAGACCGGCTGGCCGCACCAGTCGGACATGCTGGAATCGATCCAGTCGCCGACATCATGGGCGTCTCCGTCACGGCCGTCGCCGTCGCCGGCGACGTCGGGATAGTCCTGGCCGTCCTCGCTCTGGCCGTAGTAGCTGATGAAGTCGTAGCCCGGGACGATGTTGGCGTCGAGATCCTCGTGGTCGACATGACCGGTATCGATGACCGCCACCACCACGCCGTCACCGTTGCCCGCGTCCCACGCCTTTTGCGCATTCATCCCGCCGGCCACGTTGGTGAAATCCCACTGCAGATCGGCGAACTTGGGATCATTGGGCGTGACGTCCATGGCGTGCTTGATGTAGTCGGGCTGCACGTATTTCACCGACGGGTCGGCGCGCAGTTGCCGCATGAACGCCTCGGCTTCGGTTTGCGTCAACTGGCGCGAGGTGTGGTACACATCGGCGCCCACACCGAGACGGCGCATATGCTCGAACTGCAGGGTGCCGCCGGCGGCACGCGAACGGTTCAGGCCGGCGCGTGACGCCGCCACACTCAGCGCCTGGGTGTGCGTGGTGGCGCTGGCGGCAGACACGCCGCCATCGCGGTACTTGACGATGAACCCACGAAAACGCGGTGTCGCGTCGTCATTGTGCAACTGCATGCGCTTGACGGCTTTCTGGCCTTGCGGGGTCGCAGGCGCGTGCGCGTTGCCGACCAGGCTGGACGCCATGGCACAGGCAGGAAGGGCCATGGCCATGGCGGCACATAGTGCACTGGTACGCAACAGAATGGTTTTGGATCTCATGTTTCTCTCCCCGAAAAACGGAAGTGATGGAAGACGTGGCGGCTTCCCCCTGCTCACGTGCCACGCAGTTGAAGGGGCCGGCGCGTGGTGGCCGGCCCCGCGTTTTACCAGCCGAAGCTGACGCCGACGGTGGCTGATGCCTCGCCGCCACCCGCGACCGACCCGCCGACCAGCAGGCTGCCGCTGCCGGGCAGGCGCTGCGAGAAGCCGACCGCCATCGCACCTTCGCCTTTGTAGCCGCCGACCGCGGCACTGACCCGGTGCGACGTGCTCGGAGCGCCGGCGATGGCGCCGGCCATGCCGGCCATGGCGGAACTCATCGCACCGATGCGATCCATGCGCTGGTTGATGCCGTGGAACTTCTTGTTCACCTGGTTGCGATAGTTCTCGAAGTCGCTGCTGTGAACGAAGTCGGCCACCTTGGAGTCGGTGTACGCCTTGGCTTGGCGCAGGGTTTCCTTGTCGCCGTTGTCGGCGTAGCTCTTGGCCTGGTCGACCGCCTCCTGCGTTACCTCGTTGAGCTGTCCGACATTGACGGCATCCGTGCTGGCACTACCCGCGGCAACGTTGGTCACGCGGCGTTGCTGGTCGGCGCTGCCCACCGAGACCGTGTTCGCTTCGTCCGCCACGGAGCCCGCGCCCAGCGCCACCGAGTTCTCGGCGCTGGCGCTGGCGCCGGCACCCACGGCGGTACCGGATTCGGCACTGACGTGGCTGTCGGCGCCGACAGCCACCGATTCGGAAGCCACGGCATCCACCGTCGCCGAATCGCCCACCGCGACACTGCTGTCGGCGTGGGTGGTGGCACCGTTGCCGATGGCGGTGTCATGGCTGTCCTGGGCATGACTGTTCTCGCCCATCGCAAGCCCCGAACCGGTGCCGGCATGGCTGCCGCCGCCCTGGCTCTGCTGCAGGCCGGATACCTTTTCGTTCAGATCGGCGATGCTGTCGGTGTTGCCGCTGACAGCTTGGTCCAGCGCGCTCAACGCGTCACCCACATTGAGATAGGTGTCGCCCTGGATGATGAAGTTGGGCGTGTGGAACAGGCCGTCGGCACCGCGCGAGATACCCCCGCCGATGCTTGCGGCGACCGAATCGAGCTGGTCGACATTGACCGCGTCCCCGTGCTGCATGCCGTTGGCAAGGTTGGAGATGCGGGTGCCATCCGTGCCGGCGAGCGTGACCCGGCCATTGTCGCTGGCATCGTCATAGGTCACCGCGGCAAGGGCGTTGCCGTCGCCATCGACCAGACCGGTCTGCTTGAGCTGGGCCAGATTGACCGCATCCGTGTCCTCGGTGCCGGCGGCGACGTTGGTGATCTGGCGGGTTTGCGCCTTGTGCACCACGCCGTCGCTGCTGGTCCATTCATGACCGGCACCGACTGAAACCGTATTGGCCCGATCGGCCAGCGACTCGGCGCCCAGCGACACGCTGTTTTCGGCATCCTTGGTGACCCAGGCATTCGAGCCCAGCACAGTTGAGTCGACCGCCTGCGCGTAGCTGTTGTAGCCGAGCACCGTGGCACCGTCCTCGGTCGCCCAGGCTTCACTGCCGATGGCGGTGGTCTGGTCGGCGTTGGTGACGCTTTGTGCATCGATACCAGCGAGGCTGCGTTCACCGATCGCGGTGCCGTGGCCGCCGACCGCCGTGGATTCCGAACCCACGGCCGTACCGGACGTGCCGTCGACCGGATTGCCTGCATCGTCGTACACGGTGGATCCGGCGACAGCGCTGTAACCCAATGCGGTGGAAACATCATTGGCGGTGCTGAATGTACCCAGGGCCGTACCCAGCATGCCGGCCGTGCTCCCCGACCCGAATGATGCGGCATACATGCCCTGTGCAAAGGCCCCGGCACCCATGGCGGTGCTTTGGTTGCCGTGGGCCATGGCTTGGGCGCCCATCGCGGTGGCAAAGATGCCGTCGGTGGCGGCGCTCATGCCGTAAGCAGACGCAAACGCACCTTCGGCATGGCTACCCGCACCGATCGAGACAGCCGCCTGTCCTTCGCTGAAACTGTCCGGCCCGATGGCGACGCCTCCGGCGTACATGCTTTCGCTGTTGGCCCCGACCGCAATGGTGGATGCGGCATTGGCTTGTGCAGTGTTGCCGATGGCGATGCTGTCGGTGTCCAGCGCTACACTGTCGTAGCCGATGGCGGTGCTGTACTCGCCCAATGCCGTGGTGCCACTGCCGAGGGCCGACGCCCCGTTGCCTATGGCCAGACTGGCCGACCCAACCGCGGTGCTGTTGTCACCAGTCGCCTGCGCATCGTCGCTGCCGTCGCCACTTCCGTTGGCGGCGAGATAATGGCTGGCGGTACCGGCGGCCTGTTCAAGCTGGCTCACGTTGACCGCATCGGTATCCTCGGTGCCGGCGGCGACGTTGGTGATCTGGCGCTGGTTGGCCCTGTGTTCCACGCCGGCCGCGTCGGTCCAGTCGTGCGAGGCGCCCACGGACACGGTGTTGGCACGGTCGGCCAGGGATTCCACGCCCAGCGAGACGCTGTTTTCGGCGTCCTTGGTGACCCAGGCGTTGGAACCGACGACCGTCGAGTTCACGGCCTGGGCGTAGCTGTTGTAGCCGACCACGGTGGCGCCGTCCTCGGTGGCCCATGCTTCACCACCCACGGCGGTTGTGTAGTCGGCAGGGCCGACACTGTCGGCGTCCGTGCCGGCCAATGTATTGCTGCCGAGAGCGGTGGCAGACACGCCGGTTGCGGTAGCACTGCCACCCAGCGCCGTGCCGTAGTCACCGGCGGCGAGGGCGCCGCCACCGAAGAACTGGGCCACGCTGCCCACGGCGACGCCGGCCTGTCCGGTCGCCGAGCTTCCGTAGCCGACGGCGACACCGTAAGCGGTCTGAGCGTTGGCGCCCGAACCCAATGCGGTGCTGTAGATGTCGGCATAGGAGCTGGAGCCGTAAGCGGTGCTTTGCCAGCCGGCCGCGGTGGAGAAGGCGCCCATGGCGACCGACAACGGCCCCTGGGATGCCGCCTGCATGCCAATGGCGGCGCTGAACGCGCCGTCGGCCTGGCTGCTCCAGCCGACCGCGACGCCGTTGGACGCATTGCTGACGCTGTCGGCACCGATGGCGACGCTGTTGCCGCCGTTGGCCTGGCTGTTGTATCCCATGGCAACCGCGGCGTCATCGCCGGCCATGGCATTCTCGCCGTAGGCGGCACTGTGGTCGCCCAGTGCAGTACTGGCGTAGCCCGTGGCAGTGGAAAACTCGCCCACGGCCGTGGCGCCGCTGCCCAGCGCCGTGGAGCCGGTGCCCAGGCCGAAACTGGCCGAACCCGCGGCCGTGGCGTAATCGCCGGCGGCAACGGCGTCGTCGCTGCCATCTCCGTTGCCGTTGGCGGCCAGGTAGTGCGTGGCAGTGCCGGTCACTTTCTCCAGCTGGCCGACGTTCACCGCATCGGTGTCCTCGGTGCCGGCAGCGACGTTGGTGATCTGGCGCTGGTTGGCTTTGTGTTCCACGCCGGCCGCGTCGGTCCAGTCGTGCGAGGCGCCCACGGACACGGTGTTGGCGCGGTCGGCCAGGGATTCCACGCCCAGCGAGACGCTGTTTTCGGCATCCTTGGCGACCCAGGCGTTGGAACCGACGACCGTCGAATTCACGGCTTGGGCATAGCTGTTGTAGCCAAGCACGGTGGCGCCGTCTTCAGTGGCCCAGGCTTCGGTACCGATTGCTGTGGTGTCGGCGGCGTCGGATACGCTGTCGATGTCTTTGCCTGCCAGCGCGTTGATGCCGAGAGAAACGCCATTGTTGCCAAGTGCCGAGGCGTGGGCGCCAACGGCAGTGCCGATGGTGCCACCGATCGGATTGCCGTCATCGTCGGTAAGCAGGCTACCGGCCACAGATTGGTAGCCAAGGGCTGTGGAGACGCCACTGGCCTGGCTGTAAGTGCCGAGTGACGTACCCATGGTTTCAGCTGTGCTGCCTGCGCCAACAGCAGTGGCGTACATGCCTTTAGCCCATGCGCCGCTGCCCACGGCACTGCTCTGCCAACCGTCAGCGAGGCTCATGCTGCCCATCGCGGTCGAGAATGGACCGGTTGCTTCCGAACCCGAACCCAGGGCGGCGCTCAGACCACCGTCTGCCAGGCTGGCAAAACCGATCGCCACACTGCTGATTCCGTTGGTCTGGCTATTGCCGCCCACGGCCGTGCTGGCGTTTCCATTGGCGGCACTGCCCGTACCGAACGCCACACTGGAGTCGGCATTGGCCTGGGCGTTTTCACCATAGGCGGAGCTGTGATCGCCTACGGCCGTGCTGGCGAAACCCGACGCGGTGGCAAATTCGCCAAGCGCCGCGGCACCGCTGCCCAGGGCACTGGTCCCAATGCCGGCGGCCAGGCTGCCGGAGCCGTTGGCGGTGGCATAGTCGGCCAAGGCTAGAGCCTGGTTGCCGGTCGCCGTGGCGGCTTCGCCAAGCGCCGCACTGTCGGTGCCGACGGTTGTGCTGCCGGTACCGCTGGTCATGGCATTTTCACCGATGGCCACGCTGTGGTCGGCGTCGGTGCTGGCCAGTGAACCCATGGCGATGGAACCCTGGCCTTGCGCGACAGTGGTTTCGCCCGGGTCGGGCAGGCCATTGCCATTGGCATCGTTCCAGTCATGGCCGCCGATGGCGATGCTGCCGTCGCTGGTGGCTGCGGCGAACTGGCCCATGGCCACGCTCTGGTTGCCCACCGCCGCACTGAAACTGCCGACGCTGGTGCTGAAATTGCCGATGGCCTGCGCCTGGCCGCCGACTGCGTTGCTGTAGGTTCCGACGGCGACCGCGTTGTTGCCGACGGCCGTGGCGAAATCGGCGGCGCCGCTGCGTACGCCGACGGCGGTGGCCGCTTCACCGTTGGTCATGGCCTGGCGACCAAGCGCGGTGGCACCCGGCCCACTGGCGGCGGCTTCGGCACCAAGCGCGGTGGTGCCGTCGCCTTCGGCCATGGCGTAGGTACCCACGGCAGTGGACGCGCCACCTTCGCTGACCGCACTGGACAGGCTTCCGATGGCCACGTTGCCGATTCCGGAGGCGACCGCATCGGCACCGATCGTCGTGGCGGACAAGCCGTCGGCGACGGCATCGGCGCCGATGGCCGTGGCCGACATCTGCGTGGCCTGACTGTTGGCGCCAAGCGCGGTGGCATGGTTGGCCGCGGCGTGGCTTCCGGCGCCGACCGCGGCGCTGCCGTTGCCGTCGGCGACGGCATCGACGCCATTGTCGCCATCGGCGGTGGCTTTGAAGTAGCGCGTGGCTTCGGCGATATCGTCGCTGGCCTGGTCTGCCACGGCGTCGAGCTGGCCCTTGTTGACGGCATCGGTGGAATCGGTACCGGCGGCGACGTTGACGATACGGCGTTCGTTGTCGGCGCTGCCCACCGACACGGTATCGGCCTGGTCGGCAATCGAGCCGCTGCCGAGGGCGACGGCATTGTCGGCACTGGCCTGGGCCTTGAAGCCCAGCGCGCTCGCCCCGAAGGCCGAGGTCAGGGCCTGGTTGCCGATGGCGGTGGAATGTTCACCGAGTGCCGCGGCGACCGATCCGCATGCCAGGGCATCGTCCACGGCCGTGGGTTGGTGTCCACTTGCGAATGTACCTTCGCAGACCCCTGCATGTACGCCGGGAACCAGTGCGAGACCGATGCCGGCGGCGAGCAGACCGCGCATCAGCGCATGCCTGGGACGACCGGCCGGACGGCCACCTTTGCTGCCGCAGCGGGCCAGCTCCGAAGCCACGACGATCGCGTTGAGCGACGTGCTCCAGACCTTGCTGTAAATCTTGTTCATGCTTCTCCCCACAATGTGATTCGGTCGCAATGCGTAGCAAAACAACGACATGCGCCAATTCGGCGATGGTTGTTGTTTGCCGTTTCCCCCCCGGAATATCAGTCAGGTCGAGCCTGAAATTGATGCCGGAGAGGATCGATCGTGGCCGAGGGCAAAGTCACGCATGCAAGCTCACGCTTGCTCACGCATTCTTTGTGGAGTAGAAACGTCGGCGGGGGAAGCCGATGGCAGTAGGGGTAGTACCGGGGTGAGTTATCGAGCGGTATTGCGGTGGCTGCGGGATGTCCCCGTGTCCGATCCGCTGGACCGGCGCAACGCGCCGTTCGTGCAGGGGTTGCTGATTTTCTATGTGGCGTTCATCGCCATCAACAAGACCCTTTACCTGTGGGCGGTTTACGGCGGCGACTGGACGGCGCGACCGCACTTGACGTCGGACGTGGCCACGGACGTGTTGATGTGCGTGGCCGCGTTGGTGGCGGTGGGCATGATCCGCACGGGGCGGTTTCGGCAGGCGGTGTGGGTATTCCTCGGCACCGTGTTGGCGATCAGTGCTTACATCTACGCCCTGGTCGATATCTACGTTGTCGCCTTCGAAGTATTTCCACTGATGTTGGTGGCCCTTGGCGGGCTGGTGTTGGGGCGGCGCGCCCTGTGGGTCGTGGCGGGCGTGCAGGTGGGGTGCTACCTGTTGTGCATGACCAGCAACCTGGTCGGTTTTGTCGATTCGTCGGTATCGGACATCGCGGTGGTTGGTATCACCGTCTCCACCGTCGGTTCGTACCTGCTGATGGCCATCATCATCGACTGCGCCACGCGGTCCCTGCGGCGAAGTCTGGACGAGGCCGTCGCCAAAAGCCGGCGCCTGGAGACGGAGATGGCTGAGCGCGAGCGTGCCCAGGAGCAGCTTCTGCATGCGCGCAAGATGGAGGTCGTCGGGCAGGTGGCCAGTGGCGTGGCGCACGATTTCGACAACGTGCTCAGCGTGATCCTCGGCTACACCTCGCGTCGCGAACGCCTTGCCGATGGCGGGGCGGCGAAGTTGCTGGAGGCGATGGACGGTATCCAGATCGCCGCCGAGCGTGCTTCCATGGTCAGCCGGAACCTGTTGCGTTTTGCACGATTCGAGTCGACACAGGCGGCGCCGGTGGATATCTGCGTTGCGATGCGCGGTGTACAACCGATGTTGCGCCAGTTGTTCGGTGCCCGCGTGCGGATAATCTGCCGTACACCTGATGCGCCATTGCCGGTACTGATCGACCGGGCACAGCTGGAGCTGATATTTCTCAGCATGGCGTCCAATGCCCGCGATGCGATGTCTGATGGTGGCATATTCACCATGCACGCTTATCGGGAAGGCCCGCGTGTCATGGTCGAGTTGGCCGATACCGGAAAGGGCATCGCCCCGGATCACGAGGATCGGATCTTCGAGCCGTTCTTCACCACCAAACCGTCGGGCAGCGGTACCGGCCTGGGGTTGTCAGTGGTCCGTGACGTTGTCGAGCATGCCGGTGGCGATATTCGTGCCTGCGACAGGGATGGGGGAGGATGTGTTTTTGTCATGCATTTTCCCGCGTTGGACGGCGGGTGCACGATATCCGGCAGGATGCCAGCACGGCTTTCGGTGGTGGGAATGTCGTGACCGCTCGACGTTTTGGGGAGAAAACGATGCAAAAAGTGCAGACCCGTGTTGCCGGTTGGTTGCAGGGGGTCCCGGTGACGGACCCGGTGGATCGGCGCAACGCAGTTTTTGTGCAGGTTCTGCTTTTCTTCTTCGTGGTGTTTGTGCTGATCAACAAGTTGTTGTACCTGGGGCTGCTGTTTGACGGACAGTGGCAGGCTACACGTTCCTGGACGGTGGATGCGGGCACTGGTGCTTTGATGTGCGGCATGGCAGGCGTCGCATTGTGGATGATCCGGTGCGGCCATTTTCGCTGGGCGGTGTCGCTGTTCATTGCCGCCATCATGTTGGCCATGTCCGTGGTCTACGTGGTGATCGATGTCGGCCACATGTCCATGCAGGTTTATCCATTGCTGGTCGTGGCGCTGGGCGGGTTGGTGCTGGGCCGCGGCGCGTTGCGGGTGATCGTCGGCGTCCAGGTTTCGATTTATTTTCTGTGCCTGTTGAGCAATCTTGCCGGATTCGCACCGGGGTCGGTGCCCCCACTGGTGTCGGTCGGCATTTTTATCGCGACCGCGGGTTCCTATCTGTTGATGGCATACATCGTCGACCGCGCGGCGACCACCTTGCGGGGCAGTCTTGCGGAGGCGCAGCGCAAGACGCGCGAGCTGGAATGGGAAATGGCGGAGCGCGAGAAAGCACGGGCGCAACTTGTGCATGCGCAGAAGATGGAAGTGGTGGGCCGCGCTGCCAGTGGTGTGGCACACGATTTCGATACCGTGCTGAGCGTGATTATCGGGTATGCAATGCGTGCCGAACGGTTGGCCGATGAAGGCGTGGAGGCATTGCTCGCGGCTGTACGCGGTATGCGCGAAGCGGCGGAAAGAGCATCACGGATAAGCCGCAAGTTGCTGGATTTTGGAAGAAATGACATGGAGCGCCCGGAGTGCATTGAATTGGGCGGGATGTTGGCTGATACGCAGCCGATGCTGCGCCAGTTGTTTGGTTCCCGGGTGCATGTACGAATGCAATTGCCCGATACGCCGTTGCAGGTACGCATCGACCGTTCGCGCTTTGAGTTGACGTTGTTGAGCATGGCGTCCAACGCGCGTGATGCGATGCCGCACGGAGGGTGTTTCACCATTCGGGCTGCTTTGGACGCCACGGACAGTGTGGTCGTGGAAGTACAGGATGACGGTGTGGGAATCGCTGCATGGGATCTCGACAATATTTTCGAGCCGTTTTACACGACGAAACCCGGTGACCGGGGGACCGGCTTGGGGCTGTCAGTTGCGCGTGATGTGATTTTGCGTGCCGGTGGCGACATCACCGTGCACAGCGAACCGCATCAGGGCACAACGTTTTGCGTGCGCTTGCCACGGGTGTCAATGGACGAAACGAGGGACGACGCCGTCGCACGTGATCCCGTCGCAGGGTTTTCGCGGCACGGTGCCACGTCGTCCGGGCCGGCGCACGACATGCTGGGTTCCCCGACCTGACCGGCCGAGGGGCGATCAATTTTCTGTCGCGAACAGGTAACCGGCACCGCGTACGGTCAGAAGGGGCAAAGGCTGGCCGACCTGCTTTTTCACTTTGCGACGCAACCGGTGAACCATCATTTCCAGACGGTGCGGGTCGAAGTCGTAAACATTCCGGGTCAGTACGCCAATCAGTGTCTCGCGTGAGACAGGTTGATCGGTGTCGCGCATGAGCATGGACAGCAGGTCGTGTTCCGGCGTGGTCAGTGCCACGGATTGTCCGTCGGGTGCCACCAGCAGCCAACCGTTGGCTTCCAGCCGCCACGGGGCCGGAGCCACGCCGGGGAGCGCCGGTTCGGAGGGGCATGACGATGCATGCAGGTGCAGGCGGCGTGCCACGCTGTGCAGAGTGGCGGCGAAAATGTCGGGATCCACCGGCTTGGTCAGGAATGCGTCCACGCTCTCTTCGAGTGCACGTACGCGATCATGTTTTTCGCGACTTGCCGTCAGCATCACCAGACCGAGGTCCCCGGTTTCGCGGAGGTGGCTGGCAACGCTGATGCCGTCTTCGTCGGGGAGTCCCAGGTCCAGCACCACGAGGTCGAAACGGCGGTCCAGCATCAGCCGGTACAACTCCCGTGCCGTGCGCGCGCCGTTGACGTGGAATCCGTAATCGACCAGCGTCGGGATCAGGATGTCTTCGCGCAGCGCGTCGTCATCTTCGAGAACGGCAACTTTGAGTGGCCGGTCGGCGGCGCGATCACGGGAGTCGGACATGGTCTTGCATAGGGATGGAGCGGGCCGGAGTCGGCAGTGTAGCAACTTGGCCGCAGCGCCATACATGCCTTTTGGCACTCCCGGCCCGGCGACGCGGCTTCTAGCGTGGGCGCTTTGAAGCAACCGATCCGGAGTGGACCCGACATGCGACGCACTGCTTGCACCATGGCATTCGCCCTGACCGCGATGGCGGCCTGCTGCACTACCGCGCTGGCCGCCGACACTGGCACCAAGCCCCCTCTCGAGCGTCTGCCGGAGTGGGCGGTGCCGCAGTCCTACGCGCTGGATCTGCATGTGGATCCGTCCGAGTCGGGCTTCGACGGCACCACCGATATCAAGGTGAACCTGAAAAAAGCGTCAGACCACGTGTGGCTGCACGGCCGTGACCTGAAGGTGGCCGACGTCACCGTCACCGACGCCAAGGGCAAGGTGCATCAGGCCAAGTATGTCGAGGCCGCACCCAAGGCCGGTGTGGTACGGGTCGATTTCGGCACGGAGCTGCCGGCCCAGGAAATCAAGCTCCATTTCAAGTTCCACGCGCCGTACAACCAGCGTCTGGAAGGCCTGTACAAGGTGGTCAGCGGTGGCGAGCCGTACGTGATGACGCAGATGGAGCCGATCAGCGCGCGCTTCGCGTTTCCGAGCTTCGACGAGCCCGGCTTCAAGACGCCGTACGACATCACCCTGACCATTCCCGAGGCCGACAAGGGCTTTGCCAACACCGGGATCACCAAAAAGGTCGACAACGGCGACGGCTGGAAAACCCTGACCTTTGCCACCACCCAGCCGCTTCCGAGCTACCTGGTGGCCTATGCCGTGGGACCGTGGAGCGTCAACGCGGGCCCGGACATCAAACCGGACAAGTACCGCAGCGAACCGGTCAAGCTGCGTGGCGTGGCGGCCAAGGGCAAGGCCAAGTACATGGACTGGATCCTCGACCAGACGCCGGCGATCATCCATTTCATGGAGAACTACTACGCCTTCGGTTATCCGTTCGGCAAACTGGATCTGGCCGCGGTGCCGGACTTCTCCGCCGGGGCCATGGAAAATCCCGGCTTCGTCACCTTCCGCGACTTCCTGTTGCAACTCAAGCCCGATTCGGCGCAGCGTTACGTGCGTGGCGCCTTCAACGTGACCGCGCATGAGTTGGCGCACATGTGGACCGGCGACACCGTCACCACCGACTGGTGGAACGACCTGTGGCTGAACGAGTCCTTCGCCACCTGGATGCAGCAGAAAGTGGCGATGAAGCTGCATCCCGAATACCGTACCGACCTCGCTCGCATCCAGGGCGGCCAGGGTGCCATGGCCAATGACAGCCTGGTCAGCGCGCGCATGATCCGTCAGCCGATCACCGGCAACGGCGACATCCAGACCGCCTTCGACGGCATCACCTACCAGAAGGGTGCCGCCGTACTCGGCATGTTCGAAAATTATGTGGGCGAGGATACCTTCCGCGACGGCATGCGTGCCTATATCCAGAAATACAAGCATGCCAACGCCAATGCCAACGACTTGATCGATTCGATTGCCAAGGCGGCCGGCAAGGGTGAACGCTTCAAGAAGGCTTTCGCCAGCTTCCTCAACCAGAGCGGCGTGCCGGAAGTCACCACGCGTCTGGACTGCAGCGGCGAGCACCCGGTCCTGCATCTGACCCAGAAGCGCTACCTGCCGCTGGGCTCCAAGGGCGATCCGAACCGCATCTGGGGCATCCCGGTATGCGTGCGCTCGGACCACGGCACCCAGTGCGAGATGCTGGACCAGCCCGAAGGCAGCATGACCCTGGAAGGCGGCCAGTGTCCGGCCTGGTACATGCCCAATGCCGATGGCAACGGCTATTACCGTTTCGGCATGGCCGATGCGGACCTGGAGAAGCTGGGCAAACATCTTGACGAGCTCAACGATGGCGAACAGCTGGCTTATGCCGATGCCATGGATGCCGCCTTCCACCGTGGCGAGATTGATGCCGGGCAGGCACTTGCGGGCATGTCCAGCATGGCCGCCTCGAAGACCGTCGACGTGGCCCTGGCGCCGCTCGGCACATTCCGCTGGATCTGGAGCCATCAGGCCGAGACCGATGCCCAGAAGGCGCGCCTTGCCGACATGGTCAAGCAGGCCTACCTGCCACGCCTGGAAAAGCTCGGCTACGAGCGGCGCAAGGGCGAATCCGGCGACGACACGCAGATGCGTTCCACCCTCGCCAGCCTGCTGGGTCTGACGGTGAAGCTGCCGGAAGTGCGCAAGGCACTGCTGAAGCAGGGCGATGCCGTGCTGAAGAAGAACGCCGACGGCGACCTCGACTTCGATGCCGCCAACTCCGATCTGCTGGGCGCGGCATTGGGGGCCGAGGTGCAGGTACATGGCAAGCCGGTTATCGACACCCTGATGCAGCAGTTGTCCCACGTCACCAATCCGGCCTGGCGCAACGCCATGCTGGAGGGTCTGGGGCAGGCCAGGGGCGAGCAGGCCGAGCGCGTACGCGACTTCGGTCTCACCAAGGATGTCAAAGTCGGCGAGATGGGCCGCCTGATGTTCGTGGATCGTCATGACGCCGCCAGCCGCACCGCCAGCTGGAACTGGTTCGTGAAGCACTACGACAAGGTGGTCGATCGCACTGGCACCTTCGGCACCGGCTACCTGCCACGCATGGGCGGTGGCTGCTCCACTGCCGAGGCCGAGCGCACGCGCACGTTCTTCACGCCACGCCTGGGCGACCTCCCCGGCGCCGACCGCGGGCTGGCTCAGACCACCGAGTCCACGCTGCTTTGCGCGGCCCTGAAGCAGAAACAGAAACCGGACGACATCCTGAAGTAACCCGTCAGCTCCCATCTGTGACGAAAAAGCCCGGGCCGGCGGCGGCCCGGGCTTTTCACATCTACATTGACGTCCGTCGGGAGGCACCGCCTGGAGGTGGAAATCCTGTGCGCGTGTATGCACCAAGGCAGGTGTCGGACAACCGAAGGGCCAAATGCGATGGGTTCGCTGTCGTTTGCGTGTCGGGCGCGAATCAATGCCTGTGCGGCATGAAAAGTGCCAGGAGGCCGATGTGTCCGGGGGACGGTTTCGTGTCTTGTTGTTGATCGCGGGTGAATGTTTCGACGGCGCCACGCCAGAAACAGTAGCCGAACATCAGCGCGAGCAGTATGCCCGCTGGCGAACCGTCCTGGTATAGAAGAACACCGCGTGATGTCAGGAAATATCCCAGCATGGCAACCGCGCAGAGACGGCTTTTTCGACCGATGCCGACGGCCAGCAGGACCACCAGCGCCACATCGAGCGGCCACCAGCCGGGCAGTGACCAGGCGGAAAAGTCCTCGACGCGGATGCCGTTCGTGGACATCCACGTGGCCATCATCGTAAGGGCGGCACAGATGCCGGCCGCCATCCAGGTGTCGCGGATGTTGCGGGTTGCGGTGTTCGTGTCCGGCAGCCGCCTTTCGGTCGCGCCGGGCACCGTGGTGATGCCGATACTGTTCGGTTTCACTTCAAGCCCCCTGAAGAAACCGGCACCGGATCCGGTCCATGGCCGTACCGGTTCAATGCATGTAGGGATGATTCTAGGCGTCGTCCGCGGGAGAATATGCGCAGGGGATCACGGTTGCGGGAGGTGAGATGACATGACGACACATGCCCGGAGATTCGCCGGGAGCGTTGTGCATCCCAAGGTCCCGTTGCCCGCTACACTTGCGCCATGACCATGGTTTTTGATTCTCCTCCCGTGCCACGCGAGCTGCTGGCGGCGGCGACAATGCATCTTGGTGAACGCCATGAGGCCGAGTGGTTGCTGATGCACGCGTTGGACGTGGATCGGGCGTGGTTGTTCGCACACGCCACGGACAAGTTGGATGCGGAGGCGGTGGCGCGATTCGGGGAACTGGTGGCGCGACGGAGGGCCGGCGAGCCGGTGGCCTATATCGTCGGCTCACGCGGATTCTGGGACATGGACCTGCATGTGACGCCGGATACGTTGATTCCGAGGCCCGAGACGGAGTTGCTGGTGGAACGGGCGCTGGCGTGGTTGCCGGCGGCGCAAGAACTGGACGTGGCCGATCTCGGCACCGGCAGCGGGGCGGTCGCATTGGCGGTGGCACGCGAGCGACCGCGGGTGAGGGTGCTGGCCACCGATGCCTCGGCGGCGGCATTGACCGTGGCGCGGCAGAACGCCCGTCGACATGGCCTGGAACGGGTACGGTTCGTGCAGGGCGACTGGTGCGCGGCGCTGGGCCGGGCACGTTTCGACCTGGTGGTGTCCAACCCGCCTTATATAGAGACTTCCGACCCGCATCTGGTGCGTGGCGATCTGCGTTTCGAACCGGCGGCGGCGCTGGCCTCCGGCGCGGACGGACTGGAGGCGATCCGGCGGATCGTGCACGACGCGCGCGATCATCTGGAAACCGACGGCGGGCTATTGCTCGAACACGGTTGGAACCAGGGTGCGGCGGTGCGTGCCTTGCTGGAGGCAGCCGGCTATGCCGAGGTATTCACGGCGCGGGATGTCGAGGGGCGCGATCGGGTCAGCGGTGGACGACGCTGACGGAATTGCTTGCCGTCAAAAGGATGCTTGCCGCCGCCATATCCTCACCCGATCCCTCAAAAATTCACCCGGCTTTGGCGCTGGCCGCCACGTGCTGCGGGAAACGGGCGTGGATGGCGCGACGCAGGTTGTCGATATCCAGGCCGGCCATGGCCAGGACTTCCTCACGACTGCCGTGCTCCAGGAATGCATCGGGCAGGCCCAGGTGCAGGATGGGCAGGGCGATGCCGTGGGCGGCCAGGCATTCGGCCACGGCGCTGCCGGCACCGCCGGCGACGGCATTGTCCTCCAGGGTGACGAAGGCATCGTGGTCGCGGGCCAGCTCCAGCACCATGTCCTCGTCCAGCGGCTTGATGAAACGCATGTTGACCAGGCTGGCGTCCAGCTCGGCGGCCAGTCGGGAAGCCGGCTCGAGCATGGCGCCGAAACTCAGCAATGCCAGGCCGTGGCCGCGTCGGCGCCGTTCGGCCTTGCCGAGTGGCAGGGTGTCCAGTGAAGCGTCCATGGCCACGCCCGTGCCGGTGCCGCGCGGGTAGCGGACCGCCGCCGGCCCCGGATGGTGGAAGCCGGTGCTCAGCATCAGGCGACATTCGTGCTCGTCGGCCGGTGCCATCACCACCATGTTGGGCAGGCAACGCAGGAAGGTGAGGTCGAAGCTGCCGCAGTGGGTGGCGCCGTCGGGGCCGACCACACCGGCGCGGTCGATCGCGAAGGTGACGTCCAGGTTCTGCAGCGCCACGTCGTGAATGGCCTGGTCGTAGGCCCGTTGCAGGAAGCTGGAATAGATGGCCACCACCGGCTTGGTTCCCTCGCAGGCCATGCCGGCGGCCAGCGTCACCGCATGCTGCTCGGCAATGGCGACGTCGTGGTAACGCTCCGGGTATTCGCGGGAAAAACGCACCAGGCCGGACCCCTCGCGCATGGCCGGGGTGATGCCGCACAGCCGTGGATCGGCCCCGGCCATGTCACACAGCCAGTCGCCAAATACCTGCGTGTAGGTGGGCGGCTTGCCGCTGGACGATTTTTTGTGCACGCCGGCGGCGGGGTCGAATGGACCCACGGCATGGTATTCGATCTGGGCTTTTTCGGCCGGCTCGTAGCCTTTGCCCTTGGTGGTGACCACGTGCAGCAGGCGCGGTCCGGGCAGGTCCTTGACGGTGCGCAGGGACTTGATCAGTGCGCCCATGTCGTGGCCGTCGATGGGGCCGCTGTAGTTGAAGCCGAGTTCTTCGAACAGCGTCGAGGGCACCAACATGCCCTTGGCATGCTCTTCCCAGCGTTTGGCGAAGCGTCCCACCAGCGACTCGCTGGGAATGGCGCGCTTGGCGCGCTCGCGCAGCAGGTTGAGGCGGCGGCTGGCCAGGATACGCGCCAGCATGCGGGTCATCGCGCCGACGTTCTCACTGATCGACATGCCGTTGTCGTTGAGGATCACCAGCATGTCCGGGCGTACGTCGCCAGCATGGTTCATGGCCTCGAAAGCCATGCCGGCGGTCATGGCGCCGTCGCCGATCACCGCCACCACCTTGCGGTCGTCGCCCTTCTGGCGGTTGGCCACGGCCATGCCCAGGGCGGCGGAGATGGAGGTTGAGGAGTGGCCGACACCAAATGTGTCGTACTCGCTTTCGTCGCGGTGCGGAAACGGTGCCAGTCCGCCCTTTTTCTTGATAGTGGTAATGCGGTCGCGGCGGCCGGTGAGAATTTTGTGCGGGTAACACTGGTGACCGACATCCCAGACCAGGCGGTCCAGCGGCGTATCGTATAGCCAATGCAGCGCCACGGTGAGTTCCACCACGCCGAGGCCGGCACCGAAGTGCCCGCCGGAGCTGGCTACCGATTCGATCAGGTAGCCGCGCAACTCGTCCGCGATGGCCGGCAGCTCGGACTCCGGAAGCCGGCGCAGGTCGGCGGGTGTGCTGATGGCGGACAGGCGGGGGTAACGGGTGGCGTCGATCATGGGGCTATTTTGGCACTGCTGGCCGCGCCTGTCGCCCCATGCCGAAAGAGCTGTTCCGGAGCCGTTCCGCACGGCGCCGGGCCGGGATCTCCGGTCAGGACGCGGGAGGGTCGCCCGGCGTCACGCCGGCGCGGGAGTGACGGCGGCGGATGGCCTGGCGCAGGTGGATGTGGCGACTCGACTCGGTGGCCTCGCGCAGGCGGGGGGCATGCGCGCGCAGAATGTCGCCACGGGTGACGATGCCGATTACGGGGTGCGGCTCGGCGTGGCCCACCACGATCAGGCGGCCCACGCCGTTGGCCACCATGTGGTCGGCGGCTTCGCGCAGGGTATGGGTTTCGAACACCGTGATCGGTTCGCGCTTGAGGATGTCGCCGAGGCGCCGAATCTGCGGCAAGTCCGGATCCAACAGGTTGCGCCGCGTGACCACGCCGCGAATGCGGCCGGTGTCGTCGACCACCGGGTAGCCCTGGTGACGGGTTTCCGGGCGGCCCGAGTTCAACCAGCCGCGGATATCGCCAAGTTCGTCGGATGTCTTGAAGTTGACCACGTCACGCGCACAGACCTTGCCTACGGTGACCTGGTTGAGATAATCGGCGGTGTATTCGTCGGGTACGCGCACACCACGACGGCTGATCTTCTCGGTCATGATGGTGTTGCGCATGATGAGAGCCGAGATCAGGTAGGCGGCCGTGCAGCCGCCCAGCAGCGGCAGCAGTGTGGCCGGTTGCCGCGTGGTCTCGAAGGCGAACACGATGGCCGTCAGCAGGGCGCGTGCCGATCCCGAGAAGATGGAGGCCATGCCCACCAATGCAGCGATGCGTGGGTCGATGCCGAAACCCGGGAAGGCTGCGGCCAGGCCGTAGGCGATCAGCGCGCCCAGCGAGCCGCCGATCATGAAAAGTGGCGCCAGCGTGCCGCCCGAGGTGCCGCTGCCCAGCGAGATCACCCAGGAAAGAAACTTCAGCAGGCCGAAGGAGATCAGCACGCTGATGCCGAAGTGGCCCTGCACCAGCGCGTCGATGTTGTCGTAGCCCACGCCCAGGGTGCGCGGATCGATCCAGCCGATGAAACCGGCGACCAGGGCCCCCAGTGCCGGCCACCACATCCAGTGGATGGGCAGTTTCTCAAACAAGTCCTCGACCAGGTACACGGCCTTGGTGACCCAGATGCTGGCAAAGCCGACCACCGCACCGACCAGGATGTAGCTGCCCAGGGCCATACCGCCGGGCTGAAGCACGTCGGGCATGGGAAATACCGGGGCCGAGCCGAAAGAGGCGTAACGCACGCCGACGGCGGTCACCACGGCCAGCGCCACCGGAATCAGCGAACGTGGGCGCAGTTCGAACAGCAGCAGCTCCACGGCCATCACCAGCGAGGCTATGGGTGCGCCGAACACCGCCGCCATGCCTGCTGCAGCGCCGGCGGCCAGCAGGACCTTGCGCTCGTGCGCGGTCATGTTCAGCAACTGGCCGACCAGCGAGCCCATGGCGCCGCCGGTGGAGATGATCGGCCCCTCGGCGCCGAACGGGCCGCCGGTACCGATGGCGAAGGCCGAGGACACCGGCTTCAGCCAGGTCAGGCGCGGTTTGATGCGCGACTCGTTGGTCAGGATCTGCTCCATGGCCTCGGGGATGCCGTGGCCTTGAATGGCGCGCGAACCCCAGCGCGCCATGATGCCGGCCATCAGGCCGCCGATGGCCGGCATGAAAATGACCCATGGGCCGAGCTGGTTGCCGGCCGGCGACAATACCGCCGAGCCGGGCAGCGAACCGGGCCCGATGACGTCGGAAATAGTGCCGTAGAAGGTGATGTCGGTGATCAGGTTGATCATCAGCATCAGCAGCTGCGCGACGCCGGCGGCGGCCGCACCCAGGCCGATCGACAAGACACTGATCAGCAGGATACGCCGGGTGACCAGGGTGGATTTGCGCGGCATGCGCGCCGCGTCCAGCGACAGGCCCAGCGCCGGAGCGACCGGCAGCGCGTCGGTGCTGCCTTCGACGCGGATGCTGGAATGCTCGGGATGTTCGGCCTGTGGCGTTGTCATGGGTCACTCCGTGCGGACATGGACAATCGGGTATGCGAGCGGCGTTGGTCGCAGCCTTCGGCGGTACGACGTCGTGCGCGCACCGAAGGCCGGGATCACCGACGCGAGTGGGAAGCCCACCATTGTACCTCGACTGAGGTCATCAACCGAAGGGGCGGTCGGGCCGGCGGTAGGGTCTACAATGGCGCGCTGCCCTTGCCGTCAGGCACGGGACCCGTTTCATCGAGCCGGTCGCCACCTTGAAAAAATCCGATTTCGACTTCGACCTTCCGCACGAGTTGATCGCGCAGAAGCCCCTTTCCGAGCGTAGCGCCAGCCGCCTGCTGTGCCTGGACGTGCCGGCCGGTCGCTGGGACGACCGCCGGTTTCGTGAGTTGCCGCAGCTGTTGCGCGAGGGCGACCTGCTGGTGTTCAACGACACCCGCGTGCTGCCGGCACGCCTGTTCGGGCGCAAGCCCACCGGCGGCGCGGTGGAGATACTGATCGAGCGTGTCACCGGCCCGCACGAGGCGCGCGCGCAGCTTCGCGCCAGCAAGAAGCCGGGTAGCGGCGGACGGGTGCTGCTCGATGACGGCACCGAGGTCGAGGTGCTGGGGCGCGACGGCGAGTTCTTCCGTTTGCGCTTTCACGCCGACGAGCCGCTCGAAGCCTTGCTGGTGCGGATCGGCCACATGCCGTTGCCGCCCTACATCGAGCGTGGCGACGATGCGGACGACCAGGAGCGCTACCAGACCATTTTTGCGCGCCGTGCTGGTGCCGTGGCCGCGCCGACGGCCGGACTGCACTTCGACGCGCCGCTCATGCAGACTCTCGCCGAGCGCGGCATCCGGACCGACTGCGTCACCCTGCACGTGGGCGCCGGCACATTTCAGCCGATGCGTGCCGAACGGCTCGAAGACCACCACATGCATCGCGAATGGCTGCAGGTGGGCGCCGGCCTGGTGGAGAACGTGGAGGCGACGCGTGCCGCCGGCGGACGCGTCATCGCTGTTGGCACCACCGTGGTCCGCTCGCTGGAAAGCGCCTGGCGCGACGGTCGCTTGCAGCCATTCAGTGGCGAGACGCAGATATTCATCTATCCGGGCTATCGCTTTCGCGCGATCGACGGGCTGGTGACCAACTTCCACCTTCCCGAATCGACGCTGGTGATGCTGGTGTCGGCCCTGGCCGGGCGCGAGCTGATCCTTGATGCCTACCGGCACGCGGTACGCGAGCGCTACCGGTTCTTCTCCTACGGCGATGCCATGCTGATCCTGCCGCACGGCATGTGAGCGCGCGTCGGGTGCGGGGCGTGTGACCGGCGGAGTGTCGCGTTACGATGACCGGGTGTTCCTTTCGGGCGGTGTGTGATGCAACTGTGGTCGATGGCGGGCAATTCGCAAAAACTTGATGGCGGCGCCATGTTCGGCAACGCACCGCGGGCCATGTGGTCGCGCTGGATCGCGCCGGATGCCGACAACCGCATTCCGCTGGCTTGCCGCTGCCTTCTGGTCAAGGACCTGGATGGCAAGACGGTGTTGTTCGAGACCGGCATCGGTGCCTTTTTCGAACCCAAATTGCGTGAGCGCTACGGTGTGGTCGAGGACCGCCACGTGCTGCTGGAATCGCTGGCCGAAGCCGGTGTCGCCGATGCCGATATCGATGTGGTGGTGCTGTCGCACTTGCACTTCGACCACGCCGGCGGCCTGTTGGCCAGTTGGCGCGAGGGGCAGGCGCCGCAATTGCTGTTTCCCAACGCGCGTTTCGTGGTCGGGCGCGAGCACTGGGCGCGTGCATGCGATCCGCATCCGCGCGATCGCGCCTCGTTCATCCCGGGGCTGTGCGACATGCTCGAGGCCAGTGGTCGCCTGGAGCTGGTGGAGGGCGAGTTTTCCACGGCGCTGGGCGAGGCGGTGCGTTTCACCTATTCGCATGGTCATACACCGGGCCTGATGCTGGCCGAAATTCGTGGGGCGGACGATCGCGGCGGCATGGTGTTCTGCGCCGACCTGATTCCGGGCCGGCCGTGGGTGCATCTGCCCATTTCCATGGGTTACGACCGCTATCCCGAACAGCTCATCGACGAAAAGCGCCGGTTTCTGGAAGACAAACTGGAACGCGATACGCGTCTGTTCTTCACCCACGATCATGCCTGTGCGGCGGCCCGGGTGGCCCGCGACGAGCGTGGCCGCTACAAGGCCACCGACGTGCAGCCGGTACTGACGGCGGCGACGTTGTAGGTCATGCCCGGATTTGCCGGCGCGTTCGTGCTTGAATATCCACAGTGCCGGCGCGTTTCCGGCCGGTCTTTTCCATGTTCGGGCAGGAGGCAGGGCGCATGTCCTACAAATCGCACCATATTGTCGGCCTGACGGCGGGCCTGGTCCTGGTGCTGGTCGCCGTGGGACTGGCCATGGTCCATGAGCGCGCCGCCGTGGCCTGGAGTCAGGGCCTTGCCCGGCACGGTGGCGCGGTCAACGTGCTGCCGTCCGATGCCGCTCCCGACAGCGTGGCGGACGGTTCGATGGTGAAGCTTTCGGGCGTGCCACGGGTGCAGCAGCGGCCGCTCGACACGACCTTCGGGGTGTCCGCCGACAGCGCCGAACTGGTGCGGGTGGTGGACATGTTCCAGTGGCGCGAGGTGGCGCATGGGCAGGGGGTTGTGTACGAGCAGGACTGGGTCGACCGTCCCGTCGACTCCTCCGCGTTTCGCGAGCCGCAGGGCCACGCCAACACGGCGCCATTTCCGTTCCGTGGTGAGACCTTCCGCGCCGGTCAGGTGCGCCTCGGGCGGTTCGTGCTGGGTTCGGCCATTGTGAAGGCGCTGCCGCGCGGGCCGGCCCGTATCAAGCCGTCGTTCGACGATCTGCCGCCGAACCTTCAGGCCAGTTTCCAGGTGGTGGACGGCGTGCTGTTGTCCAGCGCCGACCCCCGGCATCCACGGCTGGGTGACCTGCGCGTGAGCTGGAAGGCCGTGCCGATGGAAAAAGTGACCGTGATCGCGCGCGTGCGCGGTTCCGATCTGGTACCGGCCACCGACGCCGCCGACGGGCAGGGGTTCAGTGTGCAGTTGGGCGAGCGTTCCCTCACCGACATCCATGCCGACCTTCCCGAGTCGCCGGGCGCCACGTGGCTGTGGCGTGTGATCGCGGTGCTGTTGGCGGCACTGGGGGCGTGGTTGCTGATACGCCATCATCATGGCGGGCGTGCCGGCGTGATGCCCGCTCTTGCCGTGGGCGTGGCGCTGGTGGCGCTGGTGGTCGGCGTCAGCTGGTTGGCCGCCAGCGCAGCGCAAGCGGCGGTGGCGCTGGGCGTGGCCGTCCTGACTGCCGTGTATGTTGTCCACGCTTGGAAACGCGCCGGCCGCTGATGCCGGCGGGCTTCCCTGTGGCGCGCCTCGAGAAACCTGGATTTTCATCAAGGCCGCTGTAGGGGATCTCGAAAAACCGGGTACCCGACATCGATCTGTGGGGGCGGCTTCCGCCGCGATCAGTGCTTGCGGGTATCTCGCCATCGCGGCTGAAGCCGCTCCCACCAAAAAAACCGGTTTTTCGAGAGGCGCGACCGGCAATGCCGGAAAATGGCGTGTCTTGCGGCCGGAGTGATCGCGGCCTCCACCGCTCCTACAAATGATCGGGAGTTTTTCGAGATTCCCTCTACGGGGCTCAGAACAGCTCGTCGTGCTCGAGCAGCCACAGGCCCGCGAACAGCTTGGGATCGATGGAGAAGCCCTCGCGGGCCTTTTGCATCAGCCAGGCGCCGGCCCGG
>CAZMKO010000015.1:41775-45318 GCA_964566965.1 uncultured Rhodanobacteraceae bacterium
TCGGCGGGCGTGACGGCAATGATGATTACCGCGCCGCCGGGGTTGTTGCGTTCGACGAATTCCCACCCGCCGCGCTTCTTCAGCGTCAACCATCGGCCCCGGTGCAACACGTCCACCGGGGTGTCGGCGTCGGGAATCACGCAGTGGTCGGCCATGTCGTTTCCTCGTTGCCGGGTTGTCGGTGCAGTTTGCGCAGACGCTCGCGTGTCAGCGGCCCCATGCGCAAGTGGTCGGTGAGCGTGTCCAGGGTGTCCTGGTCGGGTGCCTGCCGTTGGTGCATGCCGGTTTGCGCGGGCACCGGCGCGTCTAGCGCGATACGGGTCAGGCGCCGGAACAGGCGGGCGTCGTCGGCGTGCTGGCGCAGGCGGGCCGCGCACGACTTGGCGCCGCGCAGGCTCAGGAACGCCACCTCGTCGACGCGTTCCAGCAGGTCGTCCAGGCTGCCGAAATGGCTCAGCAGGGCCGCGGCCGTCTTGGCGCCGATGCCCGGCACGCCGGGGATGTTGTCGACGCTGTCGCCGCACAGGGCCAGGTAGTCGGCGACCTGGGCCGGGTGGACGCCGAGTTTGGCATGGACGCCGGACGGTCCCCAGCGCCGGTTGCGCGCGTAGTCCCACTGCTCGTCATGCTCGCCCAGCAACTGGCCGAAATCCTTGTCGGCGGAGACGATCACGCCGCGAAAGTCCTGCGCGCGCGCCGTCCACAGGGCACTGCCGATCAGGTCGTCGGCTTCGTAGGTATCGTCGATGAGAGTGGTCAGGCCCATGGCGGCGGACATCCGGCGGCACAACGCGAACTGGTGGTCCAGCTCGGCCGGCGGCAGTTCGCGGTTGGCCTTGTACGGCGGGTAGATGCCGTTGCGGAACGAGGACGTGAGCGAGCCGTCGAACGCGACCATGACATGGCTGGGATCGGCCTTTTCCAGCAGCTCGCACAGGAAGCGCGTGAATCCATGCACGGCACTGACCGGGCGGCCGTCGCGGTCCAGGAAGTCGCCGGGCATGGCGTGCCAGGCACGGAACACGTAGAGACTGGCGTCGACCAGGTACAGGGTTGGTTTCATGTTGCCGTCCAGGCGTCGACCACGCTGTCCAGCTCCGGGCGCGCGCGCTCCGGAATCTCGCGGGTGGCGGTGCCGATGTGTACGAAACCGACCACGCGCTCGTCGGCTGCCAGCCCCAGCACGGTGGCGGCGTCGCGGTCGTAGGCCGCCCAGCCGGTCAGCCACTGCGCACCGAACCCCAGTGCCTGCGCGCCCAGCAGCAGGTTGTAGGCGACGCATCCGGCCGATAGCAGTTGTTCCTGGGACGGGATGCGGCTGTCCGGGTCGATGCGTGCCACCACGACGACCACCGACGGGGCCCAGGTGTAGCGTTTGCGTTCTTTTTCCTTCTTCGCGTCCGGCTTGTCGGGGTGCTTGCGCGCGAACAACTCGGCCAGGCGTTCGCCCAATACCCGTTTGTCCGCTCCCGCGACGGTGATCAGGCGCCACGGCGTCAGCTTGCCGTGGTCGGGCACGCGGATGGCCATGCCGAGCAAGCGTCGCAGGGTGGCCGTGTCCGGACCGGGAGCACCGAGCTGGCGGGCCGGCACCGACAGGCGACGGGCCAGGAAGTCCATGGCCTCGCTCATGCCGGTACCCGGGCATCCAGGTGGAAGGCGCCCGGCAGCAGTTGCGCGGTGCCGGTGCGCTGCACGTCACCGGCAAGATTGCCCAGGATCACCTCGATGTCGCGGCCGCCGAGTTCGAGGATCAGCTGGCGGCAGGCGCCGCAGGGACTGATGGGGTCGTCGGTGTCGCCGATGACGGCGATCTGTGCCAGGTCGCCCGGCCGGCAGCCGGCGGCGATGGCGGCGCACAAGGCCGTGCGTTCGGCGCAGGTGGTCAGGCCGTAGGAAGCGTTTTCGACGTTGCAGCCCTGGAAAATGCGTCCGTCGTGACTGCGCACGGCGGCGCCGACGCGGAAGCCCGAATACGGGGCATAGGCGTGTTCGCGCGCTGCGCGCGCCTGTTCAAGCAATGCATTGCTCGTGTTCATGCGTACTCCTTGCACGGCGCCATGGGGTGGTATCTTGCCGTGTACGGATCGACCAGTGTATAGCAGAATCTGATGGCGACAGCCGAGGAGGGGTTCCATGACGATCAGTGTTGCCGCCCTGCGCGAAACGGCCGACGGGGAGCACCGGGTCGCGGTGACGCCCGAGGTGGCCGCGAAGTTGCGCAAGGACGACATCGAGGTCCGGCTGGAACATGATGCCGGGGCGGATGCGGGCTTCCCCGACGCGGCCTACGCCGACGTGCAGCCGCAGGATGCCGACGCGGTACTGGCCGGGGCCGATGTCTTGTGTTGCGTGGCGCCGCCCTCCGATGCCGTCGTGCAGCGGTTGAAACCCGGCGCGGTGGTGATCGGCCAGTTGGCGCCGCACGGCGCCGCCGAGCGTCTGCGCACATGGGCCGGCGCCGATATCCGCGCCTACGCGCTGGAGCTGTTGCCGCGTATTACCCGGGCCCAGGCGATGGACGTGCTCAGCTCGCAGGCCGCGGTGGCCGGTTATCGCGCCGTGCTGCTGGCGGCCGCGGCCTGCCCGAAGATCTTCCCCATGTTGACCACCGCGGCGGGAACCCTGCGACCGGCCCGCGTGCTGGTCATCGGCGCCGGCGTGGCGGGGTTGCAGGCGATCGCCACCGCGCGGCGTCTGGGGGCGCAGGTGGAGGGTTACGACGTGCGTCCGGAAACCCGCGAGCAGGTCCAGTCGCTGGGCGCGAAATTCCTGGAGCTGGGAGTGGAAGGTGCCGGAAGCGGCGGTTACGCGCGCGAGTTGACGGACCAGGAGCGTGCCGCGCAACAACAGGCGTTGGGCGAGCACCTGGGCCGTGTCGACGTGGTGGTGACGACAGCGGCGGTGCCGGGCCGCGCGGCGCCGCGGATCGTGACCCGCGACATGGTCGAAGGCATGAAGCCGGGCGCGCTGATCGTGGACATGGCGGCCGGCAGTGGCGGCAATTGCGAGCTGACCGAGCCGGGCCGGACGGTGCAGCACGCCGGCTGCACCCTCATCGGCCCCTTGAACCTGGCGGCCGGTGCGGCGCGTCACGCTTCGGAAATGTATGCCCGCAACCTCATGAATTTCATGCGCCTTCTGGTGCGTGACGGCGCGCTGGTGTCCGCTTCCGACGACGAACTGGTCACGGCGACGTGCGTGGTGCGTGACGGCGCGGTGTGTTTCGACGGGGCGTGAGCATTGCCGCTGCCGCCGCGACGTGCCGCTGTCGCATGGGACATGCGATTTCGGGGCGGGTCAGTGTCGCCCGGCGGAGGTGTTCGGTGATGGCAGGCTGCCGTCGGCACCGTTGCGGATCCACTGCCGGCGCTGATCGGGGCTCAGCTGGTGCCATTGCTGGCGCAACTGGCGTTGCTCGTTGGTCGGCAGCTTTTTGAAACGTTCGTAGGCCTGGTGCAGGCGCTTGCGCTGGCGCGAATCGAGATGGCGGTAGGCGCGGTGGTTGGCGCGCGCGCGGCGGCGCTCGTCGGGGGACATCTT